>NZ_JBFALK010000008.1:0-325079 GCF_040656155.1 Microtetraspora glauca
CCCGCGACCGCGACAGCGGTATGCACCTGATCGCAACTATCACGGCCGGCCGGAGCAAGCCCCCGTCGCCGTGCCTACGGACACCAGCCAGCGCGGCTCGTCTCACAACACAGCGTCTACAAGCACCGGCCCACCGCGACTGGCCCCACAGCCGCAGGCCGCACAGACACCGGCCATGGCGGCTCCGCCCACAATGCGGCGTCTACAGGCACTGGCCACCGCGACTGGCCCCACAGCCGTGGGCCTTAAGGACACAGCCAGCGCGGCTCGTCCCACAACACAGCGTCTACAAGCACCGGCCCACCGCGGCGGTTGCTGGACTCAGGCGCCGTGGGTCATGTGATCAGCTGGAGACGAGGCGGTAGCCGACGCCGCGGACGGTCTGGATCATTCTGTCGTCAACGTCGCCGAGCCGAGCCCGTAGCCGTTTCACGTGAACGGCGATGGTGTTCGTGGACATGGTGTCGGCCGAGTGCCAGACGTTTCGCATGATCTGGTCGCGTGTCACCGTACGGTCGGCGTTGCGCATCAGGTAGTGCAGGAGCTCGAACTCCCGCAGAGGAAGATGAACGATCTTCCCGCTGACCTTGACCTGGTAGGCCGTGACATCGAGTTCCACGTTTCCGATCACCAGGACGGCCCGGTCGATCTCCTGGCGGCGGAAGGCGGCCTGGACGAGGGGGAGCAGCTCGAGAACGCGGTACGGGCGGGCCACGCAGGCCGTCGCACCTGCCGCGAGAGCGTGTACGGCCTGCTCGGCATCGCTGCCGAAGTCGATGCCGAGCAGGACCGGTACGGCTCGATCGAGGCGTACGGCACGGACGAAGTCGAGCGGGCCGATGATGGGGAGGGAGGCGCTGATCAGGACGGCATCGGGCTGGAGGGCGCCCGCCTGGAGCAGTGCCTGTGCACCGTCGGCCACGCCGGTCACCTCGACGCCTTCGGGTTCGAGCGCGGCCGCGAGTTGCCGGATCAGGTCGCTGTCCGGATCGGCCACCAGGAGTATGGGCGCAGACCGAGTGTCCCCCTCCACCGCGGGTAGCGTCACCCCGATGCCTCCCCTTCCGCTCTGCTTAAGTTCCGTGTCCGCTGGTTTCGTTCCGTCCAGATCCTGGATCAGCCGAAACGGCCGGTGATGTAGTCCTCGGTCGCCTTCTGGCCGGGATTGGTGAAGATCCTGGAGGTCTCGTCCATCTCGACGAGCTTCCCGGGCTGGCCCTGTCCCGCCAGGTTGAAGAACGCGGTCTTGTCGCTGACGCGGGCGGCCTGCTGCATGTTGTGCGTCACGATCACGATCGTGTAGTCGCGCTTCAGCGACGAGATGAGGTCTTCGATCGCGAGCGTGGAGATCGGGTCGAGGGCCGAGCAAGGCTCGTCCATCAGCAGGACCTGGGGGCGTACGGCGATGGCACGGGCGATGCAGAGGCGCTGCTGCTGGCCGCCGGAGAGGCCGGATCCGGGCTTGTGCAGGCGGTCCTTGACCTCCTTCCAGAGGTTGGCTCCTTTGAGGGAGTTCTCGACGATGCCGTCGAGCTCGGACTTGGAGAACCGCCCGTTGAGCCGGAGGCCGGCGGCGACGTTGTCGTAGATCGACATCGTCGGGAACGGGTTGGGCCGCTGGAACACCATGCCGATGGTCCGGCGTACGGATACCGGGTCGACGTCGGGACCGTAGAGGTCCTGGTCCTCCAGACGGACCTTGCCTTCGACGCGGGCGCCGGGGATGACCTCGTGCATGCGGTTGAGCGTCCGAAGGAACGTGGACTTGCCGCACCCTGAAGGCCCGATGAACGCCGTCACCGCGCGCGGCTCGATGGTCATCGTGATGTCCTCGATGGCCTTGTGCGCTCCGTAGTAGGCGTCGAGTCCGGCGACCTCGATCTGCTTGGCCATGTCCTAAGACCCTCTCTTCGCGGGCGAGCGCCACCACGCGATGAGGCGCGCCACCAGGTTGAGCAGCATGACGATCAGGATCAGGGTGAGCGCTCCGGTCCACGCGCGGTCGATCGCGGTGTCGGTCGGCCGTCCCGCCTGGTCGAAGACGTACAGGGGAAGACCCATCTGCGGCCCGTTGAACGGGTCGTTGTTGATGGAGTCGGTGAAGAAGACGGTGAGCAGCAGCGGGGCCGTCTCGCCGGCGACGCGGGCGACGGCGAGCATCACGCCGGTCACGATGCCGGTGAACGCGGTGGGCAGCACGACCTTGACGATGGTGCGCCATTTCGGGACCCCGAGCGCGTACGCCGCCTCGCGGAGGTCGTTCGGCACGAGGCGCAGCATCTCCTCTGCCGATCTGACCACCACCGGCATCATCAGGATCGACAACGCCATGGCGCCCGCGAACCCGGAGAACGGCATGCCGAGGGCGAGAATCCAGAACGCCAGCACGAAGAGGCCGGAAACGACTGATGGGACGCCGGTCATGACGTCCACGAAGAAGCTGATCGACCGGGCCAGCCGGCCGCCGCTGCCGTACTCCACCAAATAGACGGCGGTGAGCAGGCCGATCGGCACCGCGATGAGCGAGGCGAGAAGCACCTGTTCCAGGGTGCCGATGATCGCGTGGTATGCGCCGCCTCCGGCGTCCCTGGCCCCGATGTTGCGCATCGAGTGGGTGAGGAATTCCAGGTCGAAGCGCTGCATGCCGTTCTTGACGACCAGCCACAGCACCGATATCAGGGGGATGACCGCGATGGCGAATGCCAGGTAGACCAGCACGTGAACGATGCGGTCCTTCACCCGGCGGCCGGTCGAGATGGGCTGGATGCCCGTTGGGACAGTGGTCATGTCCTCGAGAACTCCTTCCGGCGGGCGATGATCAGACGGGCGCCCATGTTCACCACCAGCGTGATCAGGAAGAGGACGAGGCCGGACGCGATCAGCGCGCCACGGCCGGTGGCGGTCGCCTCGCCGAAGCCGTTGGCGATGTTGGCGGCGATGCTGTTGCCGTTCGGGCCGAGGATCTCGAACGAGATCCCGAAGGTCGCGGGGAGGATGAGCGCGACGGCGATCGTCTCGCCCATGGCCCGGCCGAGGCCGAGCATCGCGGCGCTGATCACGCCGGGACGGCCGAACGGCAGCACGGCCATCCTGATCATCTCCCAGCGGGTGGCCCCGAGGGCGAGCGCGGCCTCCTCCTGCGTCTTCGGCGCCTGGAGGAACACCTCGCGGGAGATCGCGGCGATGATCGGCAGGATCATGATCGCCAGTACGATCGCGGCGGTCAGCATGGACTTGCCGACCACCTGGTCGCCGCCGAACAGCGGGATCCAGGCGAAGTACGTGTTGAGGAACTCCGACGGTCCGCGCATGAAGGGCACCAGGAAGACGACGCCCCAGAGGCCGTAGACGACGCTGGGAACCGCGGCCAACAGGTCGATGACGTAACCGAGGAGGGCGGCCAGCCGCCTCGGCGCGTAGTGGGAGATGAACAGCGCCACGCCGATCGCGACCGGGGTGGCGATGATCAGCGCCAGGAACGAGCTGAGCACGGTCCCGAACGCGAGGGCGCCGATGCCGAAGGCCGGCTGCACCGCGTTGGGGTTCCAGACCTTCTCGGTCAGGAAGTGCGAGGTGTTGGCCTGGAGGGCGGGGATCGCCTTGACGATGAGGAAGACCCCGATCGCCGCCATGATCCCCAGAAGGACGACGCCCGCTCCGGTCGAGGCGAACCGGAACGGGCCGTCGCCGCGGCTGCGCCGGAAGGCGGACCGGCGCACGGCCGGTCCGCCTTCGCGTGTACGTGGTGACGTGACCATATGGGTTAGGAGATCGCCTCGACGGCGGTGCGGACCTTGCCCAGCAGGGTGGCCGGGAGCGGTGCGTATCCGAGGCCGCTGAGCGCCTGCTGGCCCTCGTCGCTGGCGGTGTAGGTGAGGAAGGACTTGACGAGCTTGGCGTCCTCGGTGGACAGACCCTTCTCGCAGGTGATCTCGTACGTCACGAGGACGATCGGGTAGGCGCCCGCCGCCTTGGTGGCGTAGTCGATCGACAGCTTCAGGTCGTTGCCGGTGCCGGCGATCTCGGCGGCCTCGACGGTCTTGCCCGCGCTCTCCGGGGTGAGCTCGACGAACTCGCCGGAGCCGTTGGCGACCTTGGCCTTCTGCAGCTGAGAGTTCTCCGCGTACGACAGCTCGACGTAGCTGATCGCGCCCTCGGTCGTCTTCACCGAGGAGGCGATGCCGTCGCTGCCCTTGGAGCCCTGCCCCTTGGCCTCGGCCGGCCAGGCCTTGGCGGGCTCGTACGGCCAGTCGGCGGTCGCCTTGAGGAACTTGGTGAAGTTGTCGCTGGTGCCCGACTCGTCCGAGCGGTGGAACGCCTGGATCGGGGTGGAGGGCAGCTTGGCGTCAGGGTTGTCGGCCTTGATGGCCGCGTCGTCCCACTTGGTGATCGTGCTGTTGAAGATGCCGCCGATCGTCTTCGGCGAAAGCTGCAGTCCGTCGACACCGGGAAGGTTGTAGACGACCGCGACCGGGCCGGTGACCATCGGAAGGTTGATCGCCTTGCCGGTCTTGCAACGGGCGTCGGCCTGCGCGGGCTCGCCCTTGTCGTCCTTCAACGCCGAGTCGGAGCCCGCGAAGGCCACGGTGCCCTGGATGAACGCCTGGACGCCCGCGCCGGAACCGCTCGGCTGGTAGTTGATGCTCACCCCGGAGTTCGCGGACTGGAACGCCTTCTTCCACTCCTCGATCGCGTTCGCCTGCGCCGAGGAGCCGGCCGCGTTGATGGTTCCGGACAACCCGCCGGCTGCGGCGGAGGAGCTGCCGGCGGTGGCGCCGCTGTCGGCGGCGGTGTTGTCATCGGTGCCGCACGCAGCGAGCGAAAGCACGCCGGCGATGGCGGCCGCGGCGAGCCGGCCTGCATACTTCACGGTTGTGTCCTCCCACTTTGGTCTTTCAACGGGTAGGACGCTAAAGAGTCAAGGTGACTTAATGCCCTGTTAAAGGTGAACGGACAGTGAACGGGCACAGTCGCTCTTGTGGCGGTTTCGCCGCGTCGCCCTGAGCTGGGAATATGAACCCATGAAGCGCATCTGCCTGGTCTGCATGGGCAACATCTGCCGCTCTCCGATGGCGGAGATCGTGCTCCGCCGCACGCTGGAGGAACACGGCATCGACGTCGAGGTCGACAGCGCGGGCACCGGAGGCTGGCATGTCGGGGCGCCCATGGACGAGCGGGCGCTGGCCACGCTCGCCGCCGGCGGATACGACGGTTCGGCTCACCGCGCGCGGCGGTTCGACCGCTCCTGGTTCGCCGAGCGCGACCTCGTCCTGGTGATGGACGCCGACAATCTGCGCGCCGTACGGCGGCTCGCCCCGCCGGAGGCCGACGTGCGCCTGTTCCGCTCCTTCGACCCCTCGTCTCCGCCGGAAGCCGAGGTGCCTGATCCCTACTATGGCGGTCACGCGGGTTTCCGCGACGTCCTCCGGATGGTCGAGGCCGCGTCCGAAGGGCTGGCCAGGCACCTTGCGGATCACTAGGGACCTCGGGTCCAGCCACGCCTGGACCCTGTACGAGGGCGAGCTCGACGGCCGCAGGGTCTTCGTCAAGCGTGGGGCGGACTTCACCTCGGAGGCGGCCGGGTTGCGCTGGCTGGCCGAGCCCGGCGCCGTCGCCGTACCCGAGGTGATCAGGTCGGACGGCGGCGAGCTGGTCCTGGAGTGGATCGAGCCCGCGAACGCGACCGCCGGGGCGGCCGAGCGGTTCGGACGCGAGCTGGCGGCGCTGCATGGAGCGGGCGCGGCGGAGTTCGGCGCCCCGTGGCCCGGACACATCGCCGAGCTGCCCATGGACAACGCGCCCGCGCCGGACTGGCCGTCCTTCTACGTCGAGCGCCGCGTCCTCCCGTTCGTACGGTCGGCACGGGACGGCGGGTGGCTGGCTGCGGAGGACGTGAAGCTGATCGAGGAGGCGTGCGCGCTCATCCCGGAGGTCTCAGGAGTGGCCGAGCCGCCGAGCCGGATCCACGGGGATCTCTGGAGCGGCAACCTGCTCTGGACCGCGGAGCGGGCCGTTCTCATCGATCCGGCCGCGCACGGCGGGCACCGGGAGACCGATCTCGCCATGCTGGCCCTCTTCGGAGCCCCGCACCTGAACACGATCCTCGCGGCCTACCGGGAAGCGGCGCCACTGGCCGACGGCTGGCGCGAGCGGGTGCCCATGCACCAGCTGCATCCGCTCCTCGTGCACGTCTGCCTGTACGGCGAGGCGTACCACGGCAGTCTCATGTCGGCCGTGTCGCAGACCCTCGCGCTGTGAAGCACTGAATCTGTGCGGCGCCGGATCTGTCAGGCCCTGCGACTGTGAGGTTCTGAAGGGCCTCAGTCCCTGGTCAGGAGCTTGAGCACCTCGCCGTGCAGCAGGCCGTTGCTGCAGACCATGCTGCCGCCGTCGAGAGGGGCGGTGCCGTCCACGGCGGTGCAGGTGCCGCCGGCCTCCTCCACGATCACAGTGAGCGCGGCCATGTCCCAGGGCGACAACTCGGGCTCGGCGGAGATGTCGACCGCGCCCTCGGCGACCATCATGTGCGACCAGAAGTCGCCGTAGGCCCGGGTGCGCCAGACCCCGCGCATGAGGTCGAGCATGTTGTCGAGCCGGCCCTCCTCCTCCCAGCCGCTCAGGCTGGAGTAGGACAGGGAGGCGTCCGCGAGGCGGCCCACGCCGGAGACCTGGCAGCGGGTGGCCTTGGTCAGGCTGCGGCCGGTCCACGCCCCACCGCCCTTGGCGGCCCACCAGCGACGGCTGAGCGCCGGCGCGGAGACGACTCCGACGACGACCTTGCCCTCCTCCATCAGCGCGATGAGGGTGGCCCAGACCGGGACGCCGCGCACGTAGTTCTTGGTGCCGTCGATGGGGTCGATCACCCACGAGCGCATGCCGTAGCCGGTCTTGCCGAACTCCTCGCCCACGACGGCGTCACGGGGGCGGGCGCGGCGCAGCGTGCCGCGGATGGCCTCCTCGACCGCGCGGTCGGCGTCGCTGACCGGTGTGAGGTCGGGCTTGGTGTCGACCTTGAGGTCGACCGCCTTGAAGCGGCGCATCGTGATGTCGTCCGCGGCGTCCGCCATCACATGTGCGAGACGCAGATCGTCGCTGTAGCCGGTCACAGGGGTCAACGCTATCGCGTCGGGGGTCGATCACATCAGATGAGGGATCGCCCCAGATCGTACTGAAGAGTAACATTCCGCCATGGACATCGGTGCCTTCATGCTGGACAGCGTGCCCTTCGCCCGGTTGCTCGGGATCTCCTTCGACTCGATCGGATCGGGAAGGGCGGCCGCCCGCCTTCCCGACCGGGGCGACCTGCACAATCACGTCGGCGGACCGCACGCGGGCGCCCTGTTCTCCCTGGCGGAGTCGGCCTCCGGAGCGGCCATGTTGTCGGCCTTCGGCGACCAACTCGCCCGGGCCGTCCCTCTCGCCACCGCGGCCGAGATCCGCTATCTCAAGCTGGCAAAGGGAGAGGTGACCGCCATCGCGACGCTGGGGGCCGATCGCGCCGAGGTCCTGGCCCAACTCGACGAGGGAAAGCGTCCCGAGTTCGGTGTCGCCGTCGACATCAGGAACGCCGACGACGTCGTCGTCTCGGAGATGACGGTCTCCTGGACGCTGCGCCCCAACCGCTAGCCCGGTGGCCCGGTGTCATCGACGGCGATCCCGGGCCCCGCGGAGACTCCGCGCTCTACTTGATCGGGGCGTAGTCCGTGCCAGACGTGGCGCCGCCGTCGATGCCGCCGGAGAACTTCACCCGCGTGCCCACGGGCGCGTAGTGGTAGACCGGAACGGTGTGATCGACGGTGAGTTCCTCGTTCTTGACCACGCCCGCGTTCTTCACGTCCAGGGCCACCCAGATCTTGGTGCGCTTGCGCAGGTTGGTCGTCTTGATCGTGACCGCGCAGGCGCTCTTGGTGTCCGCGTTGTAGAGCAGGTACGTGGCCGCGCCCTTGAACGTGACCGACCGCTGCACCACGAAGTCGGGTCCGCACACCTTGGTCGGCGTGTCGCCCCCGGCCGAGGTGCCGGCCAGAGCGGTGCCTCCGGCGGCGAGCAGGGCGGCCGCGGTTACCGAACCCAGGATGATCGGCTTGATGCGCATGGGATGAAGGTAGGACATGCGCTCAGCGGGATCACCCGAATTCGTCAAATTTCATGAAATAGGACCCGACCAGTCGGTGCGGTTCCCCACCGGCAGCCCGTGGCGGGACCTGCCCGAGGAGTACGACTCGTGTTCCACCGTCCATGACCGATTCCAGGAAGCAGACAGGCCCCGGGCCGAAGGCCGGCGGCGCCGGCCTGGGCCGCTCACGAGCCCGGACACCGGACGGTCAGGGTGTGTCCTCGCCGCCTTCGCGGCTGATCAGAAGCCGGCGCAGGGACTCCAGGCGGGCGGGATCGGCGTGCCCCTCGGCCACGAACCGGTCGAGGGCGCACCCGTCCCCGAGGTGGGTGCAGCCCTTCGGGCACTCGACCGTCGCCTCGTTCAGATCGGGGAAGGACGCGAGCACGGTCTCCACGTGCACGTGCGCCAGGCCGAAGCTGCGCACGCCGGGGGTGTCGATGATCCAGCCGCCCTCGGGCAGCTCCAGCGCCACCGCCGAGGTCGAGGTGTGCCGGCCGCGGCCGGTGACCACGTTGACGTGGGAGACCGCGCGGTCGGCCGTCGGAACGAGCGCGTTCACGAGCGTCGACTTGCCGACCCCCGAATGGCCGACGAGCACGCTGATCCGGTCCTCCAGGTGGCCGCGCAGCTCGTCCAGCGGCCCCCCCTTGCTCACCACGATGTACGGCACGCCGAGAGGCTCGTAGTGCGCGACCAGCTCGTCGGGGGACGCGAGATCCGCCTTGGTCAGGCAGAGGAGCGGGTCGATGTCCGCGTCGAAGGCCGCGACCAGGAGCCGGTCGATCATCCGGGGCCGCGGGAGAGGGTCGGCCAGCGCGGTGACGATGACGAGTTGGTCGGCGTTGGCCACGACCGGACGCTCGACGTCATCGGTGTCGTCGGCGCTGCGGCGGAGCATCGAGCGCCGCTCCTCCACCCGGACGACCCGGGCGAGCGTGTCCGGCCGGCCGCTCACGTCGCCCACCAGGGCGACGCGGTCGCCGACCACGATGCCCTTGCGCCCCAGCTCACGCGCCTTCATCGCGACGACGGGGACCGATCCCACCAGGCAGGTGTAGCGGCCGCGGTCGACAGCCACGATGAAGCCCTCGACGGCCTTCTCGTGGGCAGGGCGAAGCCGGGTCCTGGGCCGGGAGCCCTTGCCCGGCCGGATCCTGACGTCGTCCTCGTCGTACTTCCGCTTGCTCAGCCTGTCCGTCCTTCTCCGGCGCCCGCGCGCCCGGCGCGGGAACGATCGACGCCCGTCACGGCGTCTCGGTCGTCGTGGTCCTGCCCTCGGTGCCCGCCAGCATGTCCGCCCACATGCCGGCGAAGTCGGGGAGGGTCTTGGCCGTGGTCGCGATGTTCTCCACCTCGACGCCGGGAACCGCCAGGCCGATCACTGCTCCCGCCGTGGCCATCCGGTGGTCCTCGTAGCTGTGGAAGACCCCGCCCGACAGCGGACGCGGCCGGATCTCCAGGCCGTCGTCCGTCTCACGGGCGTCGCCGCCGAGCTTGTTGATCTCGATGGCCAGCGCGGCGATCCGGTCGGTCTCGTGCCCGCGGATGTGCGCCACGCCGCTGATCCGCGACGGGCCGTCCGCCAGCGCCGCGAGCGCGGCGATCGTGGGGGTCAGCTCGCTGACCTCGTGCAGGTCCGCCTCGATGCCCCGCACCTGGCCGGTTCCCGTCACCCGCAGGCCGTACGGCGTGCGCGTCACGGTCGCGCCCATGTCGGTGAGCAGGTGGCGGAGCTGGTCGCCGCCCTGTGTGGTCTCCTCGGGCCAGTCCGGCACGGTGACCGCGCCACCGGTGATCAGCGCCGCGGCGAGGAAGGGCGCGGCGTTCGACAGGTCGGGCTCGACGATTACGTCCCTCGCGGCGATGGGGCCGGGCTCGACCCGCCACACGTCCGGCTCGGAGTCGTCGACCTCGACACCGGCCTGGCGGAGCAGGTGCACCGTCATCGCGATGTGCGGCATGGAGGGGACCGGCGGCCCGCTGTGCCGTACGGTGACGCCCTTCTCGAACCGCGGCGCGGCCAGCAGCAGCCCGGACACCATCTGCGAGGAGATCGAGGCGTCCAGCACGACCTCGCCGCCCGTGATCGGCCCGCGTACGGTGAACGGGAGCGCGTCGGCGGTCACGGTGGCGCCGAGGGCGCGCAGCGCGCCCAGGATCGGCCCCATCGGCCGCTTGCGCGCGTGCGGGTCGCCGTCGAAGAAGACCTCGCCGTCCGCGAGGGCCGCGACCGGCGGCACGAACCGCATCACGGTCCCGGCGAGACCGACGTCGATGGACGCGCCGCCCCTGATCGGCCCCGGCGTGATCGCCCAGTCGGCGCTCGACACGCTCTCGTTCGAGGCGGTCATCTCCGCGCCGAGGGAGCGCAGCGCCGCCACCATGAGGTCCGCGTCCCTGCTGCGCAGTGCGAGCCGTACGGAACCGGGGGCCTGCGCCAGCGCGGCGAGGAGCAGCACCCGGTTCGTCACGGACTTCGACCCGGGCAGGCGGACGGTCGCGTCGATCGGCCCGGTCGCTACGGGAGCGGGCCACAGGGGCTGGGTCGGCATGCACGAAAGCCTACCGGCAGGTCCGGCCGCTGTCGGGGTCCGCGCGGCGGCCCGGGTGATGGCAAGGTGGGGGGTATGTGCGGAAGGTACGCGTCGGCGCGCAAGCGGCACGAGCTCATGGAGGAGTTCGAGATCGAGCTCGACACAGAGGAGGAGCTCGGCCCCGACTACAACGTCGCGCCCACCAAGAAGGTCTACGCGGTCATGAGCCGCGTGCCCAGGACCGAGGGCGCGGAACGGCCGGTGCGCCAGCTCCGCGTGATCCGGTGGGGCTTCGTGCCGAGCTGGGCGAAGGACCCGTCGATCGGCTCCCGGATGATCAACGCCAGGGTGGAGACCGTGGCCGAGAAGCCCGCCTTCCGTAAGGCGTTCGCTTCACGCCGCTGTCTGCTCCCCGCCGACGGCTTCTACGAGTGGATGGCGGCGCCCGAGGGGGCCAAGCCCGCGAAGCAGCCGTACTACATCCATCCCGAGGACGGCGGAGTCATGGCCATGGCCGGGCTGTACGAGTTCTGGAAGGACCCGTCCCGGCCCGACGACGATCCGCTCAAGTGGCTGTGCACCTGCACGGTGATCACCACCAGCGCGGAGGACGGGGTGGGCCACATCCACGACCGCATGCCGATGATGGTCGAGCGGGACCGGTGGGCCGAGTGGCTCGACCCCCGTGTCAGCGACGCGGGCCGCCTGCTGGTCCCGGCCCTCGCCGGTCGGCTGGAGGCATATCCCGTCTCGACCGCGGTCAACAACGTCCGCCACAACGGTCCTGATCTCATCGAGCCGCTTCCGGGTGACGGCGAGCCCGCCGTGCTCTTCTGAACGCGGAGTGTAAAGGGCGCGCCAAGCGGGCATCCGGTGAGGAAAGGGAGGCCGGGGGCTCCTTTCCCTGCGAATCGCCCCATGCTCCCGGAGGTGCGGATCCGTGGACCCCGCGACCGCGCGCATGCGCCTGGAAACCCTGCTCGACGAGCTCGACCGCTCCATCGGCGTGCTCAAGGAGGCGGACCCACCCGACGCCGACCGCGTCCAGGCGGTGATCGACGTCGAGTCCCGGCACCGCGTCGCCGTACTGGCCGCGCTGCGGCGGCTGGACGACGGCGCCTACGGCACATGCGTGGACTGCGGCGGGCTCGTCCCGGACGGCCGGTTGGAGGCCCGTCCGGAGGCGGCACGCTGCGTTCAGTGCCAGTCGAAGCGCGAACGCCGCCGCTGAGCCGTGGCGTGGGAGCCGGAAGCCAGGACGGCGGGGAACCGCAGGCTCAGCCCTTCTTGCGCGCGCTCGCCACGAGGTGGATGCCGACGGTGTCCTCCTCGTCCGGCCGGGTCGCCAGCTCCGTCCGGACCAGGCGGGCCAGCGAGTGGCCACCCGTGCCCAGCACGTGGTCGACCGTGGACGGCGACAGCACCGTGCGGGGGCGCACCCACTCCACTTCGAGCCCGGCGGCCGTCATCAGCTCGCGCAGCTGGACGCTGGTGAAGCAGCGGGTGATGCTGCCGTCCGGCCAGGGAACGAGCATGACCTCGCCCGTCTGGCACAGATGCGCCCAGTAGTTCTGCTCGGCGAGTATCGCCATGCCGAGGACCAGCGAGTCGACGCACACCAGCGTCCTCCCGCCGGGCTTCAGCACGCGGGCGACGTCCTCGATCACGGACTCGGCCATGATCTCGACCGAGAGCGCGCGTTCCTCCGCGATCACCGCGTCCACGCACGCGTCGGGCAGGAAGTCGAGATCGTCGGCACGGACCTTCTGCACGCGGTCGGACGCGTCGCGCAGCCACGGTTCGGAGAGTCGCCGGAAGTCCATGACCTGGATGACCCGGTGTCCCGCCCGTGCCGCCTGAGCCGTCCAGCGGCCGCGGCCGCCGGACAGGTCGAGCAGCAGGGAGGGACGCTCGGGCAGCCATTGGCGGAGTTGTTCGGCGACGACCGCGTGGTAGAAGGTCCAGTACGGCCCGAGGGCTCCCGAGCCATTGAGTTCGTTGGCCGGAATGGGCAGCACGAGCGGCTCCTGGACTATGGCTATCTCAGAAGTCGACATGAGATAGCGGAAACTCGGTTTCCGGGCTACCAGCCGGTACGTAGGTCCTTCCCCAAACATGGGTGTTCGTACCTCGAAAACGTACCGGGAACAGACTCTACGCCCGCCCTGTTGCAGTTGGGCATGAACGCGTTGCTCGTGCCCGACGCCCAGGAGAAAGACGCCGCTACCCTGCCGGTATTCTCGGCTACGTACGGCGTCCTAGAGGGGGTGGGTCCGGTCTCCAAGACAGTGGAGGAGACTCTGGAGCAGCGCAGCGAGCGGTTCGAGCGCGACGTCATGCCGTATCTCGACCAGCTGTACTCCGCCGCGCTCCGGATGACCCGTAACCCCGCAGACGCCGAAGATCTCCTGCAGGAGACCTTCGCGAAGGCCTTCGCGTCGTTCCACCAGTTCCAGGAGGGGACGAACCTCAAGGCCTGGCTCTACCGCATCCTCACCAACACCTTCATCAACAGCTATCGCAAGAAGCAGCGGGAGCCCAAGCAGGCCGGCACCGAGGAGATCGAGGACTGGCAGCTCGCCCGCGCGGAGTCGCACACCTCCACCGGGCTGAAGTCGGCCGAGGTCGAGGCCCTTGAGCACCTGCCCGACAGCGATGTCAAGGACGCGCTGGCCGCGCTCCCCGAAGATTTCCGCATCGCGGTGTACCTTGCCGACGTCGAGGGCTTCCCGTACAAGGAGATCGCCGACATCATGGGGACCCCTATCGGGACCGTGATGTCGCGACTGCATCGCGGCCGGAGACAACTGCGAACGCAGCTCGAGGACTACGCGCGCGCTCGCGGCCTGGTGCGGGACGAGGAGGGGCGATGAGCTGCGGCGACCACCACGACACCGACTGTGGCGAGGTTCTGGACCGGGTCTACAGCTACCTCGACGGCGAGCTCGACGACGTCAGGCGCGCCGACATACGTCAGCATCTGGACGAGTGCGGCCCCTGCCTGGAGGAGTACGGCCTGGAGAAGGTCGTCAAGCAACTCGTCGCCAAGCACTGCGGTTGCGATCCCGTCCCGGACGACCTGCGCACCAAGATCCTCGCGCGCATCGCGCAGGTGCGGTCCGAGCTCGGCGATTAGGATCACCCCGTACACCTGACGAAGGGGCGGGCATGCGCGTAATGGTCACCGGCGGGGCGGGTTTCATCGGCTCGAACCTCGTGGACCGCCTGTTGGCCGACGGGCACGAGGTCGCCGTCGTGGACGACATGTCGTCCGGCGGCAACCGCAATCCGGACGCCGACCTGCATGCGATCGACGTGCGGGACCCCGCGCTCGCCACGGCGGCCGAGGCGTGGCGTCCCGAGGTGATCTGCCATCTGGCGGCGCAGATCAGCGTCCGCAAGAGCGTCGCCGACCCGACGCACGACGCGCGGGTGAACGTCGAGGGCACCGTCAACGTCCTGGAGGCCGCCCACCGCGCGGGATCGCGCAAGGTCGTCTTCGCCTCCTCCGTCGCGGTGTACGGCAGGCCGGCCGTCATCCCCGTGCCCGGCGACGCCCCCACCGACCCGCGCTCGCCGTACGCCGCCTCGAAGCTGAGCGGCGAGGTGTACCTGTCGGCCTACAGCGCGCTCCACGGGCTGGAGTACACCACGCTGGTGCTGTCCAACGTCTTCGGCCCGCGCCAGTCACCGGAGGGCGAGGCGGGGGTCGTCGCCATCTTCACCGACGCCCTGCTGGCGGGGCGACCCACGGTCCTGTACGGCGACGGCTCCCAGACGCGGGACTACATCTTCGTCGAGGACGTCGTGGACGGCTTCGCCCGCGCCTGCGGCACCGACGGCCACGGGCGCAGGTTCAACCTCGGCACGGGCGTGCAGACGACCGACCGCGAGCTGCACACGCTGATCGCCGCGGCGGCCGGCGCCCCCGACGAGCCCGGCCTCGCCCCGGCCCGCCTCGGCGACCTGCCCGCCATGGCCGTCGATCCCGAGCCGGCCCGCGAGGGCCTCGGCTGGCGCCCGCGGACCGACCTCGCCACCGGTCTCAAGGCCACCGTCGCCTGGGCCGCCGCACGCTCCTGATCCGCCGCCGCACACCGCCCGACATCGCACACTGATCCACGCCGTCGCACACTGCTCCCGAGACCGCTTCGATCGCCGCGCCGGGCGTCCATCAGGGTGTCGCCTCTGGTGTCGCCTGAGAGCGCTCCGCCGTACGGGTCGGCCCGTGGCCTGTGGGACCTCTGGGTTTACGGGGATGGACGCCGGGCACGTAACCGAGTTCCGGGCCAGTGGTGGGGTGACGGTCGGTGAACGGTCGCTGTTCTCGCGTTGTGGGGATGACGTGGGAAGCAGCCGCTCGCGGACGCGCCGAATCGCCGGACGAAGTAGGGCAAATGAGCGCAGCGTGATTGCTTGATTACGGTTTGGCTGCGGTTCGCCGAGCTCTCTGACCGGGCACCTTGGCTTCTGTAGCCTGTGGGCGAATTCGATGTGGAGGCAGCGATGTTCAACAGGATGGCCACCAAGATGCTGGCGGCGTTGTTACTGCTCGCCCCTGTGGTGGTGTTCGTGGCCGAGACCGGCGTGACCTCCGGGATCTCCTGGACCTGAGGGCGCGAGGTGGCCGCATGCGGGAACTGCCGTGGCGGGCAAAGGTCTACTTCGTCGTACTGATCGGAGCCGCCGCCGCACTGGTGGTCGACAGCGCCGTCTCTCCGGGGTGGTTCGACCAGGCCGAGCTTCCGACGCTCGTCGTGCTCGCGTTGCTGTTCCTGGTGTGCGAGTCCGTACCGACGGTGCTCAACGTGCCGCAGGCGGCGATCTCGGTGAGCTTCTCCGCCGCGCTGGCCGCCGTGGTGCTGGTCGGCCCCGAGGGAGCCGCGCTGGTCGGGCTCATGGCCGTGGTGAGTGTGCGGCCGGGCCTGCCGGTCGTGAAGCGGCTGTTCAACGGCGCCCAGTTCGTGATCTGCGGATACGCCGCGGGAGTGGCGTTCCAGCACGCCGGCGGCATCGTGGGCCTGCCTCGCGAGGACGACTTCCCCGGCGTGATCATCCCGTACGGCGCGGCCACCGGGGCCTTCGTCCTGATCAACTTCGGCCTGACCGCGGTCATCCTCCTGCTGGCCGAGGGGGTGGGCAGGGACCAGGTGGCGCTCCGGGGCACGGTCCAGATCCTGGTGTCCTATCTCGGCTACGCGACCTTCGGGCTGCTGATCGCCGGGTTGTGGGCGACGGTCCAGTCGATCTCGGCGGTGCTGGTGCTGATCCCGCTGTTCGTGGCGCGCTGGGCCTTCGGGCACTATCACGCCCAGCAGCGCTCCTATGACGCGACGATCGCCGCGCTGTGCCAGGCGGTGGAGACGAAGGACTACTACACGCGGGGGCACTGCACCCGCGTGTCCCGGGCGTCCTCCATGATCGCCGAGGAGATCGGCATGGGCACCGAGCGGCTGCGGGCGATCAGATACGCCGGGATGCTGCACGACGTCGGCAAGCTGGGCGTGCCCACGAAGGTCCTGCAGAAGGACGGCAAGCTGACCGAGGAGGAGTACGCGGCGATCCAGCTGCACCCGATGCGCGGCCTGGAGATCGTGCGCGGCATCGACTTCCTCGACGAGGCGTTCGCCGGGATCATGCACCACCACGAGCGGCATGACGGCAAGGGCTACCCCATGGGCCTCGCGGGTGACGAGATCCCGGAGTTCGCCAAGATCATCGCGGTGGCGGACGCGTTCGACTCGATGACGTCCGACCGGGCCTACCGCAAGGCGAAGTCGATCGAGGAGGCCGTGACCGAGCTACGCAAGAGCGCGGGCGCGCAGTTCGACCCCGTCATGGTGAGCACGTTCATCAAGGCCCTCGACCGCCACGGCTGGGAGCCGCCGCGCGCGGTGCCCGCGCCGCCCGGCGCCGTGGTGACCACCGCGAAGGATCACGACGACCCGACCATGCCCATCCAGGTCATCTCAGAACGCTGAGGGCGAGGACTCATGACCGCCGCCAGGGCGATGCGCGGGCTCGACTCGGGCCAGTTACTCCTCATTTGCGCCGCCGGGATGCTCACCGTGGCGGGGATCTCCCACACGGCGGCGAACGGGCTGGTCGACTCGCAGGTCGCGATCGGATTCGGCGCGCTGATCGCGGTGGGGGAGCTGGCCAGGCTCACCATGCCGGGCAACCGCGAGGTGGCGCCCATCTCCACGGCGGCGGCGATCGGGTACGCGCTTCTGCTCGACGTGGGCGGCCAACCCGCCAGGCAGACGGCGCTGCAGGTCGTCGCCGTCATGTCGGTGGGCATGATCGCGGGAGCGCTGCCGCATCTCGCCGTGGGCCGCCCGCCTCGGCTTGACGCGATCGCCAGGAGGCTGCTGGCCGGCTCGCTGCTGGCCTTCGCCTACCGGCCGCTGACCGCACCCCTCTACTCGATCGCCATCGACGGCAACTGGTGGCCGGCGTTGGGCGTGATGGCGGCCCTCATCGTGCTGATGCTGACGGCCGACGTGGTGATCGCGGCGATGCTCAGGGCCGAGCAGGTCAGGACCGCCTTCGGCGTCGCCGTACGCGATGAACTGCGGATGGGCGCGCCGCTGGGCGCGGCGGTGGCCGCGTCAGGAACGCTGCTCGCGCTCGCCGCGCACAGCATGAACATGACCGCCCTGCTGGTGTTCGCCGCGCCGTTGCTCGTGACGCAGGTGGCGTTCCGCAAGTACGCCGGCATCCGGGCGACCTACCTGCAGACGGTGCGGGCGCTGAGCCGGGTGACCGAGGTCGGGGGATACGTGGAGCCCGGCCACTCCCGCCGGGTCAGCACGTTGTCGGTCGCCGTCGGTAGGGAGCTCGGCATGTCGGAGCCCCAGTTGCTGGAGCTGGAGTACGCCGCCCTCATGCACGACATCGGGCAGCTCTCCCTGAGTGACCCGATCCCGGGCGGCGCCACCGTGCTCACCGATCCGTCGCAGGCGAAGCGGATCGCCGAGCTCGGGGCCGAGGTGATCAGGAAGACCGGCGTCCTGCACGGGGTCGCCGAGATCGTCCGCCGCCAGTGCGACACCGTCGACCATGCGCCGCCGACGGCCAGCCGGGTCATCAAGGCCGCCAACGCGTACGACGACCTGGTGGGGGGATCCGCCGACCGGGACCGGGCGGCGGCGGCGCTGGAGCGGCTCAGGCTCGGCATCGGCACCGAGTACGATCCCGCCGTGATCGAGGCGATGGCGCGGGTGGTCGACCGGCTCACCGTGGTGAACCGCTTGTAACAGAGGTCGGCATCGGCCCACGGTGAACCACTTGTAGGAGAGGTCGCACCGGCTCGCCGTGAACGCGGTGCGATGGAGAGCTGCTTTTGTGCCGACCCTACAGATTCGCGGGTCGCCTTCAGTTGGAATCAAGCGCAGGGGATCACTGGGGGACCCCCGTAGGGTTGGCTGCGTGTTCGAGTCAGTCCTTGTCGCCAACCGCGGCGAGATCGCCCGGCGGATCATCCGCACGGTGAGGCGCATGGGGCTGCGGGCGGCCGCGGTCTACTCGGACGCTGACGCGGACCTGCCGTTCGCGCGCGCGGTCGTCGAGGCAGGTCTCGTCTGGATCGGCCCGGCTCCCGAGGCGATCGTCCGGATGGGCGGCAAGATCAACGAACCTGATGGAGAACGCGGGCGTCCCGGGCGTTTCGGTCGCCACGGGCACCCGCGCGCCGGTGACCGACCTGGCGGACGCCGTACGCGACGCTGCGGAGATCGGCCGGCTGCCGCGTTCCCGTCGAGGAGCCGAAGGACAACCTGCCCTTCTGCGCCGAGCTGTTGGACCACCCGGAGCTCGCGAGCGGGGACTACGACACCGGGCTGGTGCCCCGCATGAGGTCATGACGCCGGCCTGATGGTGCTGGAAGCCGGTCCCGGCATGGATCCGCCGGGGTCGGTGAGTGGATCGCCGAATGAAGAGGAGTGTTGTGGTGGCGGAAGTACGCGCTGAGATGGTGGCGAACGTCTGGAAGATCGTCGTCGCCGAGGGTGACACCGTTGACGAGGGCGACACGCTCGTCATCCTGGAGTCGATGAAGATGGAGATCCCGGTCCTCGCCGAGGACGCGGGCGTCGTGGCGCAGCTCAAGGTCGCCGAGGGCGACGTCATCCAGGGGGGCGACCTGATCGCCGTCATCGACTAGGTGAGCGTCTGGCGGATGCCGACCGTGCGCAGGGGCGTGGCTCGTCGGACTCGACTGGGCCCCTCCGGGTCAGAGCGCGCCGAGGAACCGTTCCCGGTCGACGACGACCCGCTCGATCCTCCCGGCGGCGACCAGCTTTCCGGTCTTGTCGACGGCGGTGATGGCGAAGACGAGTCGCCTGCCGTCCACGTCGGTCAGCTCGGCGGAGATCTCCACATGCATGCCGACGGCGCTGGGCGCGCGGTGCTCCAACTCGACCCGCGTACCCACCGAGGTCTGGCCCGGCTCCAGGTAGCGCTGGACCGCCTTGACCGTCGCGCCTTCGGCGAACGATAGCAGTCTGGGCGTGCCCAGAACGGGCACGTCTCCACTGCCCACCCTGATCGCGGTGTCCTCTCGCTCCACCATGATGAGGACGTTGGCGCGCAGGCCAGGAGCTAGCGTCATGCATTCCAGCCTAGTAGTCCTACGCTAGGAGGCCGTGAACGTGTTCTGCGACCACTGTGGTGGGCCGTCCGGTGAGGATGATCAGCGGCGTGCGTCGTCGCCCGCACTCTGGAGCAGCCGCGCTACTGTGCGCAGTGCCGCAGGCGCATGGTGGTCCAGGTGAACCCGCAGGGGTGGTTCGCCCGTTGTTCCGAGCATGGGATCACTCGCGCGTAGGCTCATGCTCAGCATGCAGGCTTCCGTGATCCGGTCGTGACTTTCCCGAGATACGAATCTGCTTTGTTGGACAACTCCGGGGAACATGAGGGGGTATTGGGCACATGGTGGCCCAGGGGATGACGCTGGCGGGGCGCTACCGCTTGGACGCCCGGCTCGGCGCCGGTGGCATGGGCGAGGTCTGGCGCGGTGAGGACATGGTTCTCGCGCGGACCGTCGCCGTCAAGGTGCTGCTCCCCGGCAGGCTCGACGACCCCGGATTCGCCGTCCGCTTCCAGGGCGAGGCCCGCGCGATGGCGACCGTCAACCACCCCGGTGTGGTCGACGTCTACGACTACGGCGTGACGGATGTTCCCGGAGACGGGCCGACGGCGTACCTCGTGATGAAGTTCGTGGACGGTGAGCCGCTCGACCGGTTGCTGACGCGGCTGGGCCGGATCGGCCCCGAGCCCGCGATGGAGCTCATCGCGCAGGCCGCCGCCGCGCTCCAGGCCGTGCACGAGCGCGGCATCGTCCACCGGGACGTCAAGCCGGGCAACCTCCTGGTCCGTCAGGACGGCACGCTCGTGCTCACCGACTTCGGCATCGCGCGGGCCGACGCAGCGAGCCGCCTGACCGACGCGGGCATGGTCCTCGGCACCGCCGCGTACTGCGCGCCCGAGCAGGCCGAGGGCGCGCCCGTCACACCCGCCGTGGACGTCTACGCCCTCGGCGTGGTGGCGTACGAATGCCTCGCCGGCAGGCGGCCCTTCGACGGCGAGTCCCCGGTGGCCATCGCGCTTCAGCACATCCGGGACGAGCCGCCGCCGCTGCCTCCGGACGTGCCGCCGCCTGTGCGCATGGTGGTGGAGCGGGCACTGCTCAAGGATCCCGCCCGGCGCTGGCCGGACGCCGCCACGATGAGCGAGGCGGCCCGCAGGTCCGTGCACCCCTCGATGCGACCCATCCATCCGCAGCTCCAGCAGCCGGCCGATCCCGGTACGGCTCTCTCGGGGCCCGACCTCGGCGGGCCGGCCGCGGCCGGATACCCTCCAGCCACCGGCGGATACCCCCAGGCCACCGGCGGATACCCCCAGGCCACCGGAGGATACTCCCAGGCCACCGGCGGGTACGGCCCCCCCACCGGGGGATACGCCCCGGACGCGGGGGGATACGCCTCGTCCGACTACCCGACCCAGGCGGACCGCGCGTACGGCGCCGAGGCGTGGGAGGAGAGTCCGGCGGTTCCTGCGACGGGTACGGCGGCGACCTCGCCCGGGCCGAGGAGCTCACGTCGCAGGAAGAGCCGCAAAGCGCCGATCGCCGCGGGGGCGGCCGGTCTCGCCGTCTTCGCCGGGCTCGCGGCGCTCGGCATCAACGCCCTCGCCGCGTCCGGCACCGACCAGCCCGGCACGTCCACGACCTCGCCGCTGGACGTGAACACCGCGACGCCGACGTCCAGTCCGTCGACGAGCAAGACGAGGCGTAGGACCCCGACGCCGACCCCCGTCCTGACGCCGCCCCCGGTCGTCAACAGGCCGACGCGGACCCCGTCGCCGTCGCCGTCACCGTCGGCGTCGCCGAGCCCTTCTCCCAGCCCGAGCGAGAGCGAGGAGCCCATGGAGAAGGTGCCCTCGGTAATGGGCCTGACCGAGGAGAAGGCGATCGCCAAGCTGAAGGCCCTCGGGTTCAACGCCAAGGTGAATGTCGCCGGAGGCGCGGGGGCGTGCACGAAGGTCACCGCCCAGGATCCGAAGGGCGGCGAGTCGGCCCGCGAGGGCGCCACGATCAAGATCTTCGTGACGAAGATCGCCTGCGCGTCGCCCAGTCCCAGCGCGACGCCCAGCGTGTCGCCCTCGGCCATCCCCGACCCCGGCGCCTCCCCTAACTAGTGCCCCCGGCGATTTCCGCTCCTTCCGGGCAAGCCTCGCCGGTCGGGGACTAGATTCCGGTGGTGTTGCGGGGGTAGGCGACCGCCGGGTCGGTGGCGATGTTCACCAGGTACGGCACGCCCGAGTCGAAGGCCCGCCGGAGCGCGGGGCCGATCTCGGACGGCGACGTCACCAGCTCTCCACCGCCGCCGAGTGCCGTCACGACCTGGTCGTACCGGCACTGGGGCTGGAGGTCGGCGGCCACGTCGTAGCCGTACAGCAGTTGCATGGGGTGCTTCTCCAGGCCCCACATGCCGTTGTTGCCGCAGATCATGACGACCGGCAGCCGATGCCTGACCAGCGTGTCCACGTCCATCAGGGAGAACCCGGCGGCGCCGTCGCCGAGGAGCAGCACGACCTGGGAGGAGGGCCGGGCGAGCCGTGCGGCGATCGAGTAGCCGAGCCCGGTGCCGAGGCAGCCGTACGGGCCGGGGTCGAGCCAGTTGCCCGGGTTGCGCGGTTCGACGTACTTGCCGGCGTAGGACACGAAGTCGCCGCCGTCACCGATGACCACGGCGTCGTCCGCGAGGATCCGGCCCAGCTCGCCGTAGACGCGCATCGGGTGGATGGGGTCGGCGTCGGAGGCGAGCAACTCGGCGTCACCGGCGATCGCGGCGGAGGCCGTCTCGGCCAGGGTGGACACCCACGGCGCGTACGCCTTCGGATCGACCCCGGCGGTCGCGCAGGCGGCGGCGAGGCCCCAGAAGGTGAGGGACAGGTCGCCCGCGGCGGAGCCGGCCAGGCCGACGTGCGTGGCGAGCTGGGAGGCGGCGTCGGCGATGTGCACGACCTTGGCCAGGGGAGCCCCGTCCTTGCCGCCGAACCATCCGTAGCCGAGCCG
Source organism: Microtetraspora glauca (assembly GCF_040656155.1). Taxonomy (NCBI): domain Bacteria; kingdom Bacillati; phylum Actinomycetota; class Actinomycetes; order Streptosporangiales; family Streptosporangiaceae; genus Microtetraspora; species Microtetraspora glauca. The sequence continues at coordinate 22,232 of NZ_JBFALK010000008.1, forward strand.
GAAGTCCAGCGGCGTGCCGACCACGATGACGAGGTCGGCCTGGCCGAAGGCGAGCCCCCTGGCCCGGGTGACGAGCAGGTCGTGCCCGGAGGGGAGGATGCCCCGGCCCTGGCCGTTGGGGATGACCGGCAGGCGGTACTCCTCGGCGAAGTCGCGCGCGGCCTCTTCGGCGCGGTCCATCCACACGTCGGAGCCGAGGACCAGGACCGGCCGTTCGGCCGCGGCGATCAGCTTCGCGATGTCGGCGAGTGAGTCGGTGTCCGGTTCGAGCGGCGACGGCGCGAGCGTCTCGGTGGTCCGCTCGGGCGACGGCGCGAACAGGTGGTCCATGTAGAAGTCGATGAAGACCGGGCCGCGGTGGGGCGCGAGAGCCGTACGGTAGGCCATCTCGACGTCCTGGCCGATCGTGTCGGCACCGGAGCCGGTGAAGGCGAGCTTGGTGATGGATTCGAACAGCGGCGGGTGGTCCATCTCCTGCAGGGCGCCCGAGCCCCAGCGGGACTGCGGCGCCCTGCCTCCCATCACGACGACGGGGGAGCCGTTGTAGTGCGCCGTCGCGACGCCGGAGACGCCGTTGGTGATGCCGGGACCGGCGGTCAGCACCGCCAGGCCGGGCTTTCGGGTGAGCCGCGCGGTCGCCTCGGCGGCGAAGACGGCACTCTGCTCGTGCCGCACGTCGAGGATGCGCATGTTCTCGTGCACCGCGCCGTCGTACAGGGGGAAGACGTGTCCTCCGGACAGCGTGAACATGGTCTCGACGCCGTATGCCTGGGAAACGGCGACCGCGATGTCGCCCGCGTGCTTCGCTGCTGACTCCATGCCGGGAAACCTACCAGCCAGTCACATAGGGGGATAGATGAGTCGCCACTGCCCGCCAGACGACGGATCTACACCTGAATGACATCATCCTGGACGTGAAGACGATGATGGGCGCGGTCGCCGCCCTGGCCGTCCTGGCGGCGATCCCGGTCCCCGCGTACGCGGCGACGACGGAGGCCACGACGGCGACGAAGGCCACGAAGATCCCCAAGAACTTCCTGATCCACGAGAAGGAAGCACGCGCGAACCTCAACGCCGAGTTCCCCTGGTTCGTGAGCGAGGCCACCGCGGAGCCGCTGGACCTCAACCCCTGCGGTACGGAGAAGGGCGTCGGCCGGACCGGCCGCTCCGCCGCCCGCACCCTGACCCACGCGGAACCGGACGGCTCCGTCGTCGAGCAACTCGTCGTCTACGGCAGCGAGGCACGGGCCAAGCAGGCGTTCGCCGCCGTACGGAAGGCTGTGAAGGACTGCCGGGTCCACCCGGCGGGCGGCGGCCTGTCGGAGGTCTACACGGCCACCCCGCTGAAGCTCGGCGCCGAGGCGCTCAAGGTGAGCTATCAGAACTACAAGGGTTCGAGTGCCAAGGCGGGCGGCGGCCGGGCCGTCATCGTACGGCGCGGCCGGGCCGTAGCGGTCTACCGCGCGTACGCGTCGTTCTTCACGAAGGCGGACGTCTACCCCCGCAACCTCGTGGACGCGAAGAAGATGACGGTGAAGCTCTGCGCCTACGACTCGTCCTGCTGACCTGTCCCGCCGAGCACGGGGTGACGCTCCGCTGTCACCCCGTGCCGCCGGGCCCGGCCAGGACCCGGAGCAGGACGTCGACCACATGGTCGGCGCGTTTCTCCACGAAGCCGGTGCTCCAGGCGCGGTAGCCCATGCCGGCGAGCATGGTCGCGTCGTGTTCCATCGGGAAGAAGCAGAGCGCCACGACGCTGATGAGCAGCTGGTCGGGGTCGACTCCGGGGCCCGGCTGTGACGGCAGGGCCGCGATGAACCGGCGCAGACCGCGTTCGTACGCCGCGGAATGGCGCGGGGTGGTCGCGCGGCCGGCCCGCCCCATCTCCAGGGCGTCGCGCGACATCAGCCGTACGAAGGCGGGGTGGTCGAGCAGGAACCGCAGGTATCCGCCGACCAGGATGTCCAGGCCGCGGCGCAGCCCGTCCTCTCCTTCGTCGAGGGCGGCGATCGCCGCTTCGACGAGCCGCTCCAGTGTGTGGTCGCGGTGGTCGAACAGCCTCTCGACGACGGCGGCGTAGAGGGTCGCCTTGTCCTTGAAGAAGTACGCGGGAAGTGTCCCGGAGACGCCCGCGGCCTTGCCGATGGCGACGAGGCTGGCCCCGTCGTAGCCCTCCCTGGCGAAGATCCGCTCGGCCGCGTCGAGGATCGCCTGCCGGGAGCGGCCGGGGTCGCGCCGGCGGCCCGCGGAGTCGTGCTCCGCGGCGGGCTCGTCCGTACGGCCGTCGGCCGATCTGCGGTTCGGGCTGGGCACGCGGTGGTTCCCCCTGTGGTCGCTGTCGCCTGGGCTGATGGCGAGACCCCGTCACCGTAGTACAGGCCGAGGGTTCGGACCATATTTCCAATCTACTAGATAGGTAATGTATGGTTTTCCTGTCTGTCCGAACAGTAACTGATCGGCGATCGCGTTGGGCATGCGCGGGGACGTCCTGGACGCCCCTTCGGTAGCTGCGGATATGCCCGCCTTTCGCTCGTGAACGCGTACTGATCATTGCTGTGCGGGATCGCAGGAAATCGCTCGTTGTCGTGTGGGGAGGGTGCATGGGCTCGCGGCCGCCTCGGGTCACGTCCTTCGGGAGCGCGCTGGGCGCCAGGCTGACCCGGAGGGAGGACCCCCGGCTCCTCGTCGGAGCGGGGCGCTATCTCGCCGACGTCACGGTGCCCGGGGTGACGCACGCCTGCTTCGTGCGGTCCCCACACGCGCACGCCGCGATCGTCGCCGTGGACTCCGCCGCCGCGCGGGCCCTGCCGGGCGTGCGCGCGGTCCTGACGGCGGACGATCTGCCGCATCGGCCGCTGCTCGACGCCGTCGCGGTGCCGGATCTGCGCAAGACGCCGCAGCCCGCGTTGGCGGCCGGCCGCGCGCGCTTCGCGGGCGAGGCGGTGGCCGTCGTCCTGGCCGAGAGCCGGGCCGTCGCCGAGGACGCCGCCGATCTGGTCCGGGTCGTCTACGAGCCGCTGCCGGTCCTCACCGACCCCGAGGCCGCGCGCACCGAGCGGACGACGCGGCTGTGCGACGACCTCCCCACCAACGTGGTGTACGAGGGAGGCCGTGAACACGGCGACGTCGACGCCGCCTTCGCGAGAGCGGCGCACGTGCTGAGCGGCCGGTTCACCACCGGGCGCTTCGTCGCGGCGCCGATGGAGGGGCGCGGCTGCCTGGCGAGCTACGACCGGGCCGACGACCGCCTCGCCGTGCACAGCTCGACCCAGTCGCCCCATCTGTTGCGCCGCAAGCTTGCCGCCTGCCTGGACATGCCGGAAGGGCGGATCCGGGTCCTCGTCCCCGACGTCGGCGGCGGTTTCGGGCAGAAGATCCCGGCCTCCCCCGAGGAGGTGGCGGTGGCGCTGGCCGCGCGCGCCACCGGCCTGCCGGTGAAGTGGGTGGAGGACCGCAGGGAGAACATCACCGCGGCGCCGCACTCCAAGGACCAGATCATCGACATGGAGCTCGCGGTCGCCGCCGACGGCACCTTCGAGGCGATCCGGGCGCGGATTCTCGGTGACTCGGGGGCGTACTCCTACAACAGCGCGAGCACACTGATCGAGTCCTACCTCTCCGCGGGGTTGCTCCCCGGGCCGTACCGGATCCGCGACGTGGCGTGGCAGGTGACCGCGGTCCTGACCAACAAGACCCCGATCTCGGCCTACCGGGGTGTGGGGTGGACGGCCAGTCATTCGGCGCGGGAGGTCCTCATCGACCGCGCCGCGCGGCTGCTCGGCCGCGATCCGGTGGACCTGCGGCGGCAGAACCTCGTACGGGAGTTCCCGCACACCTCGCCCACCGGAATGGTCTACGACAGCGGCAGCTTCGTGGAGTCCCTCGACACGGCCGCGGAGCTGATCGACTATTCGGGGCTGCGGGAGCGGCAGCGGGTCGCCCGCGAGACCGGCCGCTACATCGGCATCGGTGTCAGCCCGTACGTCGAGCCGAGCGGCTGGGGCACCGAGGGGGCGGCCCAGTCATCGTGGTCGTTCTCGTCCCACGACAGCGTCCGGATCACGATGGAACCCTCGGCCGAGGTCACCGTGGCGGTCGGCACCCCTTCGCAGGGGCAGGGGCACGCCACGTCGCTGGCCCAGGTCGTGGCCGAGGTGCTCGGCGTCGATCCCGCCGAGGTCACCGTGCTGGCGAACGACACCGCGGCCGTTCCGATGAGCACGGCGGGGACGCGGGCCAGCCGGACGGCCGCAGTGACCGGGGGCGCGCTGGCCCTGGCCGCCCAGGACCTGCGTGACAAGCTCGCCGCCATCGCCGCGGGGCTGCTCGAACGCGATCCCGGCGAGTTGGTCTTCGCGGACGGGCACGTCCACGTCCGTGGCGACTCCGGCCCGGCCCTCCCACTTGGCGCGCTCGCCCAGCGGGCGTACTTCGACCCGGCGGTGCGGGAGGTCATGCCCGAGCCGGACCTGGTGGTGACGCGCTTCTACGATCCCCCGGCCACGTACTCGAACGGGTGCGTGATGGTCGCCGTCGAGGTGGATCCGTGGACCGGCGGGGTGACCGTGATCGACGCCGCCGCGGTCGAGGACTGCGGAACCATGATCAATCCGCTCATCGTCGAGGGGCAGGTGCTGGGCGCGTTCGCGCAAGGGGTCGGGGGCGCGCTCTACGAGCACATCCCCTTCGACGCCGACGGACTTCCGCTGGCCACGTCCTTCGCCGACTATCTGCTGCCGACGGCCGCCGAGATCCCGCCCGTACGGCTCGGGCACCACTGTTCGCCGTCGCCGCTGACGGTGAACGGAGTCAAGGGCATGGGCGAGTCGGGGGTCATCTCCACCCCCGCGGCCGTGGCGAACGCGGTCGCCGACGCGCTCGTCCCCTTCGGGGCGGAAGTGGACCGCACCCCGCTGACGCCCGAGTACGTGGCCGGGCTGATCGGAGACCCGGATCGCCCGCAGTCGTCCTCCTGAGATCCCGTACTTCTACATAAGACCTGGGAAGGAAGCAGTCTTGTTCACCATCGAACCGATGGTCGTCGCCTACGGGCCGCACCGCGAGAAGAGCCGGTTCACCTACATGCACAACGCCGGTGTCGCCATCGACATCCCGTACGTGTCGTGGTTGATCCGGGGCAAGGACCTCAACGTGCTGGTCGACGTCGGGTGCAGCGCCGCCGACTACGGCGAGCACATCAGGCCGAAGGACCGCGAGCTCGTCCACGTGGGCCAGGTGTTCGCCGACGTGGTCGACGTCAAGCCGATCACCGGGCATCTCGCCGACCGGGGCCTGTCACCGCGCGACATCGACGTGGTGGTGCTGTCGCACCTGGACTGGGACCACTGCATGACGGTGGAGCCGTTCAGCGAGAGCGCGTTCTACGTGCAGCGCAAGGAGTGGGAGACCACCCCGTCGCACGAGATGTTCGCCACCTCCTTCGCCCCCAAGGAGCACTACGACAAGATCGCGGGAATGGACCTGCGGCTCCTGGACGGGTCGCACCAGATCGCCGACGGTCTCGACCTGGTGCTCTCGCCGGGGCACACGTTCGGTGGGCAGTCCGCGATCGTCACGACCAGCGAGGGCGCGTTCGTCATCGCCGGCATGTGCGTGCTGAAGGAGAACTTCTACCCCTCCGAGGAGGAGAGCGAGCACTTCAAGGTCATCCCGCCGGGCGGGCACACCGACCTCTTCGAGGCGTATGACACGATGCTCCGGCTCAAGGAGATCGGCGGCGACAACGTGCTGCCGCTGCACATGACCGAAGCCTGGGACATCACCCGCATCGGCTCCCCGATCGGAGCCTGAACCGATCATGAAACCCGCCCCGTTCGACTACGTCCGCCCTCGCCGGCTGGACGAGGCGCTGGACCACCTGGCTGACCACGGCGCGGACGCGCGGGTGCTGGCCGGCGGGCAGAGCCTCGTCCCGCTGCTCAACCTGCGGACCGTACGGCCGAAGGTGCTGGTCGACGTCAACGGGGTCGCGGAACTCGACTATGTGCGCGTCACCGCCGACGCCGTGGAGGTGGGCGCGCTGACGCGGCAGCGCCGCCTGGAGCTGGACCCCGAGGTGGCCGCGCGTCTCCCGCTGCTCGCCGACGCGCTGCCGTTGATCGGGCGGATCGCGACGCGCAACCGTGGGACGGTCGGCGGGAGCCTGGCCCACGCCGACCCCGCCGCCGAGCTGCCCTCGGTCGCGGTGGCCTGCGGCGCCGAGCTGAGCATCGCGTCCGCGAACGGGAGCCGCGTCGTCGACGCCGAACGGTTCTTCGTCGCGGCGTACCGCACCGTCCTCGCCCCCGGCGAACTGGTCACCGGCGTCCGGTTCCCCGTGCCGTCCTCCCGCACCGGCCAGGCCTGGGTGGAGTACGGCCGCCGGTACGCCGACCGGCCCGTGGCGGGTGTGGCGTGCGCCCTGACGTTGTCGGCGGCCCCCGTGGTCGAGGGTCCCGTGGTCGAGGGTCCCGTCGCAGACGGTGCGGTGGTCGAGGACGCCGTGCTGGTCTGCGCGGGGGTGGGCGATCGCCCCTTGCGGCCGCCGGCCGTGGAGCGGCTGATCGGTGCCCGGCCGTCGGCGGCGGCCTTCTCCGAGGTGGCACGCGCGGCCGCCGAGTGGAGCACGGCCGACGGATACCGGCGGCGGCTGGTGCACGGGCTGGCGCTGCGCGCCCTGGACCGGGCACTGCGGCGGGCCGCGGGAGAGGCGGCGGCAAGGTCAGTGGAAAGGTCAGTGGAAAGGTCAGTGGAAAGGCAGGATGACCGTGATGTCGCCTGATCGGCGAGAGGTGAGTCTCCGGGTCAACGGCGCCGACCGCCGCGTGACGGTGGAACCGAGACAGTCCCTCGCCGACACGCTGCGGGAGGACCTCTCCCTGACCGGTACGCATGTGGCCTGCGAACAGGGGGCGTGCGGCGCGTGCACCGTCCTCGTCGACGGAGCCTCGGTGCGTTCCTGCCTGATGTTCGCCGTACAGGCGGAGGGGTGCGAGGTGACGACCGTGGAGGGGCTCGCATCCGACCCGGAGGAACTGCATCCGCTCCAGCGCGCCTTCACCGAGAATCACGCCCTGCAGTGCGGATTCTGCACGCCGGGGTTCCTGCTGGCCGCGTACGAGCTGCTCGCCGCGCGGCGCGGCCCGGACGAGCGCGAGATCCGTACGGCGCTGGCCGGCAACCTGTGCCGATGTACGGGCTACCAGGGCATCGTCGCCGCCGTCCGGCAGGCCGACGAGCAGTGGGAACGCGACACCCCCGGCCCGTCCTCAGGCGAGCGGTGACTCGTCGCCGTCTCCGCCCGCTCCTTCTCCCCGTTTCCCTCACGCTTTCCCGCGATGCCGAGGCGTCGCGAATCCCCTCAGGAGAGACCCATGACCAGACGACTTCGGTGGCGGCTGACCACGCCGATCGCCCTCACGATCACCGCGGCGCTCGCGGCCGGATGCTCCGCCGGCGCCGACGCCGGTGCGGACGCCGGTGCGGAGGACTCCGCCGCCACCATCAAGATCGGCACGCTGTACTCGGTCACCGGCCCCGCCGCGAACGTCGGCGACAAGATGCGCAAGGGCACCGAGCTCGCCGTCGAACAGATCAACCAGCGCGGCGGCATCGACGGCAGGAAGATCGAGTGGAAGTTCTACGACCCGGCGGGTGACACCTCCACCGCGGTGACCCAGACCCGCAAGCTGCTGACCGACGACAAGGTCGACGCCATCGTGGGCGGCGGAAGCTCCAGCGGCATCGCGCTCGCCATGGGACAGCTGACCGCGTCGGCGAAGAAGCTCTTCGTGGCCACCGAGGGCGCGCGCGCCATCGTGCAGCCGGAGACCGAGCATCCGCTGACCTTCAAGGCGACGTTCAACGACACGGTCGTCATGCAAAAGATCATCGAGTTCTGGAAGGCCAAGGGCGTCACGAACGTCGCGCTGCTCCCCGACACCAGCGGCTTCGGGCAGTCCGCGCTCGAGGTCGCCGAGAAGGAGCTGCCGGCCGCCGGCCTCAAACTGGCGGTGGCCTCCTTCGACCCCGGGACCGGCGACTTCACCCCGCTGCTGACCAAGCTGGGCGCCGGGAAGCCGCAGGCGTACCTCGCCTGGACGACCGACAGCTCGGGGGTGACGTTCCTGAAGAACGCGCGGACGGTCGTGACCGACGGGGCGGCGCTGATCCAGCACAGCTTCGGATTCGTCGACGACCGGTACATGAAGCAGGCGGGCGACGCGGGCGTCGGCACCGTCCTGTCCTCGCCCAAGCTTCCCGTCGCCGACCTGCTGCCCGACTCGGACCCGCAGAAGAAGACGATCGGCGAATTCGCCGCGGCGTACGAGGCCAAGTACCACGAGCAGCCCAACGTCTACGCGGGCCAGGCGTACGACGCCCTGATGCTCGCCGCCGAGGCGATCGGGAAGGCGAAGAGCACCGACGGTCCGCTGGCGGCCAAGGCGTTGGAGACCCTCGGCGAGCACGTCGGGGTCACGGGCGTCTTCCGCTACAGCGCCCAGGACCACAGCGGCCTCGGCACGGACGGCGTGGAAATGATCAAGTGGGATGGCGAGCGCTTCGTACTCGCCGGCTGAGATGCCAGGGCGCCCGGCCCGGCCGGGCGCCGTACCAGAACGAGGACTGCGATGAATCTCCTGCTCCAAGTGGTGTTCGCCGGCCTCAGCGTGGGCGCGGTGTACGCGCTGGTCGCGGTCGGATTCGGCGTCGTGGCCAACGGCACCGGCGCGGTGAACTTCGCCCAGGGCGAGTACGTCATGGTGGGCGGTGTCGTCGCCGGCGTCGTCCACGAGGTGTGGCACCCGCCGCTGCCGGTCAGCGTCCTGTGCGCGGTGGCGGCGGGCGTCGTGGCGGGACTGGTGACCGAGCTCGCCGTGAGCCGCTTCTCCGGCGCCCGCTCCGCCGAGATCATCACGATCGCCACGATCGGGCTGGCGGTCGCGCTCAAGGCGGCCGTCCTGCTGCTCACCGACCGCAAGACGTACGGGCTGCCGCACTTCCTCGGCGAGCGGCCCCTGCGTGTGGGCGGCGCCGTCGCCGACACGCAGACGTTGTGGAACCTCGCCGTGGTCTTCGTCGTGGCGGTCGGCCTGTCGCTCTTCTTCCGGCGTACCCGGCAGGGCACGATCCTGCGGGCGGCGGCCGATGATCCCGAGGTGGTCACGTCGCTCGGCGTCCCGTTCCACAGCGTGGCCCGCTGGGTCTTCGTGATCGCCGCCGTCCTCGGCGCCCTCGGCGGAGCCGGGCTGGCGCCGCTGTCCGTCATGTCGTACGAGTCCGGCACCCTGCTCGGGCTCAAGGGCTTCGCCGCCGCGATGCTCGGCGGGCTGGGCAACCTCTACGGCGCGGTGATCGGCGGACTCGTCATCGGGCTCGTGGAGGCGGCGGTCGCCGGTTACGGATCGGCCGCCTACGGCGACGCGGTCGCGTTCGTGATCCTGCTGATCATTCTGTTCACCCGGCCGACCGGCCTGTTCTCCCAGCGGAAGGTGGTGCGCGTCTGATGGCCGTCTCGCGCATCCGTCGATGGCGCCCGACGACTCCGGTGATCACCGCGGTGCTGCTCGCGGCGATGCCGCTGATCTTCATCTCCGATTTCGCGCGCGCGATCCAGCTGCGCTTCTGCGTGATGCTGCTGCTGCTCACCGGGCTCAACTTCATCAACGGCTACGCCCGGATGAGCTCACTCGCCCAGGCGGGCTTCTACGGCCTCGGCGCCTACACCGCGGGCATCCTCGCCGCCCGCCTGGACGTGCCGCCCGCGCTCGCCTTCGTCGCCGCGCCGGTGCTGGCCACCGTCGCGGCGCTGGTGATCGGGGCGGCGTCACTGCGCCTGCGCGCGACGTACTTCACGATGGCGACTCTGGGCGCGGGCTACATCCTGTACATCCTGTTCGGGCGTATGACGGGAGTCACCGGCGGCCCCAACGGGCTGCTCGGCATTCCCGCGCTGTCGGTGGCGGGGATCGAGATCAGCGGCCCGCTCCCCATGTACGTGCTGGCCGCCGTCCTCGCCCTGCTCGGTGTCGTCGTCGCGTACAACTTCGAGCGTTCGCGGGCGGGCCGGGCGTTGCGCGCGCTGGGAGCGTCAGAACCGGCCGCCGTCGCCAGCGGCGTACGGGCGTTCCGGCTGAGGTTGTTCGCGTTCGCGCTCAGCGGGTGCTACGCGGGGGTGGCGGGCGCGCTGGAGACCTTCGACGCCACCTTCGTCAGCCCGTCGTCGTTCGGGTTCCTGACGGCGGTGCTGTGCGTGGTCGGCCTGACCGTGGGCGGTGCGGGACGAGCCGCGGGTCCGCTGATCGGCGCCGCGCTGCTGACCGCGCTCGACGAGCTCGGCACCGAGTACGCCGGCTACGAGATGCTCATCGTGGGCCTGGTCTTCCTCGTGGTCGTCCAGGCATTCCCCGGCGGTGTCGCGGGCGCGGCCGGCGCGCGATGGCCGCGGCGCGGGGCACGGCCCGCCGTCGCCCGGGCGACGGAAGGGAGCGCGTCGTGACCGACGAGGGACTCGTCATAACGGGGATCTCCAAGAGCTTCGGCGGGGTCCGCGTCCTGCGGGACGTGTCGCTCCGGGCACGCCCCGGCGCGGTGACCGCGCTCATCGGCCCGAACGGCGCGGGCAAGACCACGCTCGCCAACATCGTGTCCGGCTTCGAGCGTCCGGACGCGGGACGGATAGACGTGTCCGGGCACGACCTGACCCGCAGAGGGCCCGACCGGCGGGCCACGGCGGGCCTGGCGCGCACCTTCCAGAACCTGGAGATCTTCACCGGCCTGACGGTGATCGACAACGTCGTGATGGGCGCGTACGGACGCGGGGGCGCGGGACTGCTCAGCGCCGTCGTCGGCCTGCCTCGGGCACGACGCGCGGACAGGCGGGCGCGCGCGGCGGCGGAGGAACTGCTCGACCGGTTCCGCCTGACGGCACTGGCCGACGCGCCGGTCGAGTCACTGCCGTTCGGGCAGGCCAAGCTGGTCGAGCTCGCCCGGGTGCTGGCCCTCGAACCGCGTGTGGTCGTGCTGGACGAACCGGTCGCCGGGCTGCCCGCGGAAAGCGTGCGCGCCGTGGGCGAGCAGGTGACCCGGATGGCCGGCGCCGGTGCCGCGGTCCTGCTCATCGAGCACAACATGAGACTCGTCATGGAGATCTCGGACCACATCGCGGTGCTCGACCACGGAGAGCTGCTCATGGAAGGAGAACCAGCCGAGGTCCGGGCGGACCCCCGCGTCATCGAGGCCTACCTCGGACCCGACGCCGACCGGATCGCACCCCGGAGGGAATCATGACCGACTCCGCTCTCTCCGTACGGGACATGCGGGTCGCCCACGGGCGGCTGGAGGTCGTCCACGGCGTCTCCTTCGAGGCTCGCGGAGGCCAGGTCACCTGCCTGCTCGGCACCAACGGAGCGGGGAAGACCACGACGATCCGCGGGCTGCTCGGCCTGCAGACGCCGCGTTCGGGCACGGTCACGGTCGGCGGCACCGACGTGAGCCGGCACGCCCCTCACCGGCTGGCCCGGCTCGGCGTCGCGCACGTCCCGGAAGGGCGGCGGGTCTTCGCCAACCTGTCCGTCCGTGACAATCTGCGCATGGGGACGCTGACGCGTACCCGGAGATGGCGTGAGGAGCCGGGACTCGACCACGTCCTGCACACCTTCCCCGAGCTGACGCCGAAGCTGAAGGACGCGGCGGGCGTGCTCTCCGGCGGCCAGCAGCAGATGCTGGCGATCGGGCGGGCGTTGATGTCACGGCCGACCCTGCTCATCCTCGACGAGCCGTCCATGGGCTTGTCGCCCAAGCTCGTCAGCCGGATCTACCAGGCGCTGGCCGGGCTGCGCGACGACGGCCACACGATCCTGCTCGTCGAGCAGAACGCCAGGCTCGCCCTTGAGCTGGCCGACCACGCCTACGTTCTGGAAACCGGCCACATCGTCGAGTCCGGACCCGCCGGAGAGCTGATCGCCTCGGCACGCGTACAAGAGATCTATCTCGGCTCCCAGGAGGAATCATGAGTTCGTCACCGGCCTTCATCGGCACCGCCGACCTCGCCTCGCGACTGACGTCCCCGGACGTCCGCGTCGTGGACGTCCGATGGGAACTCGACGACGAGACCGCGGGCGAGCGAGCGTACGCCGCCGGGCACATTCCCGGCGCGGTGTACCTGAGCTGGCTACGCGACCTGTCCAGCGACACGGACCCGATCCAGGGGCAGCTCGCCGAGCCGGAGAGGTTCGCGCGGGTCCTCGGCGCCGCCGGAGTGGGTCCCGACACGACCGTGGTCGCGTACGACGACGGCGGCATCTACATGGCGGCCCGGCTGGTGTGGGCGCTGCGCCAGTACGGGCACGCGAAGGCGCACGTCCTCGACGGCGGGTTGCCCGCCTGGCGGCGGGAGGGACGTCCGATCACCGGCGAGGTGGTCGAGCCAGGCCCGCGGGAATATCCGGTGCCGCTCGCCCGCGACCTGCGGGCCACCAAGGACGACGTCGTCGCCGCGCTCGACCAGGGCGGAACCGCCATCGTCGACTGCCGTATGGACGCGACCTACGGCGCCGCGGGCGCCCACATTCCGGGTGCCACCCGGCTGCCCGCGCCCGTGCTCTTCGACGGCGACGGCCTGCTGCGCGCGCCGGCCGACCTCCGCGAACTCGCCGAGCGGGCGGGCATCGAGCGCGGCCGTCCCGCGATCCTCTACTGCGGCGGCGGCATATCCGCCAGCGCGGCCTTCGTCGCGCTCCGGGAGATCGGCTTCGATCGGCTCAGGGTGTACGACGGCTCATGGACGGAATGGGGCGCGGACCCCGCGACACCCAAGGAGAGCCACTGAGGGTCTGCGACAGCGCCTTGATCGGCGTCCTGAGGTCGGAGAGGAGGCCGAGGTCCTGCTGCCCTCCTCCGGAACCTGGACCCGGGCGGCCCGGAGGATGTCCGCGCTCTTGGGGCGCTCCGCGGTCTCGGTCACAGGCTGAGCCTCAGCGTCGATCGGAACCGGGCCGGGTCGAACCCGCCGCCGAGCGTGGGACCGATCCCCGCCCGCGCGACATGGGCGAAAGCCGTACGGTCGAGCGCGGCCGCGCCCTCGGGCAGCGCCCCGGCGAGCGGGCGGGCGGCGAGCATCTCCAGGTCGCCGACGTTGTGACGCTCCGCGAGATCGGGTTCGGCCGGCCAGGAGCCGATGACGACGCCGGCTGGCTCGACGCCGCGGCCCGCCATCACCTCGAGCGTCAGCGCGGTGTGGTTGAGCGTGTCGAGCCCCGCGCGCGTGACCACCAGCACCGGGGCGTGCAGCAGGTGCGCCAGGTCCGCGAGCGTTGAGCCCTCCTCGTCGAAGCGGACGAGGAGCCCGCCCGCCCCTTCCACGATCACCAGCCGGTGGGACTCGGCGATCTCGCGGATCCGCTCGGCCGACTCCACCAGGGAGAGCGACGGCAGACCCGACTCGCGCGCCGCGGCGGCGGGGGAGAGCGGGTCCGGGAACCGGGCGAACTCGAACGTCGTCGTGATGCCCGACAGCCGGATCACCTCGTCGAGGTCCCCCGGCTCGCCCGGCGCCACGCCGGTCTGCGCCGGCTTCACCACCGCGACCGTGGCCCCTCGCTCCCGAGCGAGTACGGCTATCGCCGCGGTGACCACGGTCTTCCCCACACCGGTGTCGGTGCCGGTGACGACAAGGATGCTCATCAGGCAACCCTAGGGGGTTGGCCTGCGCAGACGCGTGACGAACTTGTAGCGGTCGCCGCGATAGAGCGACTGGGCGTACTCCACCGGATGCCCGTCGGCGTCGAAGGCGTGCCGGGTGAGCAGCAGCATGGGCAGGCCCACGTCCACGCCGAGCACCTGCGCGTCGTACGGCGTGGCGAGGACGGTCTCGATGACCTCCTCGGCGTCGGTCAGCCGCACGTTGTACGCGTTGTGCAGCGTCTCGTACAGCGACGAATGCGCCTCGAGCTCCCGCCGGAGGCGGGGGAACCTGCGGGCGGACAGGTGCGTGGTGTCGATCGACATCGGCTCGCCGTTGGCCAGGCGCAGGCGGTGGATGCGCAGCACCCGGCCCCCCGGATTGATCGCCAGCCGCCGGCCGAGCTGCTCGTCCGCGGTGATGTAGCTGATGTCCAGGATCTTGGTGTCCGGTTCGAGCCCCACGGTGCGGAGATCGCCGGTGTAGGAGGTGAGCTGGAGCACCTGGGCGACCTTGGGCTGGGCGACGAACGTGCCCTTGCCCTGGATCCGCAACAGGCGGCCCTCGACCACGAGTTCCGACAGGGCCTGCCGCACGGTCGTCCGGGACGTCACGAACCGCACGGCGAGCGTGCGCTCGGGCGGCAGCGCGCTGCCCGGAGGCAGGCTCTTGGTGAGTTCAAGGAGGCTGCGCTTGACGTCGTAGTACTTCGGGACTCTCGGCGTGTCCTCGGTCAGTTCGGTCACGATGCCTCCCCCACGCCGTCATCGATGGTTCGCCGGCTCACTAGCCCACCTTCCGTTCGGCCACGGCGGTGAGCGCCCGCCTGATCACCGCGAGGTCATCGGACCCCAGATTGGCCCGAGCGGTCAACCTCAGACACGACCTCCCATGGGGCACCGATGGTGGGCGGAAGCATCCCACGCGCACGCCGAGTTCCGCACACAGGGTCGCCGATGAGACCGCGGCCCCGGGCGGGCCGAGCACGATCGGGACCACGGCGGCCGCCGGGCCACCGGACTCCAGGCCGAGTTCGCGCGCCGTCGCGGCGAGCGTCCGCGCGATGGCCGACGCCCGTTTCTGCAGCTCAGGACGCTCGTCCAGGATCTCGAGGGCGCACAGAGCGGCGCCGACGCAGGCGGGGGCGAGCCCGGTGTCGAAGATGAACGAACGCCCCGTCTCGATCAGCGTCTCGATCACCTCGGGGGCGCCGAGCACCGCACCACCCTGAGATCCGAGCGACTTGGAAAGCGTGACGGTTCTCACAATATGTGATTTCCCCGCAAGTCCGGCAGCGTGCACCGCGCCTCTGCCGGATTCGCCGACGACCCCGAGGGAATGCGCCTCGTCCACCATCAGGAGGGCGCCGTGCCGTACGGCGGCGGCGTGCAGTGCGCGAAGCGGCGCGAGGTCGCCGTCGACGGAGAAGACGGCGTCGGTGACGACGAGGGCGCCGGGAGCCCCGGTGAAGGCCGCCAGCCGGGCCTCCAGCTCCGCGTGGAGCAGTGTCGTGCCCGTGACGAGCCGTGAGCCGGTCGAACCGGTGCCCCAGTCCTCCGTCGCCCGTACGGCCGCCCTGATGAGCCGGTCGTCCCCGGACAGCCCGAGATGGTCGTTGGAGGCCAGATCGATCAGCCCGTCATGGTCGGGCGTGCGCGGGCGCAGGGTACGCCGCAGGCCGGCCGCCTCCCTACCGGCGGTGGCCGTACGCAATGTGTCGAGTGGCCTACTCATGGGTGCATCTTTGCAGGTCGGACAGGTGGATTCGCCTTCGGGCCGGTTCCGGACGCATGATGCAGTCGTGCCGACTCTCAGCGACCTGGTGTCCCGCCAAACCACACTCGACGCAGCGGGCATCGAGTGGATGCGCTCGCTCGTGTCCGACTGGCAGCTGCTCGCCGACCTGTCGTTCGCCGACCTCATCCTGTGGATCCCGCGCAGGGAGGGTTCCGGCTGGGTGGCCGTCGCCCAGATGCGGCCGACCACCGGCCCCACCGTCTACCACGACGACGTGGTCGGCATGGTCGTGGCGCCGGGCGAACGCCCGCTGATCGACACCGCCTGGAACGAGCACCGGATCTGCCGGGAGGGCGACCCGGACTGGTCCAGCGGCGTCCCGGTCCGCGAGGAGACCATTCCCGTACGGCGTGGCCTGGACGGCGAGTTCATCGGGGTCATCCAGCGCTCCACGAACCTGTCGTCCGCCCGTACTCCGTCCCGGCTGGAGCTGACCTACCTGCAGAGCGCCTCGGACATGGCGCAGATGGTGGCCGAGGGCAGGTTCCCGTTCCCCGAGGAGGAGCCGACGCTCGTCCGCTCGCCGAGGGTGGGCGACGGCCTGCTCCGGCTGGACCGGGCCGGGCGGGTCACCTACGCCTCGCCCAACGCGCTCTCCGCGTACCGGAGGCTCGGCCTGCAGGCCGATCTGGTCGGCGCGGAGCTCGGGCGGACCACGGCGGACCTCTGTTACCGGGACGAGCCGATCAACGAGGACCTGATGCACGTCGCGAGCGGCCGTGCCCCGAGGGAGACCGAGGTGGAGCGCGGTGGCATCGTCGTGCTGCTCCGGGCGATCCCGCTGGTGGTCGGCGGCGGCCGGATCGGCGCGCTGGTGCTCATCCGCGACGTGACGGAGCTGCGCCGCAGGGAGCGCGAGCTGCTGACCAAGGACGCCACGATCCGCGAGATCCACCACCGGGTGAAGAACAACCTGCAGACCGTGGCGGCGCTGCTCCGGCTCCAGGCCCGCAGGCTCGGCAACCCCGAAGGCCGGGAGGCGCTGGAGGAGGCGGTCCGGCGGGTCGGGTCGATCGCGATCGTGCACGAGATCCTGGCCCAGATGCCGGAGGAGATGGTCGAGTTCGACGACATCGCCGACCGGGTCGTCGCCATGACCGCCGAGGTCTCCGTGGCGCATGTGACGCCGAAGCGGATCGGCAGCTTCGGCGTGCTGCCCGCGGCCGTGGCCACGCCGATCGCGATGGTCCTCACCGAGCTGCTGCAGAACGCGGTGGAGCACGGCTTCTCACACGCGAGCGGGAGCATCCAGGTCGTGGTGTCCCGGGACGCGGATCACCTGGAGGTCGTGGTGGCGGACGACGGAAAGGGTCTGCCCACCGATTTCGATCTGGAGTCGACCACAAGCCTCGGATTGCAGATCGTCCGCACGCTGGTGGTAGGCGAGCTTTCCGGACGCTTGTCTATCGCTCCCAGGGAAGGCGGCGGGACCGAAGTCACGATCAGCATTCCCGTTCAAACCGGGTAAGGGTCGCGTCCTTAGGGACGCGACCCTCGCCTTTCATGTGACCGCAACAACCGCGAAATGATGATGCTGTTGCATTCGGTCTGTGCGTGGTCTCTTGGGGGAATTTTCACACGTTCGCGCGGGCGCGGGCACGGGCCGTCCGGCGCTTGAGCGCGCGCCGCTCGTCCTCGCTCAGGCCGCCCCAGACACCGGCGTCCTGGCCGGACTCGAGCGCCCACTTGAGGCAGGACTCCATGACGGAACACTGCCGGCAGACCTGCTTCGCCTCTTCGATCTGCATGAGCGCGGGGCCGGTGTTGCCGATCGGGAAGAAAAGCTCGGGATCCACGTCACGGCAGGCAGCGCGGTGGCGCCAGTCCATGCGTTCCACTCCTTCGTAAGTGGAGCCTTCCGCGGCTCCTGACCGTCAACTTTGTGAAGTCTTTCACTAACTGCTGCGAACTTTCGCCCAGAACACGGGTCGTACTGGGCTTGGTCCATTGATCGTCGGGGCACTCCGGGGGGCGGTGGCCTCCGCAAAGGTCCTACGTTCCGACGTCGCATTCAGCTTTTCAGGCAGGCCAAGACCGCACAAGAGGTTTGGGAGAAGGTTTTGCCGGTTATGGCTGTCGGATGCGTCACACTATGACCGCATGTAACGGCCTAGACGAGAACTTGTAATGCGTCCGGGATAGACCGGAAAAGCACGCGTTCGCGTTCTCCCAGGTAGTCACCGTCGAGCTGGAAGGCCACCGGACGGGAGGCGGAAAGGGTGAACTCCTCCTCGTCGTGGGCCTGGACCAGGTGCCGGCCCGTCGGCAGTCCCGAGCGCTCGCCGATAATCTGCCGGACCAGGCCGAGTACGGCTGAGAGCCCCATCTTCCGGAGCGCGAGCAGGTCCAGCCCGGTCTCGAAGCCGGCCCATGGTGTCGGGTTGATCGGGCGAGGCCCGGCATAGGTCCACGGTGCGGTGTTGGAGACGATCGCCATGAAGATCCGGCCCTGCGGTGCCTGACGCGGACGCTCCAGCCGCATGGACGGATTGCGGCGATCAGTCAGGAAGTAGTGACTGAGCGCCGTCTTGACATACAGCGCGGGCGTCGCCTTGCAACCGGCGCTGCGCAACCCCTCGACGGCCCGGACGACCTCGGCGTCATACCCGAGCCCAGCACAAAATGTGAAATAACGTGACCCTTGCGGGCCAGTCGGCGGCTCTGCCCCTGAATCGCCGTGCGAAACGTCCCGGTCCCAGACGGCCTCGCCGAGCCCGATCGTGCGCCGACGGCCGTCCCGCAGCGCCTCCAGCGCCGCTCCGGTCGCCTCGACCGGGTTGTTGGGCAGGCCGAGCGCCCGCGCGAAGACGTTCGCGCTCCCTCCGGGAATGACGATCAGTGCGGGGCGGTCGGCCGCGGGCGTCGCGGGCTGTGCGCGCAACAGGCCGTTGACCGTCTCGTTGATCGTGCCGTCGCCTCCCAGAACGGCCACCGCGTCGAACCCTTTCTCATGGGCCGCACCGGCGATCGCCGCCGCGTGGCCGCGGTAGCCGGTCTCCTCGACGGTCAGATCCATGGCGGCGCCGAGCGCTCTCATCAGGACGTCCCGCGTGCGATGGTTGGTCGACGTCGCCTTGGGGTTGACGACAAGGAGAGCCCGCATGCCCTGAAGGGTAGAGCACGAACCATGCCCTACCGCCCATGTTGTTAAGGTGGGCCGCTGTGAGCAGCCGACCCCAGACCCTGACCGTCGCCTCCGCAATGGTGGCCGTCGAGGGCATCGCCGCCGTGGCCCTGGGCGGCTACGTCGCCGTCGAGACCGTGATCGGAAAGCCGAGCGACCTGATCAGCTCGATCTTCGTCGCGGCCTTCGGGATCCTGGTCGGCGCGGGTCTGCTCTGGGTCGCGTGGGGGATTCTCCAGATGCTGCGCTGGAGCAGGGGTCCGGGCGTGATCACCCAGATCTTCGCGTTGCCCGTGGCGATCACGTTGATCCAGTCCCAGCAGTACGCCTACGGCATACCGCTGGTGGTGGCCGCGGTGATCGCCCTGGTGACACTCCTGGCCCCGCAGTCCACGAAGGCGCTGATGGGCGAGGACGGGCCGGACGCTTCCTGATGCCCTTGCCGGCGTGGCTCGGCCACACGGCCTCGCCCTCCGCCTTGCGACGCACCACCCTGGACACCGCTCCTTCCAGGCGGACCTCGCCTGGAAGGGCGACTCAGTCGTCCGCGGTGAGGCCCTCGCGAAGCTGGGCGAGGGTCCGGGCGAGGAGACGGGACACGTGCATCTGCGAGATGCCCAGCTCCGTCGCGATCTGCGACTGGGTCATGTTGCCGAAGAAGCGCAGCAGCAAGATGCGCTTCTCGCGCGGAGGCAGACGCTCCAGCAGCGGTTTCAGGGACTCGCGGTACTCGACGCCCTCGAGAGACTCGTCCACGATGCCGAGCGAGTCGGACACGGCGGGCGCGTCGTCGTCACCGGAGTCGGGCGCGTCGAGGGAGACGGTGGAGTAGGCGTTGGCCGACTCCAGGCCCTCGAGGACCTCTTCCTCGGTCATCTGCAGGTGGGCCGCCAGTTCGGCGACCGTGGGCGCGCGGCTCTCCCGCTGTGACAGCTCGCTGATCGCCTTGGTGAGCGAGAGCTTGAGCTCCTGGAGCCGGCGCGGCACCCGGACCGCCCAGCCCTTGTCACGGAAGTGACGCTTGATCTCCCCGACGATGGTGGGGGTCGCGTAGGTGGAGAACTCGACGCCGCGGGCCAGATCGAAGCGGTCGATCGACTTGATCAGGCCGATCGTGGCGACCTGGGTGAGATCGTCGAGCCACTCGCCCCTGTTACGGAAACGGCGGGCGAGGTACTCCACCAGCGGGAGGTGGAGCTCGACGAGCTCGTCGCGGATGCGCTGACGCCTCGGGTCGTCGGCCGGCAACTCCACGAGCTCCCCGAAGAGCGCGCGGGCACGCACGCGGTCGGGCACCGCCGAGTCGCCGGAGGCCATGGCACGAGTCCTTTCCGTCACGCCGGCCTCGCCGCGCCTCGCCGCTTGCGCAGCACGATCGCCATGTGATCGGGGGAGTCGGAGATGGCGTCGACGTCGTCCGCCAGCGCGGTGAGCACCATCCAGGCGAAGTCGTCGCGCTTGGGAGCGGTCACGCCGACGGTGTTGACCTCGACCCGGACTGTCATCTCCTGCCCGGTGAGCTCGAACTCGGCGACCAGATCGGTGCCGGGCACCGCCTGCCGAAGGAGCATGGCACAGGCTTCGTCCACCGCGATGCGGAGGTCCTCGATCTGGTCGAGGGTGAAGTCCAGCCGGGCCGCGAGCCCGGCGGTCGCCGTACGCAGCACTGACAGATAGGCGCTCACGGCGGGCAGCCGGACGCTCACAGCGTCGCGGATCCCGGCCAGATCCACCGCAGGCGTCTCGGTTTCCTCGGTCACGTTCCTCCTCGCCCCAAATCGAGCCGGCGCACTGCCGCTCACTGCAACCTACCGCCACTCGCCCGCGATTGCTCGGCTGGGACGCGCCGATTGTCGCGATCTCAGAGCGCGTTCCGTGTCGATTCCACGGATCAGACCGGCCGGAAAAAGACCGGACCCCGCGCGGTCACGTACCGGCGGGGTCGGGGCGATCTCAGGCTCAGGCGGCCTTGGTCTCCCAGAAGATCTTCGCGATCTCGTCGATCTTGCCCAGGAGGTCGTCGGCCTTCGCCACATCGACGGTGCCCTTCGCACCGGCCGCGCCCGCGAGCTTGGTGGCGTCCCAGAACAGCTGGTGAAGCTGAGGGTACTGCTCCAGGTGCGGCGGCTTGAAGTAGTCGGTCCACAGCACCCAGAGGTGGTGCTTGACCAACTCCGCACGCTCTTCCTTGATGGTGAGAGCGCGCGCGCGGAACACCGGGTCGTCATTGTCGGCGTACTTGGCCATGATGGCCTTCACCGACTCGGCCTCGATGCGGGCCTGGGCGGGGTCGTAAACACCGCACGGCAGGTCGCAATGGGCGGACGCCTCGTGCTTGGGCCGCAGCAGTCGTGCGAGCATCGGAATCCTTCCTTAATGCTGTGACAGCACTGTCCAAGACCGACCTTACTCGTCTCAGAAAGCCATGTGTGGAGGGGGATGTGCTCACCACGGTGCGCGTCGTGGGTGACTCGATGTTGCCCGTCCTGCGTCCCGGAGACTGTCTGCTCGTACGGCGCGGCGCCTCTGTCAGGGAGGGCGACCTGGTGGTGGCGCGGCGGCCGCACGGCCTGATCGTCAAGCGGGCGTTCCGGCGTACCGGGGAGGGCTGGTGGCTGGAGAGCGACAACCAGCGCGCCCCGGGACGCCGGGACAGCTGGGACTTCGGATCGGTGCCGGAGTCCGAGATCGTCGGAAGGGTGGTGCTGCGTTACTGGCCGCGGGTCGCCTTCCGCCTCGCCGTGCCACGTCTGCGCGCCCGGTAGGCGGCGACGTTGACGCGGTTGGCGCAGCGTTCCGAGCAGTAGCGACGCGATCGGTTCGACGAGGTGTCGAGGTAGGCGTTGCCGCAGAGCGGCGCCTGGCAGATGCCCAGCCGATCCATGCCGAGGCTGGTGATGACCGTCGCCAGGCCCATGACGGAGCCGACGGCCAGAGTGTCGGCCACCCGGCCGCCCTCGGTCAGGTGCATGTGCCAGGGTTGGCCGTCGTGGCCGGAGATCTGAGGATGGACGGGATGGCGGACGAGGAGCCCGTTGAGCCGCTCGACCGCGTCGGCTCCGTCGCCCCTCGCGGCGGACTCGAACACGCCGGTCAGCTCCTCGCGCAGCTCGCAGATCGCGTCCAGATCTCGCCGGGTGGCACGGGCGGCGGCTTCGGTGCGGCCGGTCTCGGTGAGCAGCTCGCGTAGGGAATCGAGGGTTTTCAGCTGGTCGCGCCCGTTGACAAGGAGTACGGCGAGCTTGGCATATGAGGTGAAGTCCAAATTGCGACCCACGGTTGTAAGTGATCAGACCGGACATCGAGTATTACATGCCGCAGGTTAGCTTGCATACGCAATAATTCTGACACTGTGTTAACGAGAGGGGCTCGCAGGCGCCATCTCAACATGTGGCACAATCAAACAACGGGTGACCCCCGTACCCCCTAAGAGACGACCGTCAACGGCGACGGCCGCCGGGCGGCTACCGAAGCCCGGGCCGGTCCGCTCTTGCGGCGTCTACCGAAGGAACTCCTCGTGACACTGGGGTCGCTGTGACTGTTACTTCCACTTCTCTGGACGCTCTCGACGTCGATCCGGCTTTCGCCCTCCACCGCGGAGGCAAGCTGGAGGTCCGCTCCACCATTCCGGTCCGCGACGCGGACGACCTCTCCCTCGCGTACACACCGGGCGTCGCCAGAGTGTGCACCGCCATC
Source organism: Microtetraspora glauca (assembly GCF_040656155.1). Classification (NCBI taxonomy): domain Bacteria; kingdom Bacillati; phylum Actinomycetota; class Actinomycetes; order Streptosporangiales; family Streptosporangiaceae; genus Microtetraspora; species Microtetraspora glauca. The sequence goes on from NZ_JBFALK010000008.1 coordinate 44,530, forward strand.
GCCGACACGCCCGAACTCGTCAACGACTACACCTGGGTCTCCAATGTCGTGGCGGTGGTCTCCGACGGCACCGCCGTCCTCGGGCTCGGCGACATCGGACCGGCCGCGGCGATGCCGGTCATGGAGGGCAAGGCGCTGCTGTTCAAGGAGTTCGCGGGCGTCGACGCCGTCCCGATCTGCCTCGACTGCACCGACGTGGACGCGCTGGTCGAGACAGTGGTCCGGCTCGCCCCGTCCTTCGGTGGCATCAACCTCGAGGACATCAGCGCCCCGCGCTGCTTCGAGGTCGAGGACCGGCTCCGCTCGCTGCTGGACATCCCGGTCTTCCACGACGACCAGCACGGCACCGCCATTGTCGCGCTCGCCGCGCTGCAGAACGCCGCCCGGCTGACCGGGCGCACGCTGGGCGACCTGCGGGCCGTCATCGCGGGCGCCGGCGCCTCCGGCGTGGCGGTGACCCGGATCCTGCTCGGCGCCGGCATCGGCGACGTCGCCGTCGCGGACTCCAAGGGCGTCATCTACACCGGACGCGACGGTCTCAACCCCGTCAAGGAGGCCCTGGCCAGGGACACCAACAAGGCGGGCTTCACCGGCTCGACCGAGGAGGCCCTCAGCGGCGCGGACGTGTTCATCGGCCTCTCGGGCTCGACGGTGACCGAGGAGGCCATCATGTCGATGGCCCCGGACGCCATCGTCTTCGCGTTGTCGAACCCCACTCCGGAGGTCCACCCCGAGGTGGCCAGGAGGCACGCGCGGGTGGTCGCGACCGGCAGGTCCGACTTCCCCAACCAGATCAACAACGTGCTCGCCTTCCCGGGTGTGTTCCGCGGCGCGCTCGACGTGCGGGCCACGACCATCACCGAGAACATGAAGGTGGCCGCGGCCTCCGCGCTGGCGGCCGTCGTCGGGGACGACCTGTCCGAGGACTACGTCATCCCTTCGCCGTTCGACGCCCGCGTCGCGCCCGCCGTGATCACGGCCGTGGCCGAGCAGGCCCGCCTGGACGGTGTCGCCCGGCGCTGAATCGGGGCCGTACCCGCGCGACGGCGGTTCGCGTCGGCACAGGCTCATACAGCGGTACGTGAGAACGGGGCCCGGCTCGTCGCCGGGCCCCGTTCCCTTTCCGAGCCCCGTACGCGGCGCCCGTGTCACCGGATCACTCACGCGGTCGTGGAACCGCCGCCCGGCCGGCGGCGGGCACCATGCCGCCGGCGATCAGCGGTCGCTCCGTACCGCGACCAGACACGCGTTACTTCTTAGTACTTCGACTTTCTAGTACTTGGGCACGATGCTGCCGGACCAGAGGTTGGCCGCGGCCTTGTAGACGCCGTACAGCTCGCCGTCGAAGTACGGGGAGACGCTGGTGTCGATGCGGTTGTTCTTGTCGGTGTCGGCCAGACCGATGGTGACACCGTTCAGGTAGCCGAGACGACGGCCGTTGTTGTAGTTGAGCAGCCAGGACGAGCCGATCGAGCCCTCGCCGGTGAAGGAGGACTTGACGCCGAGCAGCTCCTCGCCCTTGATCTCCTTGGCGGAGGCGGCGAAGGTCTTGCCGTAGCTCCACTTGAGGGTCTTGCCGGTGTAGGCGTAGTCGCCGTCGGGGTGTGACCCGCTCGGGTAGCCGAAGACGTGGACCGGCTTGCCGATCTTCTGGTTGTAGGCCAGGCCCTGTCCGCCGACGTTGTCGCCGAGGCGGCCGACGTCGGTGAAGGTCCGCACGAAGTACCGCGTGACCTTGTAGTCCAGGTCGTAGGTCGCGCAGAACTCGCTGACGTAGTACTCGTACTCGGCCGGGGTCTCGCCCTCGGCGGGCTTGATCTCCTTGGCCCAGTAGTACTTCTTGCCGTCCGAACTGGCGTAGGGGAGCGTCCTGTCCTTCACCGCGGGGTCGTCCGCGGCCAGCTTGGTGTCCGTACGCTCGACCTTGCCGGCGATCTGCTCCTCCGCGCCCCCGGTGAGGCGGAGGTACTCGCCGCGGGTGACGCCGAGCCAGTCGGACGAGCCCGGGGTGCCGTGCGCCACCACGTGGCCGGTGTCGACGACTTCCTCGATCGTGCCCTTGCCCTTGTTGGCGAGGGCCTCGGTCCTGGTCTCGTAGACCCGGACCTCGGGCTTGCGGAGCGCGCGGGTGCGCGGGTACTTCCGGTACTCCGACTCGCTGACCTCGGCACCGCTGTTGTCCGGCAGCACGCCGTTGTAGACCGTGACGAAGGCGTAGTCCCGGTCGCCGTCCTCGTAGACGTCGTAGTCGTAGTGCGTGTACGCCTGCTTGCCGACGTAGATGCCCCACGGGGTCTTGGCCTGGTAGTAGCCGGGGATGAAGACCCACTTGTCGAGCGTCGCGCTGTTGGACTCGGTGTCGTAGACGCAGTGACCGGCCGTGGCGACCAGGTTGCGGTAGTTCGACTGTACGGAGGTCGCGGTGCACCAGTGCGGCTCGCGGTCGGCGCCGATGAAGAACACCTTGCCCGTGGTCTTGGGCAGGTTGACGTTCTTGGACCTGGCGGTCGACTTCTTCTCGTCGCCGATCGCGGGCACGATGCCGGGCTTGGTGTCCGCGGAGGGCCCGCCGGTCGATACGTGCTTGGCGACGACCTTGGTCTCGACGTCGTACGGCGTGGCGCCGATCAGGTTGGCCTTGTCCTCGCCGTACCAGAAGGCCGCGATCTCCCAGGCGAGCGTCTGGGAGGCCAGGGGTTTGGCGGCGACGTCGCCGGAGGCGTGGGCCGGGGTGACCAGAGCGGAGCTCAGGAGGCCGGCGGCGGCGAGGCCGCCGAGGGGGAGAAGCACACGCTGCTTCATTGGGGTTCACTCCTCGCGCTGTCGCGGGACGCGACCGCGTCCCGTTCGTCAGTAAAGGGATGACCGGGACCCTACAGCGAAGATCTTGTCGCCCGAAGGGGCGTTCGACGCCCTCTCCGACTCACAGCATCCTGTGATCACGCCGTTATCAAACGGGTATTTTTCGCCTCACAGCGTGCTGGTACCTAATGGTGATGTTTCCGCAGATCGGCTGATGAGAGCGGCATTCGACGCCATAAGCGGTCACGGAACACCGAAAAGGTTGCATTTCTCGCGTGTGACAAGAGTCACATCGCGGGTCCGCGGTATGCGCGGGATGGGACCGTGCCCAAAACGGGTGATCGGAGGGCACGGCCCGGATCCGAACCCGCCGGGATCGCACCGCGCCTCCGCCGGACGTACGCGGGGCCGGGGGGCCGGGCATGAGAAGAGGCCCGGCCGGAGCCGGGCCTCAGGGAAGGACGGATCAGCGGGTCTCGGTGATGCCGATCGAGCCGTCCTTCTTCACGAGCGAGCCCGACCACAGGGGGAGCGCGGCCTTGTAGACGCCGTAGGTCTCACCGTCGAAGTAGGCAGACGTGATCATGTCGCTGCGGTTGTTGCCGTCGGTGTCGCCGCCGAGGCTGGTGACGCCGTTGATGTAACCGAGGCGACGGTTGCTGTTGTACTTGAGGATCCAGGGACCACCGGACGAGCCGCCGGTCATCGAGCACTTGAGGCCGATCTGCTCCTCGACCTTCACGCTGCTCTCGACGATCGGGTAGACCGGCTTGCCGTAGCACCACTTCATCTTCTCGCCGGTGAAGACGTAGTCGCCATCGCCGTGCGGCGCGGCCGGGTAGCCGAACGCGTAGACCGGCTGGCCGACCTTCTGGTTGTACGCGAAGCCCTGGCCGCCGACGTTCGCGCCGAGGGAACCGAGGTCGACGTGCACGTCCTTCTTGTAGTCGTATCCGATGCCGTTGTAGACGGTGACGAACGCGTAGTCGCGGTCGGCGTCCTCGTAGACGTCGAAGTCGTAGTGGGTGAAGGCCTGCTTGCCGACGTAGACGCCCCAGGGCGCCTTGCCGTCGTAGTAGCCCGGGACGAAGACCCACCTGTCCACGGTCTGGCTGTTGCCGTCGATGTCGTAGACGCAGTGGCCGGCCGTGGCGACCAGGTTGCGGTACTGCGACTGGATCGAGGAGGCGGAACAGGCGTAGATGTCGCCGTCGATGACGAAGAACGCCCGGCCCACGGTCTTGGGCAGGTTGACGTTCTTCGACTTGCCGCCGGCCTTCTTCTCGTCGCCGATCGCCGGGATGACCCCGGGCTTGCCGTCGGCCGCGGGGCCGCCGGTGGAGACGTGCTTCGGCACGCGCTTGTGCTCGGCGCCGTACGCCTTGGCGGCCTTGAGGTTGGCGCCGCTGTCGGCGGTCCAGAAATCGATGATGTCCGCGACCTTGGCCGGCGAGGCGAGCTTCGCCTTGGACACGGTCGGGGCGGCCGTGGCGGGGGTGACCAGAGCGGCGGCCAGGAGGCCGGTGGCGGCCAGGCCGCCGAGGGGGAGAAGCAGACGCTTCCGCATGAGGGGTTCGCTCCTTGCGCTGATGAGGGCCGCTACTGCGCCCCTATCGTCAGTAAAGGGATGGTAAAAAACTACAGCACCCATTCAGGAAGCAATAAGTCCTGAAATGGCCGGAGCGGTTTGTTACAGAATGTTGATCTCGTTCGCGCCCTCGCGGACGGTCCCACCGGGCACCGCGCCGGACCTGACCCGCCGGGCCTCGGTGTAGACGGTGTACAACTCGCTGTCGAAGTACGGGGAGACGGCGGCGCCGCCGGACGTGGTGATCGTGATGCCGTTGAGATAGCCCAGGCGACCGGCCTTGCGGTAGCCGATCAGCCAGGCGGACCCGTCGGCCGTACGCGACGACTTCAGGCCGATCAGCTCGTCCGCCCGGATGGACGGATCCTGGGCACGGAACGTCGCGCCGCGCACCTTGGGCCCGAAGTGACCGAAGACGACGGCCACGCGGCCGATCTCCTGGTTGAAGGCGAGCCCCTGCCCGCCCACACCGTCCGCGAGCGGGCCGCCGTCGGCCAGCCTGATCCGGCCGGGAGCCCGGGACGGCTGCGGCACGAGACCGTTGTAGACGGTGACGAACGCGTAGTCGCGGTCGAGGTCCCGATAGGTGGCGAAGTCGTGGTGGGTGAAGGCCTGCTTGCCCGCGTAGACGCCGAAGGGATTCGTGCCGCGCTGGTGGCCCGGGATGAAGATCCAGTTCCTCATCGGCGCGCCGTCGTTCTCGGTGTCGAACACGCAGTGCCCGGCGGTGGCGACCAGGTTCCGGTACCTGGCCTGGACCGAGGTTCCCGCGCACCAGTAGGGCTTGCCGTCGGAACCGGTGAAGAACACCCTGCCCGCGGTCCTGGGCAGGTTGACGTTCTTGGAGGTCGCCGCGGCCTTCTTGTCCTCCGCGGGGCGGACGCCGCCCGACTTCTCCGCGGCGGGGCGCACGCCTCCCGGCTTCCCGTCCGCGGCCGCGCCGCCCTGGGGCGCCTGCCGGGCGATCACCTTCGCCCGCAGCCCGTACGGCGTCGCGTCAGTGAGGGCCTGGCCGTCACCGGCCAGCCAGTACGCCATCACGGAGGGGACCTGGGCCTCGGAGGCCAGGGCCCGGGTGGCGGTGATGTCGTACGCCCGGGCGGAGGCGGGCACGAGCGTGCCGGACCCGGCGAACGCGCTGGAACAGAGCAGCCCGGCGGTGACCGCCGCACACCCGGCGGGCAGGACGACGCGCTTCACGGACGCTCCTTGCGCTCTGCGTGGACGCCTCGTCGCGTCCTTGCCTCGGTAAAGAGGAAGATTACAGCGCATTTACCTTGACATGGCACAGGGCCCGGCTGGACGCCGGGCCCTGCGCGTGGAGCTGTTTGCCCTTGGAGTAGATCCCTTTACTCCGTGATCATGTCCCGCGGTGCGGGATCGGCGTCGTGCGCCGAACGATCAGACGATCTTGCCGGACCAGAGGTTGGCGGCGTGCTTGTAGACGTCGTAGAGCTCACCGTCGAAGTACGGGGAGAAGCTGGTGTCGAAGCGGTTGTTGGCGTCGGTGTCGGCGACGCCGATGGTGACACCGTTCAGGTAGCCGAGGCGACGGCTGTTGTTGTACTTCAGCAGCCAGGAGGAGCCGATGGAGCCCTCGCCGGTGAAGGAGGACTTCATGCCCTGGAGCTCTTCACCCTTGATGGCGGGGACCTGGACCGCGAAGGTCTTGCCGTAGGCCCACTTGAGGGTCTTGCCGGTGTAGGCGTAGTTGCCGTCGAGGTGGGCCCCGCTCGGGTAGCCGAACACGAAGACCGGGTTGCCGAGCTTCTGGTTGTAGGCCAGGCCCTGACCGCCGACGTTGTCACCGAGACGGCCGACGTCCTTCAGCGCGATCGAGAAGTACCGCGCGCAGACCTTGTAGTCGAGGTCGTAGTTCGCCCAGAAGGTCCGCTTGAAGTACTTGTACTGCTTGGTCTGCTGGCCACCGCCGTTGCCGCCACCGCCATTGCCGCCACCGCCGTTGCCGCCACCGCCGTTGCCGCCACCGCCGTTGCCGCCACCGCCGTTGCCGCCACCGCCGTTGCCGCCACCGCCGTTGCCGCCACCGCCACGGCCGTCGCCGTTGGTGCCGCTGCCGCCCTCGTTGGGCTTCTGCATGGCGCTGACCTTGTCGCCCTTGACCTCCTTGCGGAAGTAGTAGGCCTTCCCGTCGGTGCTGACGTAGAAGTCCACGTCGAATGCGTAGGCGTCCTTGGTGATCTCGGCCGGGACGGAGGCGCCCGAGCCGACGGCCCACGGGCCCTCGCCGGTGAGTTCCTTGTCCGGGTTGAGCCGCTTGAACTCGGTGACGGTGATGTCGTCGATCTTCTTGGACTCGGCCGTGCCCACGGCGACGATGTCGCCGGTGACGACGGTCTCGATCTCGATGTTCGAGTACGCCGTCGTCTTGTCGGTCTCGATCCTGAGCTTGTCCTTCTTGGCGTCGGCCTCGGTCTCCCAGACCTTCTCGTACTTGGCCCGGCCGGCGTCGGTGGGCAGGACGCCGTTGTAGACGGTGACGAACGCGAAGTTGCGGTCGCCGTCCTCGTAGACGTCGTAGTCGTAGTGGGTGAAGGCCTGCTTGCCGACGTAGATGCCCCACGGGGTCTTGCCCTGGTAGTAGCCGGGGATGAAGACCCACTTGTCGAGGGTGGCCTTGTTCGACTCGGTGTCGTAGACGCAGTGGCCCGCGGTGGCCACGAGGTTGCGGTAGTTCGCCTGCACGGAGGTGGCGGAGCACCAGTGCGGCTTGTGGTCGGCGCCGATGAAGAACACCTTGCCCGTGGTCTTGGGCAGGTTGACGTTCTTGGACTTGGCGGTCGTCTTCTTCTCGTCGCCGATCGCGGGCACGACACCGGGCTTGCTGTCAGCCGCCGGGCCGCCCTTGGAGACGTGCTTGGCGACGACCTTGGTCTCGACGTTGTACGGCGTGGCGCCGATCAGGTTGGCCCTGGCCTCGCCGTACCAGAAGGCGGCGATCTGCTTGGCGGCCATGTTGGTGTTGGCCAGGACGACGGTCGGGACCGAGTCGTTGGGGACCTGGGCATTGGCCGGGGCGGCCAGGCCGGCGGCCAGCAGGCCGCTCGCGGCCACGAGGCCGCCGAAAGCCAAAGTGCGCTTCATGCTGATCTTCCTTGGTCTGTCGTGGGACGCCTCATGCGTCCCATCCGTCAGGAAAGGGATGGAACGCACCATATGAGGGTGCACTTGGAGTTCACTTGCAAGATCCTGTGCGACCGGCGGGAGCGGAGAGGGACGGGAAAAGGCACAGGGTTCAGTGGATGTCGGAGCCCGCACTTTCACGCGGGCCAAAGGCGCAGGGCCCGGCTGGAGAGCCGGGCCCTGCGCGTGGAGCTGTTTGCCCTTGGAGTACATCCCTTTACTCCATGATCATGTCCCGCGGTGCGGGATCGGCGTCGTGCGCCGAACGATCAGACGATCTTGCCGGACCAGAGGTTGGCGGCGTGCTTGTAGACGTCGTAGAGCTCGCCGTCGAAGTACGGGGAGAAGCTGGTGTCGAAGCGGTTGTTGCCGTCGGTGTCGGCGACGCCGATGGTCACACCGTTCAGGTAGCCCAGACGGCGGCTGTTGTTGTAGTTCACCAGCCAGGAGGAGCCGATGGAGCCCTCGCCGGTGAACGACGACTTGGTGCCGAGCAGTTCCTCGCCCTTGATGGCGGGCACCTGGACGCCGAAGGTCTTGCCGTAGCTCCACTTGAGGGTCTTGCCGGTGTAGGCGTGGTTGCCGTCGAGGTGGGCGCCGCTCGGGTAGCCGAACACGAAGACGGGCTTGCCGACCTTCTGGTTGTAGGCCAGACCCTGGCCACCGACGTTGTCGCCCAGGCGGCCGACGCTCTTGAGGCCGATGGAGAAGACCTTCGCGGTGACCCTGTAGTCCAGGTCGTAGTTCACCCAGAACTTGCGCGTGGTGTAGGTGGTGCCGCGCTTCAGGAAGAGGATCGTCTCATCCGCGTTCCACGCCCAGGCGCCGTCCCCCGGCCCCGTGCCCTTCTTGCCGGCGGCGGCGGCCGCGTAGGCGCTGTCGAAGTCCGTCTTGAGGATGCTGGTGACGTCCGCGCCGGTTCCGGTCGGCCAGCTGGCCGTGTCGCCGAGCTGGTTGTCCGCCACCCCGGACTCGCTCTTGATCTTGTCCCGGTCGACGAACTCCTTCACCGAGCCCGGGGTGTCGAGCGCGACCTTGGTCGCGGTCTTGAAGGGGGTGACCTTGACGCGTGCCCAGGCGGTGGTCTTGTCCGCCTTGAGCGCGGCCGCGTCCTTCTCGGCCTCGGCCGCGGTCTCGAAGTCCTTCGAGTAGTCCTTGTTGAAGCTCGCGCTCTCGGGCAGGACGCCGTCGAAGACCGTCACGAACGCGAAGTTGCGGTCGCCGTCCTCGTAGACGTCGAAGTCGTAGTGCGTGAAGGCCTGCTTGCCGACGTAGATGCCCCACGGGGTCTTGCCCTCGTAGTAGCCGGGGATGAAGACCCACTTGTCGAGGGTGGCCTTGTTCGACTCGGTGTCATACACGCAGTGCCCGGCGGTCGCGACCAGGTTCCGGTACGCGGCCTGGACCGAGGTGGCGGAGCACCAGTGCGGCTTGTGGTCGGCGCCGATGAAGAACACCTTGCCCGTGGTCTTGGGCAGGTTGACGTTCTTGGACTTGGCGGTCGACTTCTTCTCGTCGCCGATCGCGGGCACGACGCCGGGCTTGCTGTCAGCCGCCGGGCCGCCCTTGGAGACGTGCTTGGCGACGACCTTGGTCTCGACGTTGTACGGCGTGGCGCCGATCAGGTTGGCCCTGGCCTCGCCGAACCAGAAGGCGGCGATCTGCTTGGCGGCCATGTTGGTGTTGGCCAGGACGACGGTCGGGACCGAGTCGTTGGGGACCTGTGCATTGGCGGGGACGGCCAGGCCCGCGGCCAGGAGGCCGCTCGCGGCCACGAGGCCGCCGAAAGCCAGAGTGCGCTTCATTCGGGAAATTCCTTGGTCTGTCGTGGGACGCCCAATGCGTCCCATCCGTCAGGAAAGGGATGAAGCACACCGTAGGTGCGAGCACTTGTAATCCACTTGGGGGCCTGCTCTCGACACCCGCCGAATCCAAGTGACGAATGGAAACACTGAAAAGTGAAGTCCAAGTCAACTCCTTGTGGCCTGGGGGGGCGAATTCCAGCCGGCGGGGGCGACTCGGCCACGCATGGATCGTGAGCGATTTCACAGGTTCGCGGTCGATGCCGCGGTCGTCGGTGAATGGTGTGAGCGCTCGGCGTCGCGCGAATCATCGGTATTGGAATGCCTATTCAGGGGACTCTCCGTCGTTCCGAGGAGGGAGGTCCTGCCCGATGTTCGCCTGTCGGGCCAGGCGATCTGTGTCGAATCGGAGATCGGCGGCGTGTTCGTGGACGTCGTGGGGATCGCCGTCCGAGTGCGGGGAGATGCCGGTGTCGTGGCCGTTGCCGGCCCCGGAGTCGCCGATCAGGCCGTTCGGGGTGCCCGAGGCGCCCCGCCGGGAGCCATGCGGGATGTCGTATTAGTTCACATTCATCCGGGAGGGAGGGGAGGGGGAAGTGAAACCTGTGAGCGGTTACTTGTGATCCGCTTGACGCCCCTCATCGGGCCTTGTCGGAATCCAGCCGGCGGAAGCGGCACATCGCGCGTCCATGGAATTCGCTCGCGCGTCCAGGCCCGCGCGTACTACTTCGCGGAAAAGCCGTAGGGCCCGGCTGGTGAGCCGGGCCCTACGGGTGAAGCCTGGTGAGTCAGGGTTTGGACCCCTGCCTCGGGAGATCGTCGTGTTTCCGCGAGCGGAGACTAGGCGATCGAGCCGGACCAGAGGTTCTTGGCCGCGCTGTAGACGCCGTACAGCTCACCGTCGAAGTACGGGGAGAGGCTGGTGTCGATGCGCTTGTTGCCGTCACGGTCGGCCACCGCGATGGTGACACCGTTCAGGTAGCCCAGGCGACGGCTGTTGTTGTAGTTGATCAGCCACGCCGAGCCGAGCGAGCCCTCGCCGGTGAAGGAGGACTTGACACCCTGCAGTTCGTCGCCCTTGATGGAGGGCGCGGTGGCGGCGAAGGTCTTGCCGTAGCTCCACTTGAGGGTCTTGCCGGAGTAGGCGTAGTTGCCGTCCGGGTGCGACCCGCTCGGGTAGCCGAAGACGAAGACCGGCTTGCCGAGCTTCTGGTTGTAGGCCAGACCCTGCCCGCCGACGTTGGCGCCCAGGGCACCCGCGTCCTCGAACTTCCAGACGAAGTAGTGCCAGACACCCTTGTTGTCCTTGACGGCGTGGACGTCACCGATGAAGGTGTCCCAACCCTTGTACTGGTCGTAGACCTCCTTGGTGACCTCCTGCCAGCTGCCGACGTTCTCCCAGCCCTCGCCGCCGGTGACGGTGGGCTTGGGCTTGTCGTCGCCGTACGGCACACCGTCGTGCGGCGCCTTGAGGCCGTTGTAGACCGTGACGAACGCGTAGTCGCGGTCGGCGTCCTCGTAGACGTCGTAGTCGTAGTGCGTGAAGGCCTGCTTGCCGACGTAGATGCCCCACGGGGTCTTGCCCTGGTAGTAACCCGGGACGAACACCCAGTAGTCCATCGTGGCCTTGTTGGACTCGGTGTCGTACACGCAGTGACCGGCCGTGGCGACCAGGTTCTTGTACGCGGACTGGACCGAGGTCGCGGTGCACCAGTGCGGCTTGTCGTCGCTGGCGACGAAGAACACCTTGCCCGTGGTCTTGGGCAGGTTGACGTTCTTCGACTTGGCGGTGGTCTTCTTCTCGTCACCGATCGCCGGGACGACACCGGGCTTGGTGTCCGCGGCGGGACCACCGGTCGAGACGTGCTTGGCCGGGACCGTGGTCTCGACGTTGTACGGCGTGGCGCCGATCAGGTTCGCCGCGTGCTCGGCGTACCAGTAGCCCACGATGTTCTTCGCCGCGATGCCGGTGGAGGCGAGCGGCTTGCTGGCGACGTCACCCGACGCCTGGGCCGGAGCGGCCAGGCCGGAGGCCAGGAGGCCAGTGGCGGCGATGACGCCACTGAAAGCGAGAGTGCGCTTCATGGGGGGAACTCCTTGGGCTGTCGTGGAACGCATCTTGCGTCCCATGCGTCAGTAAAGGGATGGCAGGAAACATACAGGCGCGATCTTCCGGCGTGGAAGCGGCTTCGAGAGGTCTTTCCGGCCGTCGCGCGGCGTGACCACTCCGTTATCTTCTGCTGGATGTCGGATCCTTGCTGACCCGATGACATATATGCAGATCAAGAGTGAAGCGACCGCTTTGGCGTAGGCGGGGCGCCGGGAGATGTGATCTTCTGTCGTGTGACCTAAATCACATCATCAACGTGGCACCGGATCCGGGTCGGCTACGTCTAAGGCGGCACGCATGGCGAAGGCCCCGGGGCGTCGCCCCGGGGCCTTCGGTTGTCCTGGATCATACAAGGGGATGGACGGCGCGCCCGTCCATCCGCCGCGTCATCTCCAGAACTGGCACAGGGCCCGACTGGAGAGCCGGACCCTGTGTGAGTTGAGCGGCCGAGTCAGGGTGTGGACCCCCTCCTCGTGACCATCTCGTTCCCGCAGGCCGGGAACTAGGCGATCGAGCCGGACCAGAGGTTCTTGGCCGCGCTGTAGACGCCGTAGGTCTCACCGTCGAAGTACGGGGAGAGGCTGGTGTCGATGCGCTTGTTGCCGTCACGGTCGGCCACCGCGATGGTGACACCGTTCAGGTAGCCCAGGCGACGGCTGTTGTTGTAGCCGATCAGCCACGCGGAGCCGAGCGAGCCCTCACCGGTGAAGGAGGACTTGACACCCTGCAGCTCCTCGCCCTTGATGGAGGGCGCGGTCGCCGCGAAAGGCTTGCCGTAGCTCCACTTGAGGGTCTTGCCGGAGAAGGCGTAGTTGCCGTCCGGGTGCGACCCGCTCGGGTAGCCGAACACGAAGACCGGCTTGCTGCCGAGCTTCTGGTTGTAGGCCAGGCCCTGGCCGCCGACGTTGTCACCCAGGCGACCGGCGTCGACGAACTTGATCGCCCAGTACTCCGCGGGCTTGCCCTCGGATGCGGGGATCGTCCCGTACAGCCTGTTCTCGGCCTTCGGGGCGGCGGCCTTCCACAGCTTGTAGTTGGCCTCGCTGATCTTCTGAACGCCGACGTACTGCTCGACGAGCTTGCTGAGCTCGACCCACTTCTGCTGCTTGGCGAGGCTCTCGAAGTCGTCGAAGCCACCGGCCGGGAACTTGACACCGTTGTAGACGGTGACGAAGGCGTAGTCGCGGTCGCCGTCCTCGTAGACGTCGTAGTCGTAGTGGGTGAACGCCTGCTTACCCACGTACACGCCCCACGGGGTCTTGCCCTGGTAGTAGCCGGGGACGAAGACCCAGTTGTCGAGCGTGGCCTTGTTCGACTCGGTGTCGTACACGCAGTGACCGGCCGTGGCGACCAGGTTCCGGTAGGAAGCCTGCACCGAGGTGGCCGAGCACCAGCGCGGGGCGCCCTTGGCGTCGGTGAAGAAGACCTTGCCGGTGGTCTTGGGCAGGTTCACGTTCTTCGACTTGGCGGTCGACTTCTTCTCGTCGCCAATGGCCGGGACGACGCCGGGCTTGCTGTCAGCCGACGGTCCGCCAGTCGAGACGTGCTTGGCCGAGACCTGGGTCTCGACCGCGTACGGGGTGGCCTGGATCAGGTTGGCGGCCTTCTCCCCGAACCAGAACGCCGCGATGTTCTGGGCGGCGATGGGGCTGCCGGCCAGGGTGTCGCTGGCGACGTCGCCGGCGGCCTGGGCCGGGGCGGCCAGACCAGCGGCGAGCAGGCCGGCGGTGGCGACGAGGCCACCGAAGGCGAGAGTGCGCTTCATGAGGGAACTCCTTGGGCTGTCGTGGGGCGCTCTTGCGTCCCATGCGTCAGTAAAGGGATGACCGGAAACATACAGGCGCGATCTTGCGAGGGGGAAGCCGTCGGATGGCCGGGGGCCGTCGAGAGCGCCGCGGAGATGTTTCCGTGACCTTGTGTTCGAGTCGGCGCGACGTGGTGGCGTGGTCCGCATCTCCGCAGATCAACCGCGCGATCGAGCGGGAGATCGCCGCGGCGAAGTTGTTACATCCGAAAGACCCTGAAAAACAGCTGTGTGATGTAAAACACATTTCAGACATGGCACCGATATGGGTCCTGTCGCGTCTAACGCGCCTTCGAACGCACGAAGGCCCCGGCGCGGTGCGCCGGGGCCTTCAGTCGATCGGGAGCATACACAGCCGCCGGATGTGATCGCAGGGCGGCATTACGGCTGCTGGCCGCCCATTTAGGCCTGTCCCAAATGGGCGGAAGGCTGCGGGATCCTGCGGCGAGGACGTCGGTGATCGGCCCTCCGCGGGCTCGATTCGGCCATGGAGTGCCGGAAATATAGCTCTATATCCGCTTCTCGTCTCCGGAAGGGGAGCAGGACGGGTCCCCGAAGGGAGGGGGAGCGGAGGGGCGGGGCAGGGGCGGGTACAGCCGTGGTTCCCGTTCGTGAGCGCCACGGGCCCTGTTCGCCGCCTCGCTCGTCCCCGGAATCGAACAGGGGTGCCCTGGCGAAACGAAAAGGGCCCGGCTGGAGAGCCGGGCCCTTCGATGAAGCATGGTGAGTCAGGGTTTGGACCCCTTCCTCAGCGAGCCAAGGTTTGGACCCCTGCCTCGGGAGATCGTGTCGTTTCCGCGAGCGGAGACTAGACGATCGAGCCGGACCAGAGGTTCTTGGCCGCGGAGTAGACGCCGAACAGCTCACCGTCGAAGTACGGCGAGAAGCTGGTGTCGTAACGGTTGTTGCCGTCGGTGTCGGAGACGCCGATGGTCACACCGTTCAGGTAGCCGATGCGACGGTTGCTGCTGTAGCCCGCCAGCCAGGAGGAGCCGAGCGAGCCCTCACCGGTGAAGGAGGACTTGGTGCCGACGAGCTCCTCGCCCTTGATGGCCGGGGCCTGGACCGCGAAGGTCTTGCCGTAGGTCCACTTGAGCGTGTGGCCGGAGTAGGCCTGGTTGCCGTCGGGGTGCTGGCCGCTCGGGTAGCCGAACACGTAGACCGGCTTGCTGCCGACCTTCTGGTTGTAGGTCAGACCCTGGCCACCGACGTTGGCGCCAAGGGCACCGGCGTCGACGAACGCGCGGACGTAGTACTTACCGTCCTCGACGGGGAGCCGGAGCCACTTGTTGGCCTGGTCGTACTCCGCCTTGCTGACTTCCTTCTTGCCGATCTCCGGGTTGCCGTTCAGCGCCTTGATGCCGTTGTAGACGGTCACGAAGGCGTAGTTACGGTCGGCGTCCTCGTAGACGTCGAAGTCGTAGTGGGTGAAGGCCTGCTTGCCGACGTAGATGCCCCACGGGGTCTTGCCCTGGTAGTAACCCGGGATGAAGACCCAGTAGTCCAGCGTGGCGGCGTTGGACTCGGTGTCGTAGACGCAGCTACCCGCGGTCGCGACCAGGTTCTTGTACGCGGACTGGATCGAGGTCGCGGTGCACCAGTGGGCCTTCTTGTCCGCACCGATGAAGAACACCTTGCCCGTGGTCTTGGGCAGGTTCACGTTCTTCGACTTGCCGGTCGACTTCGCCTCGTCGCCGATCGCGGGTACGACGCCGGGCTTGCTGTCGGGAGCCGGGCCGCCCTTGGAGACGTGCTTGGCGACGACCTTGGTCTCGACGTTGTACGGCGTGGCGCCCTTCAGCGCGGCCATGTTCTCCGCGTACCAGAAGGCCAGGATGTTCTTGGCGGCGATCTTGGTCGTGGCGAGCGGCTTGCTGGCGACGTCGCCGGCGGCCTGGGCCGGGGCGGAGAGGCCGGCGGCCAGGAGGCCGGCGGTGGCGACGAGGCCACCGAAGGCGAGAGTGCGCTTCATTGGGGTTCTCCTTGGGCTGTCGTGAGACGCGTTCGCGTCCCAGACGTCAGTAAAGGGATGGCCAAAACATACAGCGCGATCTTGTCCCGAAAAGCACCTTGATCGACGGTCTCGCGACGCGCGCGGCCGCGAGACCTTCCTGTTATACAAATGACTCCGAGAAAGGGAATCTGTCAGGTCGGATCCGGGCTCGTTTTTGCTGCTCCCCGCCCTGTCGGTGGATTTCCATGATGTGGCCGCGCGGGTGCCAGCCGGATCGAGACCCTTTGTTATTGTGATGCGGATCACATGAAATACACGGCACCGTATCGGCGCGACTCACGTCTAAGCGGCCTCTTCCGGTCGTCGAGCATCACCGTTTCGGTGACGGACCGATTACGTCGCGCTGCTGTAATGTGTCGCGATGCGGCGTTCAGCGAGTGAGCGCGCCTACCGCGGGCCGAGTGAAATTGCCGCGGAGTCGTTCCACGCGCCGCGTCATGGAACGGTCCGTCATGGAACGGCAAGCTCTGAAACCGCCCAAGCTCTGAAACGCCAAAAAGGCCCGGCTGGCAGCCGGGCCTTTCTGAACTAACTGACGAACTAGCTCGCCGAGGACGATGACGCGGTCGGGTGCGGCAGAGCGGGCGACTCGAACGGAACCGCGATCGAGCCGGACCAGAGGTTCTTGGCCGCGGAGTAGACGCCGTACAGCTCGCCGTCGAAGTACGGCGAGAAGCTGGTGTCGAAGCGGTTGTTGCCGTCGGTGTCGGAGACGCCGATGGTCACACCGTTCAGGTAGCCCAGACGGCGGCCGTTGTTGTAGTTCACCAGCCAGGAGGAGCCGAGGGCGCCCTCACCGGTGAACGACGACTTGGTGCCGATGAGCTCCTCGCCCTTGATGGCCGGGGCCTGGACCGCGAAGGTCTTGCCGTAGGTCCACTTGAGGGTCTTGCCGGAGTAGGCGTAGTTGCCGTCGAGGTGGGCGCCGCTCGGGTAGCCGAACACGAAGACCGGCTTGCCGACCTTCTGGTTGTAGGCCAGACCCTGCCCACCGACGTTGTCGCCCAGGCGACCGGCGTCGACGAACGCCCACACCCAGTACCTGCCGCCCTCCTGGTGGCAGAGGTCCGACTCGTCACGGAACCTCTTCGGGAACTGCTCCCAGGTGGCCTTGGAGACTTCCTTCCACTCACCCGGGTTGCCGCCCTTGGTGAAGGGGCGGACGACGCCGTCGTGGTTGAACTGGAGGCCGTTGTACACCGTGACGAAGGCGAAGTTGCGGTCGCCGTCCTCGTAGACGTCGAAGTCGTAGTGCGTGAAGGCCTGCTTGCCGACGTAGATGCCCCACGGGGTCTTGCCCTCGTAGTAACCGGGGATGAAGACCCAGTTCTCCATGGTGGTGGCGTTGGACTCGGTGTCGTAGACACAGTGTCCGGCCGTGGCCACGAGGTTCCGGTACGCGGCCTGGACCGAGGTGGCGGAGCACCAGTGGTTCTTGCCGTCGGCGCCCTTGAAGAACACCTTGCCCGTGGTCTTGGGCAGGTTGACGTTCTTCGACTTGGCGACGGCCTTCTTCTCGTCACCGATCGCCGGCACGACACCGGGCTTGCTGTCCGGAGCCGGACCGCCCTTGGAGACGTGCTTGGCGACGACCTTGGTCTCGACGTTGTACGGCGTGGCGCCGATCAGGTTGGCGGCCTTGTTGGCCTTCCAGTAGCCGGCGACCGCGTAGGCGGCGATGCCGTTGGTGGCCAGGCCGTCGCTGGCGACGTCACCGGCGGCCTGAGCCGGCACGGAGAGGCCAGCGGCCAGCAGGCCGGCAGTGGCGACGAGGCCGCCAAAAGCCAGAGTGCGCTTCATGGGGGAACTCCTTGGTCTGTCGTGGGACGCCTCTTGCGTCCCATGCGTCAGTAAAGGGATGCGTGAAATATAGCGCAGATGATCGTCTTTAAGAAAGAGATAAGGGGCCGTTCTCGGCCTTCGAGCGACCTTTCTTGAGGGCTTACACGGCGAAAGTCCGGCTGTCGTCCCACGGTCAACTCGCGGGACATCGAATTTCCGCAGCTAGCTGCCTTGAATGGCCCTTCCTCCTGGCTGTGTGAGCCATATGGACAGCCGCTTGCCAGCCTATTCTGTGAGGTAGATCACATCATGATCGGCGCCATTGTCCCGGCGATACCAACAGGCCGATGGGGCGGTTATCCGGCAGCGTCGTTCCACTGCCGATATCGGTTTACCGGCGCGACAGGAAATTTTGAAGAAAAGCGAGCGGGGTCGAGATAGGCCGGTCGGGACCTCGCTTGTGGTTGACACCGTTTCCCCGGGTCGGTCAGACCGTCGGCCGGCATTCGAGAGCCACACCAAAAGGTCATAGAAAAGCGAAAGGGCCCGGCTGGAGAGCCGGGCCCTTCGATGAAGCATGGTGAGTCAGGGTTTGGACCCCTTCCTCAGCGAGTCAGGGTTTGGACCCCTGCCTCGGGAGATCGTGTCGTTTCCGCGAGCGGAGACTAGGCGATCGAGCCGGACCAGAGGTTCTTGGCCGCGGAGTAGACGCCGTACAGCTCACCGTCGAAGTACGGCGAGAAGCTGGTGTCGTAACGGTTGTTGCCGTCGGTGTCGGAGACGCCGATGGTCACACCGTTCAGGTAGCCCAGACGGCGGCCGTTGTTGTAGTTCACCAGCCAGGAGGAACCGATGGAGCCCTCACCGGTGAACGACGACTTGGTGCCGACGAGCTCCTCGCCCTTGATGGCCGGGGCCTGGACCGCGAAGGTCTTGCCGTAGCTCCACTTGAGGGTCTTGCCGGAGTAGGCCTGGTTGCCGTCGAGGTGCTTGCCGCTCGGGTAGCCGAACACGAAGACCGGCTTGCCGACCTTCTGGTTGTAGGCCAGACCCTGCCCACCGACGTTGGCACCCAGGGCGCCCGCGTCCTGGAACTTCCAGACGTAGTACTTGCCGTCCTTGGCGTAGTGGGGGAGGGCGTCCTCGTCGTGGTACGCCAGGAAGGTGGCCTTGTCGACCTCCTGGAACCAGGCGTAGGACTTGAGCTCGTCCCACTTGCCGGCCTTGATCAGGTCCCAGATGCCGGAGAAGCCGTCGTGCGGCATCTTCAGGCCGTTGTAGACCGTCACGAACGCGTAGTTGCGGTCGGCGTCCTCGTAGACGTCGTAGTCGTAGTGCGTGAACGCCTGCTTGCCGACGTAGATGCCCCACGGCATCTTGCCCTGGTAGTAGCCGGGGATGAAGACCCAGTTGTCCAGGGTGGCCTTGTTGTCGTCCGTGTTGTAGACGCAGCTACCCGCGGTGGCGACCAGGTTCTTGTAGGTCGACTGGATCGAGGTGGCGGTGCACCAGTGCGGGTTCACGGCCTTGGGGAACCGGTGGCCCCGCTCGTTCTTCTCCCACACGAAGTCGTCGGCGAAGAACACCTTGCCCGTGGTCTTGGGCAGGTTGACGTTCTTCGACTTGGCGACGACCTTCTTCTCGTCACCGATCGCCGGCACGACACCCGGCTTGCTGTCCGCCGCCGGCCCGCCCTTGGAGACGTGCTTGGCGACGACCTTGGTCTCGACGTTGTACGGCGTCGCGTTGATCAGGTTGGCGGCGTTCTCCGCGAACCACAGCGCGGCGATGTTCTTGGCGTTGATGCCGGTGGCGGCCAGCGGCTTGCTGGCGACGTCACCGGAGGCCTGGGCCGGGGCGGAGAGGCCGGCGGCCAGGAGGCCGGCGGTGGCGACGAGGCCACCGAAGGCGAGAGTGCGCTTCAAGGGAAACTCCTTGGGCTGTCGTGGAACGCATCTTGCGTCCCATGCGTCAGTAAAGGGATGAGACGCACCATACAGTCGGCCGGGTCACCCTAAGAACGGAATAAGTGGCCTATTTCGCGGCAACACGGACCGACTAGATGATCTTGCTGTGCGACGATTTCCGCGGCCCGGTCCGAGGGACGGCATCGTCGCAGCTAGATGATCGTGCGCCCCTTCTTGTCGCGCCATGTCTTCTTTTTTCACACCCTCAGTCATGTCCGCAGATGTGACATAAATCACACAGGATGTGTTCAGGGGCGGCCCCCTCGTTGCCGTTCCAGGCGAGCCTCGTGACCCACCGTCAACCCGCCGACCTGCGGATTCTGTTGATCATCCTGACCTGGCGGTGTCATGGAGCGGACGTTCAGGTTTGCCAGGCTCCCCTCAGTCCCATATGCGACAAAGTCCCCCTAAATCGGGCACTGACGTTTATCGATCGGGTGAGGTTTACCGCGAGATCTTTAAAAATGATGAGAAAAGGGCCCGGCTCATCGAGCCGGGCCCTTCTCTCGTTCAGGTGTTACGCGATGCTGCCGGACCAGAGGTTGGCGGCGTGCTTGTAGATGTCGTAGAGCTCGCCGTCGAAGTACGCCGACAGGCTGGTGTCGATCCGGTTGTTGCCGTCCGTGTCCGACACCGCCATCGTGAGGCCGTTGAGGTAGCCCAGTCGGCGGATGTTGCTGTACTGGTACAGCCAGGCGGAGCCGGACGCGCCCTCGCCGGTGAAGGAGGACTTGACGCCGATCAGCTCCTCGGCCTTGAGGTCGGACGCCGTCGCCCCGAAGGTCGCCCCGTAGCTCCACTTGAGGGTCTTGCCGGTGTAGGCGTGGTTGCCGTCCGGGTGCGACCCGCTCGGGTAGCCGAAGACGTAGACCTTCTTCCCCTTCTTCTGGTTGTACGCGAGGCCCTGGCCGCCGACGTTGTCACCGAGACGCCCGGCGTCGACGAACTTCCAGATGAAGTACTCGTCGTCCGCCGTCCCGGCGCCGTGCGGCAGGAACTTCGTGAACTGGTTGATCGCGGGGGTGTAGGTGCCGTAGTCGCGGTACTTCAGGTACTCCGCCTTGGAGACCTTCTTCCAATCGCCGTAGATCGCGTCGCCGTTCTGGGTGCCCTTGAGGCCGTTGTAGACGGTGACGAAGGCGTAGTCGCGGTCGAAATCCTCGTACACGTCGAAGTCGTAGTGCGTGAACGCCTGCTTGCCGACGTAGATGCCCCACGGCGTCTTGCCCTGGTAGTAGCCGGGCACGAAGATCCAGTACTTCAGCGTGGCCTTGTTGGATTCGGTGTCGTAGACGCAGTGGCCGGCCGTGGCGACCAGGTTGCGGTACTTCGCCTGGAGCGACGTGGCGGAGCACCAGTGCGGCTTGCCGTCAGCGCCGAGGAAGAACACCTTGCCCGTGGTCTTGGGCAGGTTCACGTTCTTCGACGTGCCGGATCCGCCGTTGCCGGTCGGTGCGACGGTGCCCGGCTTGCCGTCGGCGGCGGGGCCGCCCTTGGAGACGTGCTTGGCGACCACCTGGGTCTCCACGTCGTACGGCGTGGCGCCGATCAGGTTGGCCTTGTGCTGCGCGTACCAGAACGCGGCCACGTTCCAGGCGGCGATGCCGCTGCCGGCGAGGGGGTCGGAGGCGGTGTCGGGGGCTGCGGACGCGGGGGCCGGGGCGGCCAGCGCCGCTCCGAGGAGGCCGGCGACGCAGGGGAGGGCGAGGAGGGTGATTCGGGACCTCATGGAAGAACTCCTTGAGTCTGGAGAGGGTGCCCGGTGAAAGTAGGCGCTCCTGCTTTCAGGCCGCTTGCAGGGGGCTTTCCTCCCAGGTCGCCGGTATCCACCCTTTTCTGGCTCGCTGCACCTTTCATGGCATATAGCGTCATTTACGGCAAGGCGCGCCGCACGCGCCGCCCCTTCCTCCTCGCGCGGACGCCGTGCGCACGCGAAAGGGCCCAGCTCATCGAGCCGGGCCCTTCCCTTGTTCAGGTGTTACGCGATGCTGCCGGACCAGACGTTCGCCGCGGCCTTGTAGATGCCGTACAGCTCGCCGTCGAAGTACGGTGAGACGCTGGTGTCGATCCGGTTGTTGCCGTCGGTGTCCGCGACGCCGCTGGTGACGCCGTTCAGGTAACCGATGCGGCGGGCGTTGCTGTAGTTGAGCAGCCAGGACGAACCGGAGGAGCCCTCGCCGGTGAAGGAGGACTTCACGCCGACCAGTTCCTCGGCCTTCACCGAGGGGGCCTTGGCGGCGAAGGTCTTGCCGTAGCTCCACTTGAGGGTCTTGCCGGAGAAGGCGTAGTTGCCGTCCGGGTGCGAGCCGCTCGGGTAGCCGAAGACGTAGACGTACTTGCCGAGCTTCTGGTTGTAGGCCAGGCCCTGCCCGCCGACGTTCTCGCCGAGGCGGCCGACGTCGGTGAACTTGACGACGTAGTACTTGCCGCCCTTCGACTTGCGGATGTACTGGCTGTACTTGTCGTAGGTGGCCTTGTTGACCTCCTGCCAGTTCCACTCCGCGGCGTCGAACCAGCTGGTGCCCGAGCCGGCCTTGATGCCGTTGTAGACGGTGACGAACGCGTAATCGCGGTCACCGTCCTCGTACACGTCGAAGTCGTAGTGCGTGAACGCCTGCTTGCCGACGTAGATGCCCCACGGCGCCTTGCCCTGGTAGTAGCCGGGGATGAACACCCAGCGGTCGAGGGTGGCCTTGTTCGACTCCGTGTCGTACACGCAGTGGCCGGCCGTGGCGACCAGGTTGCGGTACTTCGCCTGGAGCGACGTGGCGGTGCACCAGTGGGGCCTGCCGTCGGAGCCGGTGAAGAAGACCTTGCCGGTCGTCTTGGGCAGGTTCACGTTCTTGGACCTGCCGGAGCCGCCGTTGCCGGTCGGCGCGACCGTGCCCGGCTTGCTGTCGGGGGAAGGCCCGCCCTTGGAGATGTGCTTCGCCACGATCTGCGTCTCGTACGGCGACGCGTTGACCAGGTTGGCCGCCTTCTGGTTCAGCCAGAAGGCGACGACGTTCTTGGCGGCGATTCCGCTTGCGGCCAGCGGGTCGGTAGCCGTGTCACCAGCGGCCTGCGCGGGTGCCACGAGCGTGCTGCCGATCAGACCGGCGGCAGCGAGACCCCCGAGAGGGAGGACCAGGCGCTTGACTCGGGTGTTCATGGAGCTCCTTGCGCTGTCGATAGACGCGAACGTCCCATCTGTCAGTAAAGGGATGGTCAAAACACTACATGCGAGATCTTGCGGTCTAGGGCCTTGTCGGCGCTGCTTTCTCGCGTCGAGACGCCGTGACTATTTCGTGATTTTCCACAGTTGGTGTCATCTTCGAGATCATTTCGTGATGTATGCGCAGGTGACCGGGCAGCGACGGCCGGTGGTGTCGTACCCGACCGCGAAGATCGCCGGGATAGCTGATGTGATGTAACTCACATAAGTCCCATGGCACCGATTTGCCCATGATCACGTCTAATCCATCCCGAAATGCGACGAAGGCCCAGCCGTCCGGCTGGGCCTTCGAGAGAGCTGGGCCTTCGAGAGAAGGGAAGGCGGAGCCCGGCGGGAAACCGGGCCCCGAGGTGTGAGGCGCGAGGGTCTTAGAAGACGTTGCCCGACCAGCTCGCCGCGGCCTCCGAGTAGACGCTCTTGGTCTCGCCGTCGAAGTACGCCGAGCTCAGGGTGTCGTAGCGGTCGTTGTCGTCGGAGTCGACCACCAGGCTGGTGACGCCGTCGATGTAGCCGGTCCGCTTGGTGTTGCTGTACTTGATCAGCCACGGCCCGCCGTCGGCGCCCCAGGTGAAGGCCGCCTTCAGCGTGATCTGCTCATCGATCTTGAGGGCGCTGCTGACGGGCGTCTTGCCGCTGGTCTTGCCGTAGGCCCACTTGGCGGTGACCCCGGTGTACGGCTTGTTGCCGTCAGGGTGGGCCGACGCCGGGTAGCCGAAGGCGAAGTGCGCGGTGCCGGTCTTCTGGTTCCACGCGAAGCCCTGCGCGCCGACGGTCGAGCCCAGCGAGTAACCGGTGTTGGCGACGCCGGCGGTCTTCGTGGCCGTGCTGTCCAACTCGACGCCGTTGTAGACCGTGACGAACGCGTAGTCGCGGTCGTAGTCCTCGTACACGGAGAAGTCGTAATGCGTGTACGCGGTCTTCCCGACATACAGGCCCCAGGGGGCCTTGCCCTGGTAGTAACCCGGGATGAAGACCCACTTGTCCATGGTCTCGGTGTTCGCGGCCGTGTTGTAGACGCAGTGCCCAGCGGTCGCGACGAGGTTCTTGTACGTGGACACGATCGAGGTGGCCGAGCACCACCGCGGCTTGCCGTCGCCGTCGAGGAAGAACACCTTGCCGATGGTCTTCGGCAGGTTGATGTTCTTCGAGGTGGACGTGGTGGACGACGAGGTCGCTGAGATCGAGCCCGCCGCGGTGCTCGCGGCGGCGCCGCCGGTCGACACCACCTTCTTGACCGAGGCGGAGTCGAGGTTGCCGGACGGGCCGGAGAACTGGGTCGAACGCTTCAGGTTGGCGCCCGAGTCGCCCAGCCAGTAGAGGGCGACGGACTGGGCCTCGGTCGGCTTGACGAGCTTGTCGTGGTGGACGGTGGTGCCCGCCTGCGCCGTGCCGGCCAGCCCGCTGGTGAGGAGCGCGGTGGCGGCGACGGCCGCCCCGCTCAGGGAAAGGATGCGCTTCATGGGGGTTTCTCCTCGCACTGTCGTGAGGCGACTCTCGCGCCTCATGCGTCAGAAAAGGTCGTGAGGAACATATCCGCGCGTCGGAGAAAAGGAGAAGGGCGCTTTTATGGAGCCCTTCGGCAGGCGGTCGGCCGGCTTTCGGGAATTAATGTCTTCTTGTTTTATTTAAAGGATCTTAGATGGAGAAGCCGCAGGCTGGTGGGGTCGTCGCCCGTACCTGCGGCCCTCCCGAACGGAATGTGAACGGAGTTTGTGTGACGCACATCATGCCGTTCGTACGGCACTGGAATGAGGGTGCGGCCGTCTGAAGAGCGCTCCCGGCGGTGTCGCCGGGAAAAGGCTCAGGGAAAGGTCGGGGAAAGGTCGGGGAATCCCGGACGCGAGCCGCCCGGAACCCGCGCGGAGCTCGCACGGAGCCCAGGAGTCGGCGGAGCTCAGGAGCCGGCGGAGCTCAGGAGTCGACAGGCTTGGGAACCAGCGGAGCTCAGGAGCCGACAGGCTTGGGAACCGGCGGAGCTCAGGAGGTGGACTGGCGCGTGGCCTGCAGGTAGACGCGCTGCGTGACCGTGTTGAAGTAGGGCGTGGACACCGCGTCCACCCGCCCGTCCCCGTTCAGGTTCCAGGTCAGGCTGGTCACTCCGTTGATCCAGCCGGTGCGCTTGACGCTGTCGTAGCCGATGACCCAGGGGCCGCCGCTGGCTCCAGAGGTGAACTGGCACCCGGCCAGCCGTACCCCGTGCTCGAGCTGCCAGGTGGGCGCGCTCGCCATCTTCTTCTCGGTCGTGTTCGAGCACGTCTTGACGTCCTGGCCGGTGTACGGCCGGCTTCCGTCGGGGTGGGCGCCCGCGGGATAGCCGAAGACCTGGACCCTCCGGCCGGTGCCCTTGTTCCACGCGAAGTGGAAGGCGCCGACCCTGTCCTCGAGGAGCCCTGCGTCGGCCGAGCGGTACTTCACCTTGCCCGCGTCGGTGTAGGGCTGCCAGGTGAAGCCGCGGTACACGGTGACGAACGCGTAGTCCCGATCGAAGTCGCCCTGCCCCTGGAAGTCCTGGTGCATGTACAGCGTGTGCCCGACGAAGATGCCGGCGCTCGTGTCGCCGTTGGCGTACGACGGAATGAAGATCCAGTTCTCGACGGGCTTGTCCCTGGCGAGGGAGTAGGCGCAGTGCCCGGCGGTCGCGACGAGGTTCTTGTATCCGGAGTGCACCGCGGAGGCGGAGCACCAGTACTCCTTGTCGTCGACCTTGAAGAAGACCTTCCCCACCATCGGTGGCGCGTCCGAGGCCGGTGCGCCCGTCGCGGGGGAGGAGGCCGCGGGGATGGTGGCCGCCGCGCGCCCGGCCTCCGCGGCCGACGTCGTGGCCGTGGCCGAGGGGGACGGCTTGGTCTTCGGCTCGTAGCTGCTCGCCCGCTTGAGCCGGTCCGGGCTCCAGTACGACGCGACCTTGCGCATGTCGACCTGCGTCGCAGCCAGGGCGTACGAGCTGACGTCGCCCTTCAGCATCGTCGGCAGGGCGGCCGTGGTCACGGCGGAGGCGGGCGCCGCGGGCGCCGGAAAGGAGACCATGGCGACCGCGCTCGTCGCGGCAAGGCCGCCGACGAAGCCGAGTGAGAGTCGCCGATGCACCGTCTGCCTTCCTTCATGGGTGGTAAGGGGTGATTTTTCCAGATCAACAGGAAATACGCGAAGCTTCGTGACCGGCTCGTTATGAAACCCGTGGAACCGTTGGGATCTCCGGGACGTCAGATTTGCCCGACGCGGCGGAGTGGACGCTTGATCGGAGGGGCTCCCCCGGACAGGCTGTCGTCAGCCGATTCGGGGGATTGATATGAGGCAACTTCTCGCACTTCTAGCCTTTACGGCTATCGCGACCGGCCCGGCGAGCGTCGCCGTCGCCGCCACCGTCCCGCCGCCGTGGGAGCCTGACGTCATGCTCGACGCGCCGGTCAGGATCCACCCAATGAAGGCGCGCGCCAAGGCGCTGATGATGACCGTGGCCAAGGGGCCCGCGGGGACGCAGCCGCAGCGCTACGCGTTGCTCAGCTGTTCCCCCCCGCCCCAGGGCACGCACCCGGCGCCGACGAAGGCGTGTCCGATGCTGGAGAAGGTCGGCGGTGACCCCGCGAAGCTCCAGCCGGACCCGACCGTCGCCTGCCCCATGCTCTTCGAGCCGATCACGGTGACGGCGTCCGGAATGTGGAACGACGTCTACGTCCGGTTCGAGCGCACGTACGGCAACGCCTGCCAGCTTCGTGCGATGACAGGTGCCATCTTCGCCTTCTGAGCGAGGCGCCGTACGTGAAAGGGGCCCGGTGCCGTCCGCCGGGCCCCTTAAGCATCTCTGGGAACCCCCGCAGCCCTCACCGTGCCTGGTCCAGCACCCCGACATTGCTCGCTGTGCCTGGGTTCGGCACCCCGGCATCGCTCGCTGTGCCCGGGTTCGGCACCCCGACATCGCTCGCTGTGCCCTTGAGTCTGTCCGGTGAATCTCCCATGCCCGGCGCCTTCTGCGCACCGCCTGGAGCCCCCGATCGCATGCGGATCGCGGCCCGAACCCGTCCGGCTGTCGCATGCGGATCGCCGCCGTTTCCGCCTGAGCGTCAGTCACGCGAGCCGTGCTCATGTACGCATTCCCTGTGTTGCCAGCTCACATTCCGCACATTTCGGTCAGGTTTTCGAAATCACTTGAGATTCTTGTGACGGCCCGATTACTTTCAGTGTTGACATCTAAATGTCGGGCAGGGGACGCTGGAGCCATGCGGAGAACCACGGTGCGGATCGACGAGGCACTTCTCAACGAGGCGAAGGCGTTCGCCGCCAGAAACGGCAGAACCCTCAACTCAGTGATGGAGGACGCGTTGAAACAGTTACTCAGTCGCTCCGATCGCGCGCAGGAGCGCGCGCGCACGGAGCTGATCACCGCAGGTGATCCCCGGGATGCCGGGCTCGTCGACTGGAGTCCCGCGGCGACCACGGAGTTCCTGCTGGAGGACGACTTCGACCATTTCGTGGAGGTGGAGCGGCGTGCGATTGCTGGACGTGAACGTGCTGGTCAACGCCCATCGCAGGGACGCTGAGCGGCACGCGGGGTTCCATGCGTATGTCGAGGACATCATCCACGGGGACGAGCCGTACGCCGTCACGGACATGGTGGTCAACGGCTTCATGCGCATCGTGACCAATCGCAGGCTGCCCATCCCCAGTACGACAGAGGAGGCGCTCGGCTTCGCCGATCAGATACGCAATCAGCCGCACGCCGTCGTGGTGAACCCTGGGGCAAGGCACTGGGAGATCTTCGTTCGGCTCTGCAAGGAGGCGCAGGCGACGGGGAAGCTCTTGCCTGACGCCTACCTCGCCGCGCTGGCGATCGAGCATGGGTGCGAGTTCGTCACCTGTGACGGCGATTTCGCGAAGTTCCCCGGCCTGCGGTGGCGGCATCCGCTGAACTGAGTCCGCCGGATTCCTGATGCGTACGCGTTCGTCCCCACGGCGCTCAGCGAGAGCCGTACGTGATCGTGAATGAGGTGCGGAGTAATGTTCGGGCATGTTCGCCGTAACCGCCACGCAGACCGATCCCGACAACCCTCTCAAGGGGCTGACGCTCGGTGAGCGCCCTGACCCCACGGTTCCCGACGGCTGGACCACGGTCACCGTCAAGGCCACCGCGCTCAATCACCACGATCTATGGACGCTCAAGGGTGTGGGCATCCGCCAGGACCGCCTGCCCATCGTTCTCGGCTGCGACGCCTCCGGCCTGGACGAGAACGGCAACGAGGTCATCGTCCATTCGGTGATCGGCACTCCGGTGAACGGAGACGAGACGCTCGATCCCCGACGCTCGCTGCTTTCCGAGGTTCACGACGGCACCTTCGCCGAGAAGGTGGCCGTCCCCAAGGGGAACCTCGTGCCCAAGCCCGCGGCGATCTCCTTCGAAGAGGCCGCCTGCCTGCCCACCGCGTGGTTGACGGCCTACCGCATGCTGTTCGACAAGGCCGGGGTGCAGCCGGGCTCGACCGTGCTGGTCCAGGGCGCGGGCGGCGGCGTGTCGACCGCGCTCATCGCGCTCGGCCGGGCCGGCGGTTTCCGGGTGTGGGCCACCAGCCGGTCGGAGGAGAAGCGGGCTCGTGCCCTCGAACTCGGCGCGGATCAGGTCTTCGAGAGCGGGGCGCGGCTGCCCGAGCGGGTCGACGTGGTGATGGAGAGCGTCGGCGCGGCGACCTGGGACCACTCGCTGAGCTCGCTGCGACCCGGTGGTCGCATCGTGACCTGCGGTGCCACCAGTGGCATGGTCGCCCCCACCCAACTCGCCCAGGTCTTCTTCCTGCAGCGATCCATCGTGGGGTCCACCATGGGGACCAGGGATCAGCTCGCCAGGCTGGCGGTCTTCCTGGAGCAGACCGGCGTCCGTCCGATCATCGACCGTGTGCTGCCGCTCACGCGGGCCGACGAGGGGTTCGCCGCCATGCATGACGGCGGCATCTTCGGCAAGATCGTTTTCACCGTCTGATTCGTCCGGCGTGGGAAGCCGTTCCTGAGAGTGCCGCATGACACGGTCCGTTCCGTGTCGGCGGCCGTTCTCAGGAATGGTCCGCCGCTGTGCCGCCGCCTGCGCGGAACAGGACGAGGCGGCGTTCGTGGGAGTGCTGAGCGGGCCCGCCGGGGGGTGCGCGGGCAGGAACGGGTTACGCCAGCCGTACATCGCGGCGCTCAGGGCCGGAGGGTGTCGCGGATACGCTCGGCCGCCTGGTCGAGGATGGACCGGCATTCGCCCAGCGCGGACTCGGTGACCCCGCCTTGGGCGGCCTCATGCTGGACCCGCGCGACGAAATCAGCCAGCATCCACCCGAACTCGGCGTCCGCGTGGGCGTGGCCGGGAGGCGGGCCGGACCGCGGCCACGTCTCCCCCCAGATGCGGTTCCACTCGCGCTGCCAGCGTTCGGTCTCCTCGCGCCACTGCTGCTTGTGGCGCTTCCACTCGTCCTTCTGCTGGCGCCACTCCTCCTTGTGCTGCTGGCGCTGCCGCTTCCACTCGTCCTTCTGGTCGCGCCAGGCGTCGCGATTCTCCCGCCTGCCGGTCTGGTTGATGTCCTTGGCCATCTGGGTGAGTTCCTGCCGGAGGGACCGGACGGTCTGCCGGACGTCCTCCTTGACCTCGCGCGCGATGTCCTGGACCGAGGCGGTGATCTCCTGCTCCAGCTCGGCGAGCTCGTCCATGCGGTCGACCAACTCGGCCCGGCCCTTGTCGGTGAGCGTGAAGACCTTCTTGCCGTCCACGACCTCGTGGGTGACGAGGCCCTCCTCCTCCAGCCGCGCGAGACGCGGGTAGATCGTGCCCGGTGACGGCGAGTAGACCCCGAGGAACCGGTCCTGGAGCAGCCGGATCACCTCGTAGCCGTGTCTCGGGCTCTCTTCGAGCAGTTTGAGCAGGTACAGCCGCAGTCGGCCGTGCCCGAAGACCGGACTCATGCCCACTCTCCGTTTCGCTGGTTCGCGGATTCCTTGCTGAGCAATGTGACGTCACCGGAGACCGTGGTCGCCGTGACGGAGGCCATGCCGCCGCCGATTCGTCCGGTCAGCGACCTCGCCGCCGGCCGCTTGTTGCTCTCCAGCCCGGGGAAGGCCGCGTGGAGGCTGCCGGAGGTGGAACGGAGCGTCACGTCGCTGTCGACCGTCTGCGGGAGCCGTACGACGATGGCGCCGGACACGCTGTTCAGCGTGACGTGGCCGGTGGGCGCGAGATCCAGGTCGGCGGTGATCCGGCCGGACACCGTGTTGGCCCGCAGCCGGTGCGGGGCGCCTCCGGCGACCGTCAGCTCGCCCGAGACGCTGGTGAACGACAGGTCGCCGGCGAGGCCGCGGCTCTCCACCGAGCCGGACACCGTCTCGGCGCTCACGTCGCCGCTCACGCCGTCCAGGACGATCTCGCCGGAGACGCTCTTGACGTTGGTCCGAGCCTCGAAGCCGGCGACCACGGCGGACGCCGAGATCACGCCGACCTGCACGGGGCAGTCCTTCGGGACGGTGAGCGTGGCGGTGGTGATCCGATTGCCCGGCCGCAGCCAGCCGAGGATGCCCTCCCAGGTGAGGTCCTTGTACGCCACGGTGAGCCGGCCGTCCTCGTCGTGGGTGACCACGAGCGGTGGTGTGCCGGCGTCGCTGACGTCGAGGGTGGGCGGGCCGTCGCTGGCAAGCACGGCGAGCCGTCCCGCCACGATGCGCACGCTTAAGTGCGACACGGGCCCGAACGTCAGTTGTCCGGGCTTCTCGATCGTCCAGTGGGACATGGCTCGACCTTTCGACGTGAATTTCGTCGGCCCCCGCGCGATCAGCGGCGAACCCTCCACAAGACACGATATGTCGTGTTTGTCGAAAGTCAAGATGTATCGCGTTTCTGATCCCTCTCGCGCGGCCCGCGCCCGGTCTCTCGCAGGCCGGGCCGCTCGTTATCGGGTGCCCCTACTCGTCCTCGTCGTCGAGGCGGGCGAGCCAGGTGGCCAGGCGCTCCACCGGGATCTCGAACTCCGGGTTGAGGTCGACGAACTCGCGCAGCCGCTCGGCCAGCCAGCCGACGCTGACCTCCTCGTCGCCGCGCCGGTGGGCGAGCTCCTCGATGCCCCTGTCGGTGAAGTACATGTCCTCGCTCCTCGATCGTCCCCGCAAAGGGGGAAGTCCCCCGCGGACGGGCCGAGGGGGACTTCTCTGGGTGTGCCGCGGGCCGGGGGCCCGGTCGTGCTAGCCGAAGATCTCCTTGGCGATCGACTCCAGCTCGGCGTCGTGCGTGGAGTGCGATCCGGTCGCCGGCGACGAGTTCGCCGCCCGGGAGACGCGGCGCAGACGCCGGCCGTCGAGCAGCTCGGGTCGCTCGGTCAGCTTCAGCGTGAGGTACGGCCACGGGCCCATGTTGACCGGCTCGTCCTGTGCCCAGATCAGCTCGGCGTCACCGGAGTAGCGCGCGAGCTCCGCCTTGAGCGGGTTCTCCGGGAACGGGAAGAGCCGCTCGACGCGGACGATCGCGACGTCCTTCCTGCCGGACTTCTCCCGTGCGTTGACCAGGTCGTAGTAGACCTTGCCGGAGCACAGGACCACCCGGGTGACCGCGGACGGGTCCACGGTCGTGTCGCCGATGACCGGCCGGAACGCGCCGGAGGTGAACTCCGACGTCGCCGACGCGGCGCCCTTGTGGCGGAGCAGCGACTTGGGCGTGAACACGATCAGCGGCCTGCGCCGGTTCGACAGGACCTGCCAGCGAAGCAGGTGGAAGTAGTTCGCCGAGGTTGTCGGCTGGGCGACGGTCATGTTGTCCATCGCGCACAGCTGCAGGTAGCGCTCGATCCGGGCCGAAGAGTGGTCCGGGCCCTGGCCCTCGTAACCGTGCGGCAGCAGCAGCACGACCGACGACCGCTGGCCCCACTTCTGCTCGCCCGACGAGATGAACTCGTCGATGATCGACTGGGCGCCGTTGGCGAAGTCGCCGAACTGCGCCTCCCAGGCGACCAGGGCGTCGGGGCGCACCACGCTGTAGCCGTACTCGAAGCCCATCGCCGCGAACTCGCTCAGCAGCGAGTCGTAGACGTAGAACTTCGTCGTCCCGTGGTTGAACGTCTTCAGCGGGGTGTGGTCCTCGCCGGTGACCCGGTCGACCAGGACGGCGTGCCGCTGGCCGAACGTGCCCCGGCGGGAGTCCTGCCCGACGAGACGGACGGGGTGGCCGTCGATGAGCAGACCGCCGATGGCCAGAGCCTCACCGGTCGCCCAGTCGATCGCGTCGTCAGTGACCATGGTGCCGCGGCGCTGGAGGATCGGCGCCAGGCGCGGGTGCACCGTGAAGCCCTCGGGCAGGTTGAGCTGGGTCTCGATGACCCGCTTGACCGTCTCCTCGGAGATCGCGGTCTCGGTGTCCTCGTGCGACCAGGGGATCACCTCGTCGGCCGGAGGCTTGACGACCGCCCCCGGCTCAAGCGGCTTCTTGGCCGCCTCGCGGGTCTCGGTGAACGCCCGCTCCAGCTGGTCCTGGTAGTCCCGCAGCGCCTGCTCGGCCTCTTCGACGGTGATGTCGCCGCGGCCGATCAGGGACTCGGTGTAGAGCTTGCGGGTGGACCGCTTGGCGTCGATCAGGTCGTACATCAGCGGCTGGGTGAACGAGGGGTTGTCCGTCTCGTTGTGCCCGCGACGCCGGTAGCAGACCATGTCGATGACGACGTCCTTGCGGAACGCCTGGCGGTACTCGTAGGCGAGCCGGCCGACCCGGACCACGGCCTCGGGGTCGTCCCCGTTGACGTGGAAGATCGGCGCCTGGATCATCCTGGCGACGTCCGTGGCGTACACCGAGGACCGTGAGCTGGCCGGGCTGGTGGTGAAACCGACCTGGTTGTTGACCACGATGTGGACGGTGCCGCCGGTGCGGTAGCCGCGGAGCTGCGACAGGTGCAGCGTCTCGGCGACGACGCCCTGGCCGGCGAACGCCGCGTCACCGTGCACGAGCACGGGCAGGACGGTGAAGCCCTCCTCGCCGCGCTCCAGGAGGTCCTGCTTGGCGCGGACGACACCCTCCAGGACGGGGTCCACGGCCTCCAGGTGCGACGGGTTGGCGACCACCGAAGCGGTGATCTTGGTGCCGTCGGGGGCGACGAAGTCGCCGGTGGCGCCGAGGTGGTACTTCACGTCACCGGAGCCGTGCGCGCTGCGCGGGTCGATGTTGCCCTCGAACTCGCCGAACACCTGGGCGTAGGACTTGCCCACGATGTTGGCCAGCACGTTGAGGCGTCCGCGGTGCGCCATGCCGATGACGACCTCGTCGAGGTTCTCGGCCGAGGCCGCGCTGATCACCGAGTCGAGCAGCGGGATCAGCGACTCGCCGCCCTCGAGCGAGAACCGCTTCTGGCCGACGTACTTGGTCTGCAGGAAGGTCTCGAACGCCTCGGCGGTGTTGAGCCTGCGCAGGATGTGCAGCTGCTCGTCGCGGCCGGGCTTGGCGTGCGGCTTCTCGATCCGCGCCTGGATCCAGGCCCGCTCCTCGGGGTCCTGGATGTGCATGTACTCGATGCCGACGGTGCGGCAGTACGTGTCGCGCAGCACACCCAGGATGTCGCGCAGCTTCATCAGCGGCTTGCCGCCGAAGCCGCCGGTGGCGAACTCGCGCTCCAGGTCCCACAGCGTCAGGCCGTGCGACTTGATGTCGAGGTCGGGGTGCTTGCGCTGGCGGTACTCCAGCGGGTCGGTGGCGGCCATGAGGTGACCGCGGACCCGGTACGCGTGGATGAGCTCCAGGACGCGGGCGGACTTGGCCACGTCGTCGTCGTGGGTGGCGGAGATGTCCTGGACCCAGCGGACCGGCTCGTACGGGATCTGCAGCGACTCGAAGATGTCGTCGTAGAAGCCGTCGGCGCCCAGCAGGAGCTGGTGGACCCGGCGCAGGAAGTCACCCGACTGCGCGCCCTGGATGATCCGGTGGTCATACGTCGAGGTGAGCGTCATGACCTTGCTGATCGCGAGGCGGGAGAGCGTGTCGACCGAGGCGCCCTGGTACTCGGCGGGGTATTCCATCGCGCCGACGCCGATGATCGTGCCCTGGCCGGGCATCAGGCGGGGTACGGAGTGGACGGTCCCGATCGTGCCGGGGTTCGTCAGGGAGATCGTCGTGCCCTGGAAGTCGTCGACGCCCAGCTTGCCGGCGCGCGCCTTCCGGACGATCTCCTCGTACGCGACCCAGAACTGGCGGAAGTCGAGCGTCTCGGCAGCCTTGATCGACGGCACGAGCAGCTGACGGGTGCCGTCGGCCTTCTGCACGTCGATGGCCAGGCCCAGCCCCACGTGCTCGGGCTTGACCAGGACCGGCTTGCCGTCCACCTCGCTGTAGGAGTGGTTCATCTCCGGCATGGCCTTCAGCGCCTGGACGACCGCGAAGCCGATCAGGTGGGTGAAGGAGATCTTGCCGCCACGCCCGCGCAGGAGGTGGTTGTTGATCACAATGCGGTTGTCGATCAGCAGCTTCGCCGGGACGGCGCGCACGCTCGTCGCGGTCGGCACCGCGAGCGAGGCCTCCATGTTGAGTGCCGTGCGGGCGGCGGCGCCGCGCATCTTCTCCTCGACCGCTCCGGCCGGGATCGGCGCGGGGGCGGCCTTCTTCTCCGCTTTCTCCGGCTTCGCGACCGGTGCGGCCGGTGTGGCGGGCGCCTGCGTCACGGGGGAGGGCGGAGAGGGGGGAGCGGCAACGGCGGTGGCGCCGGCGGCCGTGGGGGCCTTGCCTGTTCCGTTGTAGTCAGCGAAGAAATGCCACCATGCCTTGTCCACTGACTCGGGATCCTGCAGGTACTTCTGGTACAACTCGTCGACAAGCCATTCATTCTGCCCAAAGCTTGCCAGCGGGTTTGTCCGCGACGACTCAGACGACACGGCGGAAATCGCCCTCTTCCGCAGATCGGCGTTGATGATAGAGAACTTGTCCAAGGCTACTCGCCTGGGACAGGGGGTGCGCCCGTCCGGCCGCAGGTCCCGGCCTATCCTCCCAGGACTGACCAAACAGGTCACGCCCGGGTAGCCCATCTGGGGGGTGAGCCCGTGCTTACCAGATGGTCATATCGGCCTCACCGGATCAGGCGGGACTCGATCCGGGCACCGGGAGTGATCGTGCCCAGCAGCGCGGAGAGCTCGTCTCCGGCGGCCGACAGCTCGTCGAACGAGAGCGGCTCCAGGCGTTCGAGGAGGAACAGGGCGTCCACGGTCTCCTCGGTGATCCGCGTCCGGACACACTGGCGCCAGTTCCACCTGCGGCACGTCACGCCGGCGTCGTCCCGCCAGACGACCTCGCCGATGCCGGGGTCGCCGAGCACCTCGTCGGACGGCTCGTCGCCCGCGGCCCGGACCAGGCGCGCCGCGCCCTCGTAGTGCCCGAGGTCCTCGCCGCCGATCGGCAGGCCGTGCCGTACGGACACGGAGTTGTAGGCGTCGACCACGAGGTTGATCTCGGGAAGCGGCATGCGCCGGATCAGGGCGTCCACCGAGGGGCGGGTGCGCTGCGGCTTGGCGCCGAACGCGCGGTAGGCCGCCCGCCACGCCTCGATCTTGTCGTGGTCGAGCGGCGGCGCCGCCTCCGCGGCCTCGGTAAGCCAGCCGCGCGACCTCTCGTCGCTCGGGCCGTTTCCGAGGCCGTACGCGCAGACGGCCAGGACGGCGAAGTCCGGGCGCAGCTCACGGACCGCCTCGTCCACCCTGATTGCCTCGATCACGCGGTACACCCTAAGCCGTCGGAACCGCTGCGCGTCGCGTCCGGATCGGGGTGTTCCTCCGGCCAGGCGCGCATGGCCAGGGCCGCGACGCTCACCAGATCGGTACGGCCGCAGCCGTCGCAGGCCTGGGTGGACATGCCCTGGATGATGGCGGCGTAGTAGGCGGCAAGGCCGCCGCTGTCGGTGTCCCGGGGCAGGCGGCCGGACCGGATGTCATGGTCGATCCGGTCCCTGATCGCCTGCTTGGCTCGTTCCCTGTGGCCGCGAAGCTCGGCGATGACCTGGGGATCCGTCGTGTTCACTCCCGCCGAGACGATCAGGCAGCCGGGGGGATGCGTGGCGTCCGAGTAGACCTCGGCCGCCTCACGGAGCAGCCGCTCGACGGCCTCCCTCGCCGTGGGCTCCTCGGCGAGCGCGCGGGTGCTGAACGCGCCGTGTGTCTCCTGGTAGTGCCGGACGGCTTCGGTGAACAGCTTTCGTTTGTCGCCGAAGGCGGCGTACAAGCTGGGCGGGTTGATCCCCATCGCGGCGGTCAGCGTGGCGATCGACGTGGCCTCGTAGCCGTGCCGCCAGAACTCGTCGAGCGCGCGTTCCAGGGCGGTGTCCCGATCGAAGGCCCGCGTTCTCCCCATACGTCAATTGTATAGCGATCACTACAGATAGGCTACCGTCATTCTGTAGCGCTCACTAAATAAAGGGGCGGATCATGGCTTCGCTTGCTGGGAAGACGGCGCTGGTGACCGGCGCGGGCAGGGGGATCGGCCGGGCGGTGGCCGAGCGGCTCGCCGCCGACGGAGCGCTGGTCGCGGTCAATTACGCACGTGACGAGGTCGCGGCGAAGGAGACGGTGGCGGCCATCACGCGAAGAGGAGGCCGGGCCTTCCCGGTGCGGGCCGAGCTCGGTGTGCCCGGCGACGTGGACACGCTCTTCGCCGGGCTCGACCGCGAGCTGGGCGCGGACGCTCCCGTCGACGTCCTTGTGCACAACGCGGGGATCAGTGTCCACGCCGCCATCGAGGACGTGAGTCCCGAAATCTACGATCGCGGGTTCGCGGTCACGAAACGTGATGCCGTTTAGTCTTTACATATGGTGGCTACAGTAAAGGTTATGGAGCAAGGAAAGCGCACACGTGCCAGGCGTGCGGGGCCGGCGCGCATCTCCAGCAAGAACCAGGTGACCCTGCCGGCCGCCGTGCTGCGCAGCCTCGGGCTTCATGCGGGAGATCCGGTCGACATAGAAGAGGAAGACGGCCGCATCGTCATCCGGCGGCACCGCAGCCGTTTCGACGGTGTCGTCGGAACGGTCCCCGGCTTCACCGAAGCCGTGGACGTCGAGGCGAGCCGCGCGAGCTGGAGCTGAGCGCGTGCCGACCGTGGTGCTCGACACGAATGTCATCGCCGGTCTGCTCAATCCCGATGACGCGCTCCATCTCGACGCCCTCGACGCCGTACGCCGCTGGGAGGGCCGCGGCGCCGTATTCGCCGTGTCCGTGATCACGTGGAGTGAGTTGCGGGTCGGAGCCCTCCGCAGGGGAGCCGACGCGGAGAAGGCCCTCGACGGGTTCCGGGCGGCCGCCATCGACCGGGTCGTCGCGGTGGACGAGGCGACGGCCGAGGGCGCGGCGCGGCTCAGAGCCGGGGACCTGACCATCCGCATGCCGGACGCTCTCATCATCGCGGCCGCGCGCGAGCTGGGGGCCGACGCGCTGCTGACCGCCGACAGGAAGTTCCCGGGAATCGCGCCCCACCTGGTCGAGCTGATCCGTCCGAGCTGATCCGTCCGAGCTGATCGGGTGCCGACCGGTCCCCCCGGAGGCGCGTCCGCCTCCGGAATCGGGTCAGCCCCACGAGGATCCGGCCGCCACTCCTTGTGGGGGTGGCGGCCGGATCGGTGGGGGAGGCTCAGGCGCAGGCGGCGCCGTTCAGGGTGAACAGGTCAGGGGTGGGATTGGCCCCGGGGGCGCTCGTGCCGTTGAAGCCGAACGTCACCGACTGGCCGGGCCGGATCTTCTTGTTGTAGGACTCGCCCGCCGCCGTGACGGTCGCGCCCTGCTGCGTGAAGTCGGCGCTCCAGCCGTGGGCGACCTTCTGGGCGCCGAGGAAGGACCACGTCAGCGACCAGCCGTCGATCGCCTTCGCGCCGGTGTTCCTGATCGTGACCTGGGTGGTGAAGCCCTGCGGCCAACTGCCGTGCACGGTGTAGGCCACCTCGCAGGTCGGCGGGGCCGGTGCCGCGCCGTCGCCCTGGTCGGCGACGAACGCCGAGATCCACGACAGCGGCGAGTTCCAGTTGATCGTCAGCTCGTTGGTCGACCACGACTCGATGTCGTCGATGTAGCAGAACTGCGGCTTGCAACCCCGCAGCTTCGCCTGGGCGACCGGGTCCTGGATGCTGGAGTTGGGGCCGCCGGAGAGTGTTCCGACCGGCGGGTTCGGCAGATCGGCGTTGAGCGCGTGCGCGTACCACCGGCTGTGCTGGTTCTTCGACGCCACCTCGCCGTAGCCGGTCACGTAGGACTGGTTCAACGCGTTGCGGCCGAGGATGTAGTCGATGCCCTGGAGCACGCCGTCCCGGTACTTGAGCGTGCCGGTGATGTCGAACGCCGCCGCCATGACGACCATGTTGTTCAGGACCAGGTTGTTGGATCCCCAGTCGTAGGTCGGCGGGTTGTACGGCACGCCGTACGGGTGCTGCCGGAGCGTGGCGAGGTACGTGTCGGCGCCGGCGACGACCGAGGCGCGTACGGCGGCGCGGCCGGGCAGGTCGTTGGGTACGGTCGCGAGATCGAGCCGGCCGAGCTGCGCGACGTGTCCCCAGTCGAAGCCCCGCTCGCTCCAGATGTCGGCGGTGTGGTGGGGTGAGGCGAGGACGAAGTCCTTGAACTCCTTCTCGCCGGTGGTGATGTAGAGCTCCGCCGCGGCCCAGTAGAACTCGTCGCTGACGTCGGCGTCGTCGTAGGTGCCGCCGCCGTTGCCGTCCGAGGTGGACGCGAGGACGTCCGGGTGCGCCTTGGCCGCGGCCCACGCCTTCCGTGCCGCCGCCAGGTTCTTCGCCGCGAACGCGGCGTCGTACGGCGCGAAGACCCGGGCGGCCTGCGCGGCGGTAGCGGCGAGGTTGAGCGTCGCCGCGGTGGTCACCGGGTGCAGCTCGCGCTTCTGCGGGTCGAGGTGCGGCAGCAGCGGCAGGCCGGTCCAGTTCTCGTCGTGGATCTTGTGGTGCGTCATGCCGTCTTGGCGCTGCATCTTCAGCAGGAACTCCTGCTCCCAGCGCGCCTCGTCGAGGATGTCGGGTACGGCGTCGCCGCTCTCCGGGATGTTCAGGCCACCGACGGGCGTCGCGGACGGGGCGTTCTTGGTGCGCTCGAACTCGCTCATGAGCTGGGCGACCGAGATGCCGCCGTTGACCACGTACTTGCCGTGGTCGCCCGCGTCGTACCAGCCGCCGGAGACGTCCAGGGTGTAGTCGCAGACGCCCGGCTGGCACGGGACGGCGGTGTCGCCCTGGTTGGGAGCGACGCCGGCGTGCCCGGCGGGCCTGCCGTACCCGGGGCGCAGCGCGTCGTCGATCGCGACGCCGCTGCGCTGCGTGTAGTAGAACTGCAGCGCGTCGAGTTTGAGGTCCTGGTAGGCGCCGCCCCCGATGTCGAAGGGACGGCTGGTCTCGCCGTCCGCGGTGAGCGTGTAGCCCTCGCCCGCCTTCCTGTACGCGCTGAAGTCGATGGAGTGGACGTTCTGGCCGGAGCTGGCGTCCACACCGCGCGGGGTGGTGACACCGTCGGAGACCGTGACGCCGTCGGCGTCCTTGAGCTGCCAGGGGAGCGCCCCGACGGCCTCGGTGACGAGGGTGGCGTTCTTTGGACCCTTGGGCAGGTAGGCGACCTGGTTCACCCGTACGCGCGGGCCGGTGTCGGGCGTGTAGACGTCGGGCTCCGCGCCGCCCTTGAGCGACACGTCGTCCAGGCAGAACCGCCACGGTTCGGCGCTGCCGCCGATCTGGAAGGCCACCTGGCCGTTCGGCAGGTCGACCGGCGAGGTGAAGGTGTAGGCGTAGGTGTTGCCAGAGACGCTGAGCTCGGGGTTGGCGGAGAGGTACTGGGTGTACGGGTCGACGGGGAGCTGGATCAGCGCCTTCGCGACCTTCCCGGGGGTCGCGGTCGCGAAGAAGGTGAACGCGTAGGTCTCGTCCTTGACCAGTGGGATGTCGTTGAGACCGATGATCGCGTCCCACGGGTTGGCGGTGCCGCCGGGCACGTCGGCGCAGAGCCGCCCGCCGTCGAGGTCGAACGCGAGGTTGCCGGTGTGCCACCACGGTTCGGTGGTGGTGTCGAACGTGCCGTTGGCGATCTGCTCGGGTCCGTCCGCCATGGCCGGGGCGCCGGTCAGGCACGTCGCGGCCAGCGCCGCCGCGGCGAGGATGCTGAGTCGTCTGATCACGGAGATCCTTGGGGGAGGTGTGGGAGCGCTCCCAAAAAGGTGAGCGCCTCGATGGTTCCCTTGCTTTTCCCGTGGCGTCAACGATCTCCGGTGCTGATCGCCGCCTGACCGGCCCGGTGTCGGTTGGCCCGATGAAAGTTTCACATGGCAAAGGAAGCTTTGCAAAACTCTCTTTGCAATGTTAGAACCGGAGACATGAACGAGGCCTTCCATGTCACCGATCCCCGGGCGCTCAAGGCCGTGGCCCACCCGCTGCGGGTCCGCCTCCTCGGGACGCTGCGGCTCGACGGGCCGGCGACGGCCACGGAGCTGGCCGCCAAGTTCGGCGAGAGCTCGGGCTCGACCAGCTACCACCTGCGGCAACTCGCGAAGTATGGCTTCGTCGAGGAGGACGCCGAGCAACGCGACCGGCGGGAGCGCCGCTGGCGGGCGGTCCACGCCTACACGTCGTGGAGCAACACGGAGCTGTCCGGCACTCCCGAGGGGCGCGAGGCGGTGGCCTTCATGCGCCGGCGGCAGCTGGAGGTGCTCCGGGCGACCGTGGAGGCGTTCGACCGGGACCCCGAATCCTGGGGCGCGGCGTGGGTCGAGGCCGCCGGCATGTCCGACGACGTCGTCCGGCTCACACCCGCCTCGGCCGAGGCACTCTACGGGCGCGTCTCCGCCCTCCTCAGGGAGTTCGAGGAGCGCGACAAGGACGCGCCCGACGCCGAGCGGGTGTCCGTGTTCGTCAGCGCCCATCCGGTGCGCGGCTATGTGGGGTGACACGCTGACCGCGGCGGGCGCGCGGAGACGGTACGCGCTGATCCAGTTCCTCGGGTGGCTTCCTCCCGGGTTGATGATGGCGCCGATGGTGCTGCTGATGTCCGCCAGGGGGCTCGACCTGGGGGAGATCGGCCTGGTGTCGGCCGCGTACTCCGTCACGATCGTGCTGCTGGAGCTCCCCACCGGCGGGCTGGCCGACGTCGTGGGCCGCCGGGTGGTGCTCGCGGCCGGCTTCGCCTTCAGCATGGCGGGGCTGGTCGTGATGGCCATGGCCGACTCCGTCTGGCTGTTCCTGCTCTCCTCGCTGTTCAAGGGCGTCGCGCGGGCGCTGTCCAGCGGCCCGGCCCAGGCGTGGTACGTCGACGCGCTGCACGCCGCCGAGGGGCCGGAGGCCGATCTCAAGCCGGGGTTGGCCCTGGGGTCCGCCGCGAGCTCCACCGCCCTGTTCGGCGGGGTCCTCGCGGGTGGTCTCGTGCCACTCGTGCTGCCCGGCGACGCGGTGCAGCGGCTCGCCGTCCCCGTGTGGTGCGGCGCGGTCGCGGCGGCGGTGGCCTTCGTCGTGGTCCTCTCGGCCATGCCGGAGCCGCGGCGGACGCCCTCGGAGGGATCGTCCGGGTCGCGCGCCGCCGAGCGGCTGAGGGAGATACTCAAGG
This sequence comes from Microtetraspora glauca, assembly GCF_040656155.1. Lineage (NCBI taxonomy): Bacteria > Bacillati > Actinomycetota > Actinomycetes > Streptosporangiales > Streptosporangiaceae > Microtetraspora > Microtetraspora glauca. The sequence goes on from NZ_JBFALK010000008.1 coordinate 85,295, forward strand.
ACGTGCCGCTGACGATCCGCGGCGGCTTCCACCTCGCCGTGCGCGACCGGGGTCTGGCCCGGTTGCTCCTGGTCGGGGCGGCGGCGGGGGTGATGCTGGCCGGCATCGAGGCGCTGACCCCCGTGCGTCTCGCGGAGCTCACCGGCCGCCTGGAGACGGGAAGCACGGCCTACGCGATCGTGGCCGCGGTCGGATTCGGAGCCAACGCGGTCGGCAGCTCCGTCGCCCCTTCCGTGGCCCGCCTTCTCAGCTCGTCCACGCGTACGGCGGTCGCCGCGATGATCGTCACCGCCGTGGCTCTCGCCGGTCTGGCGGCGTCGGTCACGCTGTCCGGAACCGAGGGCATCGTCGCGGCGGGCGTCGCGTACTTCGTGGTCTTCGCCGCGATGTCCGTCACCGAGCTGGTCAGGGAGGAGCTGATCCACCTCCGGGTGGAGTCCGCGCGGCGGGCCACGGTGATGTCCGTGGACTCGCTCCAGCTCCAGTTCGGCGGCATGCTGATCACGCTCGGCCTCGGCCCGCTGACCACGAAACTCGGCGTCGGCGGCACGTGGGCCGCCGTGGCCGTGGTGGTTCTCGCCTCATCGCTCCTGTTCGTACGGCTCCCCGCCCGCCGGGCGGCCCCCGTACCCGCCCCGAGTAGAACTTGATTCGGTGCGCGGGGCAGAATCTTGGAGGCGAAAGGGGCAGGCCGATGAGCAAGCCGATGGTGACGGCGGCGAACGAGCAGCAGCGTGCGGCGTGGAACGGAGGGGCTCTGCCCGAGGTCGAGCGCGTGCGCCCCGGCCTCTGGTCGATCCCCGTGCCGATCCCGATCAACCCGCTGAGGTACGTCCTCGTCTACGCGATGGAGCTGCCGGACGGTGTCGCGATCATCGACGCGGGATGGAACACCGACGAGGCCTACGACGCGCTCACCGCCGGGCTCGCGGTGGCCGGATACGCGGTCACCGACATCAAGGCCGTCCTGGTCACGCACATCCACCCGGACCACTACGGCCTCGCCGGGCGTCTCCGGGAGGCGTCGGGCGCGTGGATCGGGCTGCACCCCGCCGACGCGCGGCTGGTGCACGATCGCTACGACGAGCCGGGCATCAAGGAACTCGCCGACCGGGGACGGGTGCTGCTCCTGCGGGCGGGCGTGCCCGACCTGACGGCCCAGGAGCTGGCCGGGGCGTCCATGATGATGCGCAACTACGTGTCGACGGCCGTGCCCGACCGGCTGATCGAGGACGGGGAACGGCTCGACCTGCCCGGCTGGAACCTCAAGGCGATCTGGACGCCGGGGCACTCGCCCGGCCACCTGTGCTTCGTCGAGGCCGACCGCAAGCTGCTGTTCTCCGGTGACCACGTGCTTCCCCGGATCACGCCCAACGTGGCGGTCCACCCGCAGTCGGCGCCCAACCCGCTGGCGGACTATCTCGACTCGCTGCGGAGTGTCGGCAAGCTGGACGTGGACGAGGTGCTTCCCGCCCACGAATACCGCTTCCTGGAGCTGGCGGAGCGGGTGAACTACGTGATCGACCACCATGAGGAGCGGCTCGCGGAGATCGAGACCGTGCTCAAGGCCGCCGACGGTGTCACGTGCTGGGAGCTGGCCACCCGCCTCACCTGGTCACGGCCGTGGGAGACGATCCCGGCGTTCATGCAGCGGTCCGCGACCAACGAGACCCTCGCCCACCTGGTGTGGCTGGAGGGCCGTGGGCTGGCGACCCGGGTCGTGGGCGAGCCGGATCTGTGGCATTCCATGGAAAGCTAGTAGGAAATATTGACTTTGCCATGAGTCGCGTTTAGCGTCACGGTCATGAGCCAGGGTCCGTACCTGACCAGGCGCGTCCACGTGGACTTCGGTCACGTCGCGAGCGCCCGGTGTCGTCGTGCCTCCTAGAAACCGATCCGCCCGCGGGTGCGGGCGGCGCATTCCCTCCCTCTTCCCCCGTGCTCGTCGGGTGCCGAGGGCGGTCGTCTCTCCCGCGGGAGGGCCGTGCGAAGGGACAGAGAAATGTCCCGGTACATGCATGCTTGTACAGGTAAGGAGTACAAAATGACGATCGTGACGCTGGTCGGCAACCCGAGGGCCGGATCACGGACGCTGGACGTGGCCGTCCGGGCCGCGGAGGCCGTCGCGGCACGGATCGGGCGGACGGCGCCACCCGAGGTCGTGGACCTCGCGGGGCTCGCGCCGCACCTGTTCGGCCCCCAGCCGTCCGCGCCGCTGGAGGTCGCCCTGGAGCTGGTCCTCGACGCCGATCTCCTGGTGGTGGCCGGGCCGACCTACAAGGGCTCCTACACGGGCCTCCTGAAGGCGTTCCTCGACCGGCTGCCGCACCGGGCGCTGGCCGGGAAGTTCGCGTTGCCGCTGCTGGTGATGGGCGATCCGAAGCACTCCCTCGCCGTCGAGGTCCACCTGCGGCCGCTCCTGGTCGAACTGGGCGCGTGGGTCCCCACCCCGGGCCTCGCGCTGCTGGAGTCGCGGATCCCCGAGTTGGACGACGTCCTGGCCGGTTGGGTGGACCAGGTCGCCCCGCAGCTCACGCTTGCCCAGGAGGTGACCGCGTGACGGTCGCGCACGAGATCCCCGAGGACAGCGGCCGCTCACGGCTCAGGCTCGTCGGCGGCACTAGCGAGGGTGCCGGCGAGGGTGTGGGCAGTGAGGAGTTCCGCCGGGCGCTCGCCGTCCACGCGGCGGGAGTCGTGGTGGTCACCGCCCTTCCCGAAGGGGAACCGGTCGGGCTGACGGCGACCTCGTTCTCCTCGGTGAGCCTGAGCCCGCCGCTGGTGTCGTTCTACGTGGCCCAGTCGTCCTCGACCTGGCCGCGGCTGCGAAGGGCCGGCGACTTCGCGGTGAACGTGCTCGCGAGCGACCAGGCCAACGTCGCCTCCCGGTTCGCGAAGAAGGGCGCGGACAGGTTCGCCCACCCGACGCGCTGGACGGCGGGGCCGGACGGAGTGCCCCTGCTCGACGACGTGTCCGCCCACCTGATCTGCCGTACGCACCACACCGTCGAGGTCGGCGACCATATCCTGGTGGTCGGCCTGGTCACGGCGACGACGGTCGTGGAAGCCGGTCGGCCGCTGCTCTATCACCAGGGCAGGTTCGGTCACTTCCTGCCGCGCTGATCGGCCGCGCCGGCCGGGATCTCGGGAGCGGATCAGGCGAGCCGCGCGGTGCCGCGGCCGGTGACGAGCGGCAGGTCGAGAAGCGTACGGATGCCGGACGGTGCGGCGCACACGGCGGCGATCGCGTTGACGGCGTGCGCCGCCGCCCCGGCCAGGCCGTGCTCGACCTCGTCGATCGCGACGGCCATGGTGGGACGGCCCTCGATGTGGACGGCGAAGCCCGGCGCGGCCCAGCGGCGCACCCGGTCGGCGTCCGCCTTGTAGACGCACTCGACCGTCATGAACGGCCGGCCCCTGACCAGGCCGCTGAAGACCCAGCGCGACGCGCAGACCGTGCCGGGCCGGACCACTCCCGCAGCGATCTCGAACTCGTCGACGGCCAGTTCGTACTCGTCGGTCTCCTCGACCTCGTCGAGCCGTACGCCGAGCGCGTGGGCGACGAGTTGGACGCTCTCGGAGAACAGCGCACGCTGGAAGGCGCGGAACGGCCGCACCGCTCCGGCGTAGTCCTTGGGCGCCCGGGTGAACCCGATCAGGTCGGTGACGATCTGCCGTGACGGGTGCCCCCGGAAGTCGGACGACTCGCGCACGTAGATGTGGTCGAGCCGGCAGGACAGCCCGGACAGCGCGAGCGGCAGCAGGTCGCTCATGAACCCCGGGTTGATGCCGGTGCCGTGCAGCGACGTCCCACCCCGCGCGCACGCCGACTCCAGCCGGTCGACCAGGCCGGGACCGTACGCCTGCGGATAGACGAACCCGGTGGTGGTGATGACGTTCTTGCCGGAGGCCAGAAGGGCGCAGACGACCTCCACGTCGGTCGCCGGATCACCGCCGAAATAGGCGGCGGGGAGCGGCATGTGCAGCACGCAGTCGGCGTCGAGCGCGAGCACCCGGTCCACGTCGTCGGTGCACGCGACACCGGTGGATCCGAGACCGACCAGCTCCCCGGCGTCGAGCCCGACCTTGTCCGGGTCGTAGACGAGGACTCCGGCCAGCTCGAGATCCGGCCTGCTGATCACATCGCGGAGCGCGTACCCCCCGACTGCGCCGGTGGCCCACTGGACCACGCGCAGCGGCGGAGATGAGGGCATGCGGGGCCTCCAGTTAGGTGTGCCGTGACTTTCACCCATGCCCGTACGGGATCAAGGACTATAGCAGAAATTTACTCGTTCGATCACTATCTGCAACGGTGCAACATCGTCTGATGTCCCTTACGGGACAGGGAGATATTGTTTTGACGACTAGAATGTTGTTCTCCTCGAAGGGTGGACGCGATGTCCGATCTCAGGTTCGACGGAAAGGTCGCGGTCGTCACCGGTGCGGGTCACGGGCTCGGCCGGTCGCACGCTCTCCTGCTGGCCGAGCGGGGTGCCAAGGTCGTCGTCAACGATCTCGGCGGCGCCCTGGACGGCAGCGGCGCCTCCACCGGCCCGGCCGCGGAGGTCGTCGAGCTGATCACGAAGAACGGCGGCGAGGCGATCGCGAACGCCGACAGCGTCGCCACTCCGGAGGGTGCCGAGGCCGTCGTACGGGCCGCCGTCGACGCCTTCGGGCGGGTGGACATCGTCGTCAACAACGCCGGGATCCTGCGCGACAAGTCGTTCGGGAAGATGACCGTCGAGGAGTTCGACGCGGTCATCGCCGTGCACGTGCGCGGAGCGTTCCTGGTGAGCCGGGCCGCGTTCCCGCACATGAAGGAGCAGGGCTACGGCCGCATCGTCAACACCTCGTCCCCGGCGGGACTGTTCGGCAACTTCGGCCAGGCCAACTACTCCACGGCCAAGATGGGTCTGGTCGGCCTGACCAAGACCCTCGGCATCGAGGGCGCCCGCGCGGGCATCAAGGCCAACGCGATCGCGCCGATCGCCTGGACGCGGATGACCGAGACCCTGCTCCCCGCCGAGTTCGAGGCCAAGTTCACCGCGGAGCGGATCAGCCCCGTGGTCGCCTACCTGGCGCACGAGAGCTGCGAGACCAGCGGTGAGGTGTTCTCGGTCGGCGGCGGCCGGGTCGCCCGCGTGTTCGTCGCCGAGGGGCCGGGATGGCGGGACGACGCGATCTCCGTCGAGGGTGTCCGCGACAACTGGGAGGCCATCATGGCCGAGCAGCCGTATCTCCAGCCCACCACCCTGGGCCAGCAGGCCGGCGCGTCCATGCAGGCCATGCTCTGACATCCGCCGCTACGGCGGGGTCGCCCGCCGGATGTGGCCGCGACGAACGCACGGCCTCGCGTTGATCACGTGATCCGCGAGGCCGTGCGTTTTTCGTTGTGACAGCTCAGGCGGCTAACTTTTGCAGATTTCAGCGAAAGTTAGGGAAGCAGCGTAGAAAAGGTCTTCACAGTTCCGCAAAAGAAGGGTAAGTTCGCGCCATCTCACTCCGATCCGGAGGCTTTGTGAAGCGCATGCGGCCAGAGAACGTGCACCAGGCGATGCTGCTGCGGCTCCTGCGGGAGGGCGGCCGGTCGCGGGCCGAGCTCGGTGACGTGGTGGACCTGTCCAGGTCCAAACTGAACGTCGAGCTCGACCGGCTGATCGAGCTGGGCCTGGCAGAGCCGGACGGCCTCGCCGAGTCACGTGGCGGCAGGCGGTCCGGCAAGGTACGGCTGTCGCGCCAGACGAGGTTCGCCGGGATCGACATCGGCGCCACCTCGGTCGACGTCGCGGTCACCGACGGCGAGCTGGAGGTCCTCGGACATCTGAGCGAGCCGTGTGACATCCGGGAGGGTCCGGCCGTGGTGCTCGACCAGGCCATCGCCCTGCTGGGCAAGCTCCGCGAGCAGGGCCTGTTCACCCAGCTCCACGGCGCCGGCATCGGCGTCCCCGGGCCGGTGAGCTTTCCCGAGGGAGTCCCCGTCGTCCCGCCGATCATGCCCGGGTGGGACCGCTACCCGGTCAGGGAGGCGGTCAGCGAGGAGCTCGGCTGCCCGGCGATGGTGGACAACGACGTCAACATCATGGCGCTCGGGGAGCTGCACGCGGGGCTGGCCAGGCAGGTCGGCGACTTCCTGCTCGTCAAGATCGGCACCGGCGTCGGCTGCGGCATCGTGGTGGACGGCAAGATCTACCGCGGAGTGTCCGGGAGCGCGGGAGACATCGGCCACATCAGGGTCGACGACGACGGCCCGATCTGCGCCTGCGGCAACTCGGGGTGCCTGGAGGCCTACTTCGGCGGGGCCGCGCTGGCCCGCCAGGCCACGGCTGTCGCGCGGTCGGGCGGCTCGCCGTACCTCGCCGAGAGGCTCGCCGCGGCCGGAGCGTTGACGGCGGAGGACGTGGCGGCCGCGGCGGCGCAGGGAGACGCCGCGGCGATTCAGATCATCCGTGACGGCGGGCGCAGGGTCGGCCAGGTCCTGGCGAGCCTGGTCAGCTTCTTCAACCCCGGTCTCGTCATCATCGCCGGAGGCGTGGCCCGCCTGGGCCACGTGCTGCTCGCGGAGATCAGAAGCGTCGTCTACCGCAGGTCGTTGCCGCTGGCGACGGGCAACCTGCCCATCGTGCTCTCGGAACTGGGCGACGCCGCCGGGATCGTCGGCGCGACCCGGCTCATCAGTGACCACGTCTACTCGGCCGCGTAACGCCCATCGCAGCAACTGGAGGCATCATGCCGGTGTCACCCCCCGACACGGCACCCCTGCTCGCCATGCGGGGAATCGTCAAACGGTTCCCCGGCGTACGAGCACTGGACGGCGTCGACCTGGAGGTCAGAGCCGGCGAGGTGCACTGCCTGCTCGGCCAGAACGGCGCGGGCAAGTCGACCCTCATCAAGATCCTCGCGGGCGCGCACCAGCCCGACGAGGGCGAGGTCCTGCTGGACGGCGAGCCGGTACGGCTGGCCACCCCGACCGCGGCCATGAAACAGGGCATCGCGACCATCTACCAGGAACTCGACCTGGTGGACGGGCTGTCCGTGGCCGAGAACATCCTCCTCGGCCACGAGCGGACCTCGTTCGGGTTCACCCGGCGCGGAGAGACCAACCGGATCGCGGCGGACCTGCTCCGGCGGCTCGGCCACGGGGAGATCCCGCCGGGCACCGAGGTGGGCCGGCTGCCTCCGGCGGCCAAGCAGGTCGTCAGCATGGCCCGCGCGCTCTCCCATGACGCCCGCCTGATCGTCATGGACGAGCCCTCCGCCGCGCTCGCGCACGACGAGGTGGCCAACCTGTTCCGGATCATCCGCGAGATCACCGCCCAGGGAGTCGCGGTCGTCTACATCTCGCACCGGCTGGAGGAGATCCGCGAGATCGGCGACCGGGTCACCGTGCTCAAGGACGGCCGCACGGTCGCGGTGGGCCTCCCCGCCACGACCCCGACCGGGCGCGTCGTCTCGCTGATGACCGGTCGCGACGTCGAGTACGTCTTCCCGCCGCGACCGGAACCCGGCGGCGACCGGCCCGAGGTCCTGCGGGTGGAGGGGCTGACCGTGCCCGGCGTCTTCGCCGACGTCTCCTTCTCCGTACGGGCCGGGGAGATCGTCGGGCTGGCCGGTCTGGTCGGCTCGGGCCGGTCCGAGATCATCGAGGCCGTCTACGGCGCGCGCCGGGCGTCCGGCCGCGTCCTGCTCGACGGCCGCCCCGTGCGGCCCGGCCACACGACCACGTCCGTACGGCTCGGCATGGGCCTCGCTCCCGAGGAGCGGAAGGCGCAGGCCCTGCTGCTGGACCAGAGCGTGGCGCGCAACATCACGCTGGCCGGCCTGACCCGCTACGCGCGCCTCGGCTGGATGGACCGCCGCAGGGAGGCAGCGGAGGCGGCCCGGCTGATCGAGGCGCTGGACATCCGGCCGCGCGATCCGCGCCGGCCGGTCAAGACGCTGTCCGGCGGCAACCAGCAGAAGGCGGTGCTGGCCCGCTGGCTCGTCGAGGGCCGCAGGTTGCTGCTGCTCGACGAGCCGACCCGCGGCGTGGACGTGGGCGCCCGCGCCGAGCTGTACGCCGTCATCCGGCGGCTGGCCGACGAGGGCGTGGCCGTCCTGCTGGTGTCCAGCGAGGTCCCCGAGGTACTCGGGCTGGCGGACCGCGTGCTTGTCATCCGTGAGGGCCGGATCGTGCACGAGGCCCCCGCGGTGGACCTCGACGAGCACCGCGTCCTCGATCTGGTCATGGTTTCGACGAACGAGGAGTCCCACGTTGACTGAGGCGACCCCGACACGCGTGGCGAGAAGGCCCTTCCTGGGGAGGATCGGGGAGGTGCCGCACGTCGGCCTCGTCGCCGCGCTCGTCCTCCTGGCGATCGTCGGCCTGGTGACCAGGCCGGAGAACTTCGCCACCTCCTCCAACCTGGTGAGCATCCTCGCGCTCGCCTCGACGATCGGCGTGATCACCGTCGGCATGACCTTCGTGATCATCGGAGGCGGCATCGACCTGTCCGTCGGCGCGGTCATGGCGATGTCCTCGGTCTGGGCGACCACCTTGGCCACCCAGTCGTACGGCCCGGCGGTCATGATCGTGTGCGCGGTCCTGGTCGGCACCGGGGCCGGGCTGGTGAACGGCTTCCTGATCTCCTACGGCCGGATGGTGCCGTTCATCGCCACCCTCGCCATGCTGGTGGCGGCCCGGGGCCTGGCCCAGCGCATGTCCAACCAGCGGACCCAGCTGGTCCAGCAGGCCAACAGCGCGATCGTCGAGTTGTCCACCACCCGGGTGCTCGGGCTGCCGCTGCTGGTCTACGTCTTCGCCCTGGTGGTGGTGCTCGGCTGGATCCTGCTCAACCGGACCACGTTCGGCCGCAGGACGTACGCCGTCGGCGGCAACCCCGAGGCGGCCCGCCTGGCCGGCATCGACGTCCGGCGCCACACCATGCTGCTGTACGGGCTGTCCGGCCTGTGCTGCGGGATCGCGGCCGTCCTCATCATGGCGAGGACGACCACCGGCTCCTCCACCCACGGCGACCTGTACGAACTGGACGCCATCGCCGCCGTCATCATCGGCGGCACCCTGCTCACCGGCGGCCGGGGGACCATCATCGGGTCGATCCTGGGCCTGCTGATCTTCACGGTGATCACCAACCTGTTCATCCTCAACGGGCTCAACACGAGCGATCAGCTCATCGCGAAAGGCCTGATCATCGTCGTCGCCGTGCTCATGCAGCGGCGCGGCGCACTCACCGCCACCTGACGACGCCACCCATCCGAACACCGCCGAGGGCCGAGAGCGACGACTCGCGGCCCCGGCCCTCCACACCCTCGAATCCTTCTCCTCACGCAGTCCCCCCATCTGAAACGGGAGATCACATGACCCAGAACACCGGTCGCCGGGGCTTCATCCTCGGCGGTGCCGTTATCGGCGCCGGAGCGCTCGTCTCCGCGTGCACCAGCAACGAGCCGGCCGTGCAGCCCAGCGCGGCGGCCGCGGCGGCGACGACCGCCGCCGCGCCCGGAGGCAACGACCAGCCCGGCACCCAGGTGACGATCGGATTCTCGGCGCCCGCCGCCGACCACGGCTGGATCGCGGCCATCGCCAAGAACGCCGAGGCCGCGGCGAAGCAGTACTCCGACGTGGTGTTCAAGCCGGTGGAGCCGACCAACGACATCAACCAGCAGATCTCGGCCGTGGAGTCCCTGATCCAGGCGAAGGTCGACGTCCTGGTGCTGCTGCCCAACGACGGCCAGCAGCTCAACCAGGTGGCCAGGCAGGCCATGGACGCCGGAATCCCGGTCGTCAACCTCGACCGGGTCTTCCCCGACAAGCTGTCGTACCGGACCTGGATCGGCGGCGACAACTACGGCATGGGCGTGGCCGCCGGGCATTACATCGGCAAGACGCTCAAGGAGAAGGGGGTGAGCGATCCCGTGATCGTCGAGATCCAGGGCATCGCCACGCTGCCGCTCACGCAGGACCGGAGCAAGGGCTTCGAGGACGCGCTCAAGTCGTACGGGTTCAAGGTGGCCGCCAAGCAGGCCGCCCAGTTCACCGTCCAGTCCGGCACCGAGGTCACCGCGAACCTGCTGCAGGCGCACAAGAAGATCGACGCCATCTGGAACCACGACGACGACCAGGGCATCGGCGTGCTCGCCGCCATCAAGGAGGCGAACCGCAGCGAGTTCTTCATGGTCGGCGGCGCAGGATCGGCGAACGCCATGCGTGAGATCCAGTCCGGTGGCAGCGTGCTCGCGGCCACGGTGACCTACAGCCCGACCATGGCGTCGTCCGCGATCAAACTGGCCCGGCTCATCGCCCAGGACAAGGGCATGTCCGACCTCACCGAGAACCAGGTCCCGCAGTCGATCACCCTCGCGTCCGAGACCATCACCAAGGACAACGTCGCGACCTACCTCCCGCTGGGGTTCGAATCGTGAAGCCGCTGATCGGGGTGGGCATGGTGGGCTACGCGTTCATGGGACGCGTGCACTCCCAGGCCTGGCGGAACGTGACCGCGTTCTTCGACCTGCCGGTGACACCGTCGATGGCGGTGCTCTCCGGCCGGTCGGAGGACCACGCGGCCGCCGCCGCGGCCGCGCTCGGCTGGGCCGCGGTCGAGACTGACTGGCGCGAGCTGGTCGCCCGCGACGACGTGCAGATCGTGGACATCTGCACGCCCGGTGACTCCCACGCGGAGATCGCCATCGCCGCGCTGGAGGCGGGCAAGCACGTGCTGTGCGAGAAGCCGCTCGCCAACACCGTGGCGGAGGCGGAGGCCATGACCGCGGCGGCGTCGAAGGCGGCGGCGCGCGGCGTGCGCAGCATGGTCGCCTTCAACTACCGGCGGGTGCCCGCCATCGCGCTGGCCAGGAGGTACGTCGCCGAAGGACGCCTCGGGGAGATCCGGCACGTCCGCGCCCAGTACCTCCAGGACTGGATCGTGGACCCCGAGTTCCCGCTGGTGTGGCGACTGCAGAAGGACAAGGCCGGATCGGGCGCGCTGGGCGACATCGGCGCTCACATCGTGGACACCGCCCAGTTCGTCACCGGACAGCTGCTGACCGGCGTCTCCGCCCTCACCGAGACCTTCGTCAAGGAGAGGCCGCTGGCCGAGGGCGCCAGCGGGCTCGCCGGCGGCAGCCGTACGGACGGGCGGGGGCAGGTCACCGTCGACGACGCGGCGCTGTTCATCGGCAGGTTCGACGGCGGTGCGCTGGGGTCGTTCGAGGCCACCCGGTTCGCCACCGGGCGCAAGAACGCCCTCCGGCTGGAGATCAACGGCTCGCTGGGCAGCCTGGCGTTCGACTTCGAGGCCATGAACGAGCTGTGGTTCCACGACGAGGCCCAGGCGGACGCCGGGTTCCGGCGGATCCTCGTCACCGAGCCCGGCCATCCCTACATGGACGCGTGGTGGCCTCCGGGCCACGGCCTTGGCTACGAGCACACCTTCACCCACGAGGTGAAGGACTTCCTGGAGGCGATCGCGGCCGGGACCGACCCCTCACCCTCGTTCGAGGACGGCCTGCGCGTGCAGCGCGTGCTGGCCGCCGTCGAGGAGAGCGCGGCGAACGCCTCCCGGTGGACGCCGCTCTGAGCACACCCATGACATCCCGTGACATCCCCTGAGATCCCGTACCGGGAGGAGCGCAGATGACGCGACCGATCACGTTGTTCACCGGACAGTGGGCCGATCTCCCCTTCGAGGAGGTGTGCCGGCTCGCCTCAGAATGGGGCTACGACGGCCTGGAGATCGCCTGCTGGGGCGACCACTTCGAGGTGGACAAGGCCCTTTCCGACGACACGTACGTGGAACGCAAGCGCGAGGTCCTCGCGAAGCACAACCTCGGCGTGTGGGCCGTCTCGAACCACCTCGTCGGACAGGCCGTCTGCGACCACCCGATCGACGAGCGGCACAAGGCCATCCTGCCCGCGCGCCTGTGGGGGTCCGGAGACCCCGAGGAGGTACGGCGGCGCGCGGCCGAGGAGATGAAGGACACCGCGAGGGCCGCGGCGAAGCTGGGCGTCGGAACGGTGGTGGGGTTCACCGGATCGTCCATCTGGCACACCGTGGCGATGTTCCCGCCGGTCCCGCCGTCGATGATTGAGGCGGGATACCAGGACTTCGCCGACCGGTGGAACCCGATCCTGGACGTCTTCGACGAGGTGGGCGTGCGGTTCGCGCACGAGGTGCACCCCAGTGAGATCGCCTACGACTACCACACCACGGTGCGCACGCTGGAGGCCGTCGGCCGTCGCGAGGCGTTCGGGCTGAACTGGGACCCCTCGCACATGGTCTGGCAGCAGGTCGACCCGGCCGGGTTCATCCTCGACTTCGCCGACCGGATCTATCACGTCGACTGCAAGGACACCAAGGTCCGCGTCGGCGACGGCCGCCGTGGCCGGCTGTCCTCCCACCTGCCCTGGGCGGACCTGCGGCGCGGCTGGGACTTCGTCTCGACCGGGCGGGGCGACGTGCCGTGGGAGGAGTGCTTCCGCGCGTTGAACGCCATCGGCTACGACGGCCCGATCTCGATCGAGTGGGAGGACGCCGGCATGGACCGCCTCGCCGGCGCTCCGGAGTCCCTGGCGTACATCCGGCGGCTGAACGCCATCACCCCGCCGGAAGCGTCCTTCGACGCCGCCTTTTCCTCGGAGTAGTTCACCCGTTCTGGCGGCGCGGCCGCTCGAAGCGTCGAGGCGCGGCTTCCGGGACGAGTTCCGCGGTGGTCAATGCTCCGGTGGTCAATGCTCCGGGTCAGTGCTCCGGGGTCAGTGCCGCAGGGTGGGTTCCGCCGTCCCGGCTCAGCGCCACGCCGCGATGACGTCGTCCGCGCCCCAGACCAGGTCGGCGCCTTCCACGCCGGACCGCGTACCTGACAGCGAGACCACGGCGAGTCCGCTCACCCCGGTGTCGAACCCGGGAACCTGCGCCGCGTCACGGCGGAGGGTCGCCAGGTCATGCGCGTCGAATGGGGTGCCCAGCCATTTGACGGAGCCCGCGAACGCGACGTGGCGAGCCACTGGGGCGCGGTCCGCGCCGACCAGATCGACTTCGGGAGCGAATCGGCGATTCCACCAGCCGCCCACGGCCTCAACCTCGGGCCACGGGAGATCTCCGGACGCCCCGGCGATCGTCAACGCGTCGCGTACGACGGGTTCCACCGCGCGGCCGCGAAAGCTGGTCCATCGTCGTTGAACCAGGCGGAATGCCAGGTCTGGACGACCCCGGCGGGAATGATCGGCGGCGGCACGGAGGATGCCCAGATACATTCGCAGGTTGTTGTCGGCGACCCGGTACAAGGCCGGTTTTCCCGGCTGGGTGGACAGCGGCTGATCCACGGTGAGCACCTGCTTCTCCTTCGCCAACCTGTGGAGGAGCCGACGGCGTCGGCGGTCTCGGCCGGGTTGAGCGGGCCGAGCACCATGGTGTCCGCTCGTCCGTAGAAGGGCCGATCGTAGGCGGTCAGCCGCTCCATCATGTGAAGGTCGCTGCCCAGCAGAAGCAGCAGGACCGGCTTCATGGACAACAGCCGGTCCCATGCCGTCTGTAACGCTCCGTCGAACAGGTCGTCCTGCTCGGCGAGCCAGGGCATCTTGTCCATGACGATGATCGAGGGCGTCGAGGGGAGCGTGGATGCCAGGACCCGGAAGGCGTCCGGCCAGCTCCCATTGCTCACCCGCACGACATTGCCGGAATCGGGAGGCAGGGAGGACTCTTGCAATTCGGTGCAGAAAGTGGCCACGGACTCTACCGGGGACATTCCCTTGATCGCGGTGAAGAACAGGTACGGTGTGCCCGCCTGGTCGCAGAATTCCTGGACGAGTCGAGACTTCCCGACCTGACGGCGTCCCCCCCAGGGCGAGGGCGGATCCGGTGCCTGAGGAGTGGACACGGCGAAGACGCAGAACGTCCAGCTCCCGCAGGCGTCCGATGAAGCGGGCCCCACGCATGGTCGACTCCTCGGTAGATGGCATCTAGGTAGATGGCATCTACCAAGCGGCCCTCCCTGGCCGACGGCCCGGAACGGCGACAGGCCCGCCCGGGAACGCCGGGCGGGCCTGTCCGTCGCGCGTGTTCTCAGTCCATGACGACGATCTGGCGGAGGACCTCGCCGTTCTTGAGCGAGGCGACCGCGTCGTTGAGGTCCGAGAGCTTGATCCTGGAGCTGATCATGCTCTCCAGGTCGAGCTTGCCCGCCTTGTAGAGGCCGGCGAAGAACGGGAAGTCGCGGCGCACGTCCGAACCGCCGTAGAGCGAGCTGAGGATGTTCTTGCCCTCGAAGAGCAGGTTGAACGCGGTCAGCGGCACCGTGTCGTCCATGGCGCCCGCGCCGACGACGACGACGTCGCCGCCGCGTCGCGTGGCCTGCCACGCGGTCATGATCGCGGCGGACTTGCCGACCACCTCGAAGCCGTAGTCGAAGCCCTGGCCGCCGGTGAGGCTCGCCGTCGCGTCCATGAGCTGGTCGGGGGTGATCGCGTGCGTGGCGCCGACCTTCTTGGCCAGCTCGTGCTTGGACTCTAGGGGGTCGATCGCGAGGATTGTGGTCGCGCCCGACAGCCGGGCACCCTGGATCACCGAGAGGCCCACGCCGCCGCAGCCGACGACCGCGACAGTGGAGCCGGGACGTACCTTCGCGGTGTTGAGCACCGCTCCGACGCCGGTGGTGATGCCGCAGCCGATCAGCGCGGCGGCCTCGTACGGCACGTCCGGATCGACCTTGATCGCCCCCTGCCACGGAACGACGATCTCCTCGGCCCAGGTGCCGCAGCCGGCCATGCCGAACGCCGGGGTGTCGCCGCCGTAGCGGAAGCGGGCTTCCACGAAGCTCTTCATCACGAACGTCATGCAGAGGTGCGGCTGGCCGACGACGCAGTTCGGGCAGTCGCCGCACGCGGGCGTCCAGTTGATGATCACGTGGTCGCCTGGCTGGACGGAGGTCACGTGGTCGCCCACCTCGACCACCTCGCCGGCGCCCTCGTGCCCGGGGATCACGGGCAGCGGCATCGGCAGCACGCCCGAGAGCACCGACAGGTCGGAATGACAGACGCCGGTGGCCTTGATCTTCACGCGGACGTCCGTGGGGCCGACCGGGGCCAGCGTGAAGTCGTCACGGATGTCGAGCTTGTCGTCACCGACCGCGTGCAGCAGCGCTCCGCGCATTTGACCTCCTGGGGGGTTACTCGTCTTCGAGCGATAGGGCGGCTTTGGGGCAGGAACGGACCGCGTGCCGCACGCGGTCGAGCATCTCCGCCGGCGGCTCGGGCAGTACGACCTGCAGCCGGTCGTCGTCATCGAGCTCGAAGACCTCGGGGGCCAGGCCGGTGCACACGGCGTTGGCCTCGCACACCAGCTCGTCGAGCTTGATCTTCACTGGACTCTCCTCGGATGGGGCCGCTGCTCCGGTGGGCTCAGAGGGATTCCCCGGAGCGCTGTCGTGGGGCCGCGGCGAGCTTGCTGTGGTCCCAGGAGACCACGCGGGTCGGCTCGACGACATATCCGACGCGCTTGCGGCCGGTCTGCTCGACGTACTCCCGGAGCGGTTCGACATCGTCCATGCGGGTCATGCGCCGGGTGACCTCCATCCCGATGCCGAGGACGCCCGCGGGGTCGTCGACGCGCTTGGCGACGCCGTACAGCATGATGCCGCGCAGTTCGGAGTACTCGTCGCCGTCCTCGATCAGGCAGGTGATCCGGGAATCGCGCTCGATGTTGCGGGCCTTCTGGGCCTTGCCGTACGTCCAGAAGGCGATCTTCCCGTCGACCAGGCCGTAGAACATGGTCACCATGTGCGGGGTGCCGTCGGGGTTGATCGTGCCGAGCTGGAGCTTGCGTGCGCCGTCGAGCAGCTTCGCGATCTCTTCCTCGGACATCGCAATCTGGGAGCGCTGGTTCACGCTGCAAAGTAGAACATGTTCCATCATGCCGGACAAGGGGACAGTGGAACCTTGTTCGGGTTGTTGTGGGCTAGGCTCCGTCCCTTGCAGGCGACAGCCGTACGAAAAGGACGACCATGCTGAAGGTGACCGACCGGTGACCACCGTCACGATGCCCGCTGATCTGCGGTACGCCGCCGAGCGGGCCAAGGGCTTCATGCCGCCGGAGGAGGGCCAGGCCCTCTTCGAACTCGCCTGCGCGTACGGCTCGCGCGGCCCGATCTGCGAGATCGGCACGTACTGCGGCAAGTCGGCGATCTACCTGGGCGCCGGCGCGCGCGTGGCGGGCTCGGTCGTGTTCACGGTGGACCACCACCGCGGCTCGGAGGAGATCCAGCCGGGATGGGCTCACCACGACCCCACGCTAATGGACCCGTGCTTCGGGAAGATGGACTCGCTGCCGTTCTTCCGCCGCACGATCGCCACCGCCGGCCTTGAGGACGAGGTCATCGCCGTCGTCGGCGCCTCAGAGACCGTCGCCAGGCACTGGAACACGCCGCTGGCCATGCTCTTCATCGACGGAGGGCACTCGGAGGAGCCGGTGACCCGGGACTACGAGGGATGGGCCCCGCACGTGGTCGAGGGCGGGGCGCTGGTCTTCCACGACATCTATCCCGACCCGGCGGCCGGAGGGCAGGCGCCGTACCGCGTCTATCTCCGCGCCCTCGCCTCCGGGGCCTTCACCGAGGTCCGTGCCGACGGCTCCCTGCGCGTCCTCGAACGAACCGGCCCGGGCATCTAGCCCTCGCCGCGAGGTCCGTCGGTCCGTCCGACTGTCTAGCCGGTACGTGGTGCCATCGGGGTTCGGTCCGGAACCCCGATCGGCAGACGTCGCCGGATGATCTCCCTGGGTCTAGGCGCGGGCGTGCTCGCAGCCGCAGTCGCCGGTGATGCGGACCTCGTGGTCACCGGCGTCACGGAAGATCGCGGCTCCGGGCGTCGCCCCGGACAGCGCGTCCGCGGCGAGGATCACCGCCGCCGCCGTGTAGGCCGACCGCTCGTGCGGGAAGTGTTTCTCGTTCACGAACTGCCAGCCCGTCCAGTACGAGCCGTCCTCGTGGCGCAGGTGCTGCATGTCGGCGAACACGCGCAGCGCCCTGTCCCTGTCGCCCATCGCGTCCAGGGTCAGCACCAGCTCGCAGGACTCCGCGCCGGTCACCCAGGGCTGGTCGGAGACGCAGCGCACGCCGAGATCGGGGACGACGAAGGTGTCCCACTCCTCCTCGATGCGCTTCTCGCCCTCGGACCCGCGTACGGCACCGCCGAGGACGGGGTAGTACCAGTCCATCGAGAAGCGGCTCTTGTCGGCGAACGCCTCGGGGTGTGCGGCGAGCACGTGTCCCAACCGGTCGGCGGCCAGTTCCCAGTCGGGCTGCGGATCGCCGAGCCGTTCACCGAGCAGGACACCGCTGCGCAGTCCCTGGTAGATCGAAGCGGAGCCGGTGAGCAGCGCGTACGCCGCGGGGACGCCGTGCTCGTCGCGTTCCCAGACGATCTCGCCGCGGGTGGTCTGCAGCCCGACGACGAAGTCCAGCGCCCGGGTGACCATGGGCCACATGGAGGCGGCGAACGCCTCGTCGCCGGTCACGAGCAGGTCGTGCCAGACTCCCACGGCGACGTACGCGGCGTGGTTGGACTCGCCGCCCTTCTCGACGGGCTCGCCGCCGGCCACCTTCATCGGCCACGAACCGTCCTGGCGCTGGTACCGGGCGAGCCAGTCGTAACCCCGGCGGGCCTCATCGCGCAGGCCGGCCACGGTCATGGCCATCAGGCATTCGACGTGGTTCCACGCGTCGATGTGACCCTCCGGCCAGGGCACGCCGCCCTCGCCGTCCTGGACCGCCGCGATGCTCCTCGCGGTGGCCACCACCTGATCCGCTGTGATCGCTCCCGGGACGGCCGGCACGCTCATGCCGCCGCGCCTCGCCGCTCGGAGGCGGGTCGTGCCGAAGGTGCGCGCGGCGGCACGTCGCGAGACGCGCGCGGCCGGTCGACGCTCTCGCTGCGCTCGCTCATGCCGGCTTCCGGACGTAGACGACCACGCTCTTACCGATCAGCGGGTTGAGCACGGCCTCCGCGATCCGGGTGGCGGCGGGGCGCTTCATGATGTCCCACACGAGGAGCTCGTGGTAGGCCTTGGCCAGCGGATGGTCGTCGTTGTTCACGCCCACCGCGCACTTGATCCACCAGTACGGCGCGTGCAGGCCGTGAGCGTGGTGGTGGGAGCCGACCTCAAGGCCGGACGCCTTCAGCTTGGCCTGGAGTTCCGCCAGCGTGTAGATCCTGATGTGCCCGCCGGGAGCGGTGTGGTAGTCCTCGGACAGCGCCCAGCAGATGCGTTCCGGCAGGAAGCTCGGCACGGTGATCGCGGCCCGCCCGCCCGGCTTGAGCACGCGGACGATCTCCCGCATGGCGGCCATGTCGTCGGGGATGTGTTCGAGCACCTCGGCCGCGATCACGCGGTCGAAGGACGCGTCGGGGAACGGCATGTGGAGCGCGTCGCCGACCACGGTGTCCCCGGAGGCCCCGGGCGGTACCTGGCCCTCCTTGTCCATGGCGGCGAACATCGCGGCGACGCCTTCCAGCTCGGCCGCGTCCATGTCGAAGGCCACCACGTCGGCGCCCCGGCGGAGTACCTCGAAGGCGTGCCGGCCGCCGCCGGCGCCGAGGTCGAGAACACGGTCGCCTGGCCCGACGGGGAGCCGCTCGAAGTCGACGGTCAGCACTCCTGCCTACCTTTCGTGATCATGCGGATGCTTCCGGCACGGCTTCGTGGCGCGCGTGGAAACGAGAACGCCCGCTCGCGGCGCGATCTCACGAGGCAGTGGCCGTACGGGCGGCGATGGCCTCGCGGTAGGCGTCGACGGTGCGCTGGGCGACCACCGGCCACGCGTAGCGCTCCATCACGCGGTCGTAGCCCTTGCGGCCGACCTCCGCGCGCTCCTCGGGGGAGTCGAGCAGGCGGCGCAGTACGGCGGCCAGCTCCTCCGGGTCGCCGGGAGAGACCTGAACGGCGGCGTCCCCGACGACCTCGGGCAGGGCGCCCGTCCTGGACGCGACGAGGGGTGTTCCGCAGGCCATGTGCTCCACCGCGGGGAGCGAGAAGCCCTCGTACAGCGAGGGCACGACCGCCACCTCGGAGGTGGCGATCAGCTCGGCCAGCTCGTCGTCCGAGATCCCGTGGACGAACCGGACCCGGTCGTGCAGGGAGAGTTCGGAGACCAGCTTCTCCGTCGGCCCGCCGGGGGTCGGCTTGCTGACCACGGTCAGGTTGACGTCGCGCTCGGTGGCGAGCTTGGCGACCGCGCGCAGCAGGGTCGCGACGCCCTTCATGGGGGAGTCGGCGCTGGCGACGGCCACGATCGAGCCGGGCCGCTTGGGCAGCCGCGGGCGGGGGTGGAAGAAACGGGTGTCCACGCCGAGCGGGATCAGCCGCATGTTGGCCTGGGGCACGTTGAAGTCGCGGTGGATGTCCGCGAGGGACGACTCGCTGACGGTGAGGATCGGGCTGAGCCGGGGGGCGACGATGCTCTGCATACGGACGAATCCGTACCAGCGACGCATGGAGAGCTTCTTCCAGCCCTTCGCGGCCTTCAGCTCGATCCGCCGGTCCACGCTGATCGGGTGGTGGATGGTGCCCACGACCGGGAAGAGCTTCTGGATGCCCAGCACGCCGTATCCCAGGGTCTGGTTGTCCTGGACGACGTCGAAGTCGCCCTGGCGTTTCTTGAGTTCGCGGTAGGCCCTGAGGCTGAAGGTGAGCGGCTCGGGGAAGCCCGCGGTCCACATCGTGGCGACTTCGAGCGCGTCGATCCAGTCGCGGTACTCGCCGAGTCTCGGCGTGCGGAACGGGTCGGCGTCGTCGTAGAGGTCCAGGCTGGGGACCTTGTTGAGGATGACCCCGTCGTCGAGTTCGGGGTACGGCTGGCCGGAGAAGACCTCGACGTGGTGCCCGAGTGCGACCAGTTCGCGGCTGATGTGGCGCAGGTACACCCCCTGGCCTCCGCAGGTGGGCTTGCTGCGATAGGACAGCAGCGCGACTCGCAGCCTCTCCGCCAAGGGGCACCCCTCTCCAGCTGTGCCCCCCTTGGGGCTGCCATAAAGATGACCTTAGCCTGGGCACCCCACCAGTGGGGATACCGAGGTGAAATTGGTCTCTTGTGGGGTGTTCACATGGCCCCAACTGGGAAGTTAGCTTACCCGAATCTGGTTCGGTGGAACATGTTCTAGCGTGGTGTCCGTGTCGCGGCTGCGCTCAGATCGGCCCAGAGGGGTACATTCGCCTCTCATAGCTGCTTTCCCCGCAATCTCATGCGGACTTCGGAGAATTCGGGTGCCCCCGATGCGAGGAGGATCCCTTGGCCAGGCGTGCGCTGATCACTGGCATCACCGGCCAGGACGGCTCGTATCTCGCCGAACATCTGCTGAGTGAGGGATACGAGGTCTGGGGGCTGGTACGCGGTCAGGCCAACCCTCGCGTCTCCCGGGTGCGCCGGTTGCTGCAGGACGTCCAGCTCGTCCGCGGCGACCTGCTGGACCAGGGATCGCTGATCTCCGCGGTGGAGAAGGTGCAGCCCGACGAGGTCTACAACCTGGGCGCGATCTCGTTCGTCCCGATGTCCTGGGAGCAGGCGGAGCTCACCGCCGAGGTCACCGGCATGGGCGTGCTCCGCATGTTGGAGGCGATCCGGGTCTGCTCCGGGATCACCGCCGCGCGTGGCGCCGGTTCCGGCCAGATCCGCTTCTATCAGGCGTCGAGCTCGGAGATGTTCGGCCAGGTCCGGGAGACCCCGCAGAACGAGCGCACGCCCTTCCATCCCCGCTCTCCGTACGGCGTGGCCAAGACGTACGGGCACTTCCTCACCCAGAACTACCGTGAGTCGTACGGCATGTTCGCCGTGTCGGGCATCCTGTTCAACCACGAGTCGCCCAGGCGCGGAGCCGAGTTCGTCACCCGCAAGGTGAGCCTCGGCGTCGCCCGGATCAAGCTGGGGCTGGCCACCGAACTGCGGCTCGGCAACCTGGAGGCGCGCCGCGACTGGGGGTTCGCCGGTGACTACGCCCGAGCCATGCGTCTGATGCTCCAGGCCGCGGAGCCGGAGGACTACGTGATCGGCACCGGCCGGACCCAGTCGGTACGGGAACTGGTCGAGGCCGCCTTCGGCGCGGCCGGCCTGGACTGGGAGCGATATGTCGTGTGCGATCAGTCCCTGCACCGCCCGGCGGAGGTGGACCTGCTCTGCGCCGACCCGAAGAAGGCCAGGACGCAGCTCGGATGGGAGCCGACGGTCTCGTTCGAGGAACTCGTCGCCATGATGGTCGAGTCCGACCTCACCCTCCTCGCCGGAGGCGGCGACCCCCACCAGGACTCCTCCTGGCCCTGATCGCGGGCGGGATTTCAATTCGGCCGCCGAGCGTTCCGCGCGGAATGGTGTCCGTCGAGACTTCCGAGAAGTATCGTCCGCGACCATGTGACAAGCGCGGCGATGAGCGTCCGCGTGCGATCGACTCCGCCCGGAAAGAATGGCAGCACGATCAACGCCGGTGCGCAGCACAAGGTGACCAACGTCATCGGAATGAACGCAATGGCGATGATCAGCACGCGCTGCCGGCGGGGCAGCGAAGAGAGAATCCCGAGCATCGACTCCAATGCCCCCACCTCCCGGATGGCTCATATGCCGTGTAGCGAGAACGCTGCCAGAGGAAGAAGGGGGTGCGCGTCCCCCGCAACACCCGTTGCCGACCCGCAACGGGTGTTGCGACGAGGCTGGCAACACCTGATTCCATTTCCTTATGGAGTCGTTCGGCGATGTGGGCGACGATCTGCTCATGGCCGGAACATTGGAGCCCGCGAAGCGCGGTGGGACAGGGCCCGGCGAGCTCTGCGCGTTGCCGGACGATCTGGAACGTGAGGTCCGGGAATTCGCCGGGCAACTACGCGAGATCTTCGGAATGCTGCATATGTCCCTAGGGCAGTACGCGGCGCTGAACTATATGGACAAGGGGGCGCTGTCCCGTTATCTGAGTGGTCGCAGGATTCCCGCCCGTCCGTTTCTTGACGGCCTACTCGGCGAGCTGACCAAGGCGAGAGGAAGGCCCGTCACGACAGAAGTCCGGGAGCATCTTCACGATCTGCATCTTCGCGCGTTGGAATCGCGCGACAAGCAGGCGTTCCAGGTGCAGGTCGTGACGGACCAACTGGCCACGGCGACGACCGAACTGCGCGAGACACGGAATCAGGTGAAAAGCCTGCAGGAGGTCCTGGCGGCCCGTGAACAGCAGGTCGAGGAGTTGATCAGGGACAGCCGACAGTTGCGCGCCGCCTGGACGGATGAACGCGAACGTACACAGGCGGAAATCGGGCTCCTGCGGGAGCAGGAGCGGGAACGTGACCAACTGCTCGCGGAGATCGAGACGCTGCAACAGCGGTTGACGTACGCGCGAAGACGCCAGATCGAAGCCGAGCGGCGTTGCCGGCTGCTCGAAGCGGCGCTGGAGTCCGTGGGCGATCCGCGTGCGGCAGAGCGCGAAGAAGGCGCGACCGCCCGCGACGACGAATCCACCGAGAGCGCTTCGCCGGCGTCGTCCCGATCCGCCAGGGGGTGGCCGTCCGGGCATCAGCGCATGACCTATCCCGCCATCGAGCGTGATCCGGCCCCTTTCACGCGCGAGAGCGACTGGTGGCCGCCGCCGGGAGAGCCGTGGCCGGAGCAGGCCGCCGCGTGGAGGCCGCCGTACTGATCGGGCGCGGCGCTTGGGGGCGGCGCTTGGGGGCGCGGCGGTTCGGGGGTGTGGCCTCCCGCCCCCGGCCTCAGAGAGTCGGGCGCTCCGATGCGGCCTGCGTTCGGAGCGCCTGACCCGGCGTCAGCGCAGTGCTATGGGCAATGACTTGATGCCGTTGATGAAGTTGGACCTGAGCCGTGTCGCCTCGCCGGCTTGGCTGATCCGGGGGAACCGCTCGGACAGGACCTCGAAGAGCACCCTGAGCTCCAGCTTGGCCAGGTGGTTGCCGAGGCAGAAGTGCGCCCCGCCGCCGCCGAAGCCGATCTGCGGGTTGGGGTCCCGGCCGATGTCGAAGACGTCCGGATCGGTGAAGACGTCGGCGTCCCGGTTCGCCGAGGCGTAGAAGATCACCACCTTGTCCCCTTCGGCGATCTTCTGCCCCCGGATCTCCGTGTCGGTGGTGGCCGTACGGCGGAAGAGGTTGACGGGGGACACCCAGCGGACGATCTCGTCGGCGGCGGTCCGGGCCAGGGCGCGGTCCGCCACGAGGCGGGCCCACTGCTCCGGATGCTGGAAGAACGCGAGCATTCCGCCGGTCGCCGCGTTGCGGGTGGTCTCGTTGCCCGCGACGATGAGGAGCAGGACGAACAGGTTGAACTCGTCCTCGGTCAGCACCTCGCCGCCGTCCGTCGGCTGGATGAGCTTGGTGACGATGTCGTCGCGCGGATCCTCCCTGCGGGCCGCGGCCAGCGTCCCGGCGTAGGCGTAGACCTCGGCCGCCGCGGCCTGGCCTTCCTCCGGGGTCGTCGCGTAGTCCGGGTCCTCGCTCCCGATCAGCCGGTTGGACCACTCGAAGATCTTGTCCCGGTCCTCGACCGGTGCGCCGAGAAGCTCGCAGATCACGTACAGCGGCAGCGGCGCGGAGATGTCGGTGACGAAGTCCAGGTCGGGCTTGCCCTCGGCGTCGTCGATCAGCCGGTGACAGATGTCCCGGATGTGCTCTTCGAGCAGGGAGATCACCCGGGGCGTGAAGCCGCGATTGACCAGGGAGCGCCTACGGGTGTGCTCGGGCGGGTCCTGGTTGAGCATCATCATCCGCTGCAGTTCCCTTTCCTCCTCGGGCAGCTCGTTGAAGAGCGCCAGGCGGCGTGAGGAGGAGAAGAGGTCGGAGTGCCGGGAGACGTGCACGACGTCCTCGAGCTTGGTCACCGCCCAGAAACCCGGCCAGCCGAGTTCGGCGTCGCCCTCGTGCCAGAACACCGGGGCGTTGTCCCGCAGCCATTTGAGCTGCTCGTGCGGCACCCCGTGCCGCGCGTAGTAGTCCTGGTCGACGACATTGATTAGCACAGGGAGTCACCTACTGGAGAGACGTGGCCTGGGAAGATCGGGATCGATTCGGCAGGTGTGGACGCGGGGAGCCTCGTGCTGCGCCGAGGCACGTACTCAATCAAGCGCTTGGCAGTTTCTCTTTCTGGAACGTGTTCTATTACGAGGTGCCGTGTCCGTCAAGGAGGGCGGTGACCGCGGGCGTGGCGTAACGGGTGGCATCGCCGCGATCATGACAGAGCTCCGCCAGGTACGTCCTGTGATCAGCGCTCCCCGGCTCCGCTGTCCCGCCCCGCCGCCCGGCCCGGGAGTACCCGACTTCCGGGCTGACCAGGTGCCTTCGTCGCGCCTCGCCGGCGGGCAAGACCGTCGGCCTCGGCAGCGCGGCCCCGGCAGTAGGGGGCTTGCCGAGCCGAGGGCGAGCCGGATCGCGAGTTCGTCCACAGCCTGATACTTATCCCCAGAACCGCTTTCGGCCATCTGCCGCCGGGCCACCGGCTCAGATGCTGGGCCTCGATCTCATCGGACCCAGGAGGAGCGCGTTGATCCCCATCATGCTCGCCATCAAGCTCGGTGCCACGGCCATCGCCGGAGTGACGATCACCGGCCCCACGACGGGCGTCCCCGGAATCCCGGTTCCCGAGTCGGGGGCGTCCCCGAACTCCTGTCCACCGCCCGAGCCGCCGCCGCGGTGGCCGGGCGACATCCGGTCGTCAGACGGTCCTGGCCGCCGCCCACCGGACGGCTACGGCCCCCGGCGACCACAAGGGGCACATCACTGGAACGGCGCGGGCGACGTGCCGCAGGGTGCTTCTCAGGCGCGACGATGGGCGTTGCTCCAGTCCCCGCATGAGGCCGCACTCGGCGTGGTCGGCCGATCGCGCCCGCCTGCCGTGGGTTCGGCGGGCGATGACGATCTCATCCGCTGGGTGGAGCGCCGGGTCCTCAGGTGGGAGTCGCGGACGCTCCGGGCAGCGCGACCTACGACGGCCGCCCCGGCCCCACAAGGAGCAGATCGGCCGGCACGGCAATGGATCCGGCCAGAACGATCACGGGTGAGCGAGGAGAGGCGGCGACCCGCGCTGTCGACGCGATGGCGGGCGAGCCTGCAGCAGTGGCAGCGGGCAATGCGGCCGCCGGAGCCGCTGATGGAGAGCTGGGAAGAGCGGCGGCGAGCAAACCAAGGGCGGCAACAGGAAGCGTTGCGCGCCCATCCGTGGCCCCTGTGGGTGTACGGCGACACGCCTTGGCCCCGGGAGGGCAGCGACACACCCTGGCTCCGGGACGGGGGCGACACCCCTTGGATCTGGCAGGCCGGCGATGCGCCCTGGCCCCGAGGGATGTTCGCGCCGGACCCCGCCGACATGTCCACGTCGAAGCTGTTGAACATGCTCGACCGGTGTTTCGATGCTGTGGACGAGGTGGTGCCGGAGCCAGGAGTGCGGCTCCCGGTGCTGAGGAGCCCAGGCGTGCGGACTCCGGGCGAGTGGTTACCGGTGACGCAGAGTCCCGATGTTCAGGTCATGGATGGGCCTGTCATGGATGGGCGGGACATGGGCGGGTCGGTCGCAACTGGGCCGGTCGCGGATGGGCGGGACATGGGCGGGTCGGTCGCAACTGGGCCGGTCGCGGATGGGCGGGACATAGGCGGATTGGTCGCAACTGGGCAGGTCACGGATGGGCCCGTCGGAGACGGGTCGGTCATGGACGGGTCGGTCGCAACCGGGCAGCAGGACGTCCCAGGTGGTCCGGGACCGGATGAACAAGCCACGGTCCGTGAGAAGGACACTCCGGTCGAGACACGGGGTGAGCTCGCGGTCAAGGCGGCGGAGAGCTGGCTCGGCACGCCGTACACGTGGGGCGGCGGAGCGGCCGAGGGGCCGAGCAAGGGGGTCGGCAGGGGAGCCGCCCGGATCGGCTTCGACTGCTCCGGCCTGGTGATGGCGGCGTGGGCGAAGGCCGGGGTCGGCCTCGGCCACTACACGGGCACCCAGTTCCGTCAGGGCCGCCGGGTGCCTCTCAGCGAACTACGCCCGGGAGATCTGATGTTCTTCGGCGGCGCCACCACCGCACCGACTCATGTGGGGATGTACGCCGGCGACGGGATGATGATCCACGCACCGAAGACAGGCGACGTGGTCAAGAAGGTGGACGTCCTGAGCTCCCGCCACTACATGACGACCTTTCGTGGGGCGGTTAGGCCGGGTTGAGCCTGACGTAGGGCCGTTAGGTCGTGTTAAGCCTGAATTGTGGGGCGGTTGGGCCGGGTTGAGCGTGAAGGATTTGCGAGGCGGTTCGGCCATGCTGACGCTCAAGGGCCAACCCAAGTTAAAGAGCCTTGCGGAGCCACTCCTCCACACCGGCCACGTGGACGGTCGCCCAGGCTCTGGCCAGTTCCGACTGCCTGCCCGCGATCGCCTCGTAGATGGCGACGTGTTGCTCGCGCGTCTTGCCGAGCGCGCCCTCCTGGGTGAGGCCGCGCCACACCCGGGCACGGGTCGTCGGGCCGGACAGACTCTCGATCAAGGAACAGAGGACGGCGTTTCCCGCCCCGGCCGCGATGTGCTGGTGGAACTCCAGGTCGTTGGCGACGAGTTGCTCGATGCTGGGATCCTCCGGAAGAGAGTCGAGGATCTCGCGGAGGCCCTTGATGTCGTCTTCGGACATGGTGGTCGCCGCCATGGCGGTCGCGGCCGGTTCCAGGATGCGCCGTACCTCCAGGAACTGCAGAACGGTGTCGTCCCGATGAAAGTCCACCACGAAGGACATGGCGTCGAGGAGCAGATTGGGCTGGAGGCTGGTGACATAGGTGCCGTCGCCCTGCCGTACGTCCAGGACGTTGATGAGAGAGAGCGCCCGCACGGCCTCGCGCAACGAGTTACGCGACAACCCGAGCCGCTCGGCAAGGTCGGCCTCCTTGGGAAGCCGATCACCTGGGGCGAGCTCGCCCGAGATGATCATCTCTTTGATTCTGTCAATCGCCGCGTCGGTGACCGCCACGCCACGCACCCCACCAGAGCCCCAGGCCGGGCTCCTAGACATCGGATGTCTCCAAGTGTATGGCCGGAGGACGCGAAGCCATGCCCCGCTGTCGCTGTCGCTGTCGCTGTCGCTGTGGTCCTGTGGGCCCTGGCCTTTGGGGCCCTGGGCTTTCGGCCTGGGCTGTGGCTGTGGGGCCATGGGTCTGTGGTCTGTGCGGCCCTGGGCCTGGGTTGTGGGCCTGGGTTGTGGGCCTGGGCTGTGGGGACGTGGGCTCTGGGCCAACGGCCAACGGCCAACGGCCAACGGCCGACGGCCGTGGGTCTGTGGATCTGTGGTCTCTGCGGGCGGTCGGCGCCGGGGTTGGGTTCATGCCTCTCGGGCTGCCGGGCGGGACAAGTCAACTCGGCCATGTCGGCCGTGTCGGCTGTTCGCGCCCGGCGGCGAATTCCGAGAGTCGATCAGGGTGTCAGAGACGCTCGATGATCGTGGCCGTGGCGAGCGCGCCTCCGGCGCACATCGAGATCAGTGCGGTCGAGGAGTCGGATTGCTCCAGTTCGTGCAACGCCGTTGTGATCAGGCGGGAGCCGGTGGCCCCGACCGGGTGGCCCAACGCGATCGCGCCTCCGTTGACGTTCACGCGGGCCATGTCCGGTTCGTGCACAGACGCCCACGAGAGGACGACCGATGCGAACGCCTCGTTCACCTCGAACAGATCGACGTCGCTCGCGGACATCCCGGTCTGCGCGAACACCTTGGCCGTCGCGTCCACCGGTCCGTCGAGGTGGTAGTAGGGCTCGCTGCCGACGAGCGCCTGGGCCAGGATCCGCGCGCGGGGGCGCAGGCCGTGTTGCGTGGCGGCCTCCTCGCTCATCAGCAGGACGGCCGCCGCACCGTCGGAGATCTGCGAGGACGTGCCCGCCGTGTGCATCCCGTTCTCGCCCAGCACGGGGCGGAGACCGGCGAGTTTGTCGACCGTGGTCTCGCGGAGTCCCTGGTCCTTGGTGACGGTACGGCTCTCGCCGGTCGGCTGCCCGTCTTCCCCGAGCACGGGGGCGACCACCGGCAGGATCTCGCGCTCGAACCGGTTGTCGGCCCACGCCTTGGCCGCCAGATGCTGGGACCGGGCGCCGAAGGCGTCCAGCCGGTCGCGGGTGATGCCGCGGCGCTGCGCGATCCGCTCGGCGGCGGAGAACTGGTCGGGCATGTCCAGCGACCAGTCGTCCGGTTTCGGCCGCGCGGGCTGGACGTTGCTCATGAGGGGCTGGCGGCTCATCACCTCGACACCGCAGGCGATGCCGACGTCGATGACGCCCGCGTGGATCATCGCGGCCACAATGTGGACCGCCTGCTGGGACGACCCGCACTGGGCGTCGATCGTCGTCACGCCCGTCTGGTACGGCAGGCCGGCGTACAACCAGGCGTAGCGGCCGACGTGCCCGCCCTGTTCGCCCGCCTGCGTCACGCAGCCCGCGAAGACCTGTCCGACGATCGAGGGGTCGATGCCGGACCTCGTGACCAGCCCCTTGAGCGTGGCGCCCAGGACGGCCTGCGGTTTCAGTCCCGCGAGCCAGCCGTTCCGCTTCCCGATCGGAGTGCGTACCGCCTCGACAATCACCGGCGTGCCCACGGTGACCTCCTCCGTTTCAGAACCTTATTCCAGTTCAGGACTGTAACCGGTTCCATATTTCGGTGGAAGGGTGGGGCTGGTTCAGGGAAGGTCGGGGGTCGGGTTCAGAAGTCGACCAGCAGCCGGGAGGAGACGATCTCGATCCGGTGCTGGATCTGGTCGTAGGTCCGCAGCCCGCGGAGCATCTCAAGCAGCTCGTGGACCCACACGCTGGCGAGCGAGTCGGCGAGGGTGAGCTGGTCCTCCGTGGCCAGTTCGACGGTGAGGCCGTTGCCGGCGACACGGAGCAGGAGCCGGGCCATCCGGTCGCCGAACGGGGTCTCGACCTCGGTCATGATCAGCGATCGGAGCAGCGCGTCAGCGAGCTCGGGCTCGCGCATCAGCCCTCGGGCCGCCCGCATCAGGACATCGACTGCTCGTCCGGAAGCGGTCGGGGAGCTCGGTGGACGGCGTTGGATGCTGGACTCCAGGAGATCGATCTCCTCACTCACAACCGCGACGACGAGATCCATCTTGGATGGGAAGTAGCGGTAGAGCGTGCCAAGCGCGACGCCGGCGCGTTCGGCCACGGTCCGCATCTGCATGGCCTCGACGCCTCCGCGCGAGGCGAGTGCGGCCGCCGCCTGCACGATGCGCTTACGCCGCTGGAGCTGGCTTCGCGTGCGGGCACCCGGGGTGGCTGCGGCGTTCGCGGCGTTCCCGGCGGTCGGGTGGTTCTCCACGCTGGCAGCCCCTTCTGGGTGCGGCGTCGCGGTCTCTGTGGCGGCATGCGGAGTGCGCATAAGAACACGTTATCTGACTTCTTTCCCCGCTGGATGGTTACTCACCAGTCACAAAGAACGACGTCCTTGCATGTCTTTCTTGTTTCAGTCGGATGTCCTGACGGAGACGAGAGGTCACGCACTGGACAGAGATTAGACCCTGTTCTACTTTGCGGTTGGAGCGTCCTCTGGAGGAGGCCAACGTGAGCGATGCCGTGGCGGGGCACCATGCCGTGCCGGTGGCCGCCCGAGATGAC
Organism: Microtetraspora glauca; assembly: GCF_040656155.1. Classification (NCBI taxonomy): domain Bacteria; kingdom Bacillati; phylum Actinomycetota; class Actinomycetes; order Streptosporangiales; family Streptosporangiaceae; genus Microtetraspora; species Microtetraspora glauca. Next base: position 114,887 of record NZ_JBFALK010000008.1, read on the forward strand.
CCGGAGACGATCTCGGAGGCGGCTTCCGAAACGACCGCCGAGATGTCCGTGGAGATGAGACGGAGACCACTGCCGCGACGGCGACGGCGACGGCGACGGCGCGGTGGCCGGTGAGCTGACCGCACGATGCCCCGCGAGACGGCCGACACGCTGACCACGCGCTGACCCGCGAGACGGCCGAAGAGTCCAGCCCCCCGCACGATGGCCGGCGAGACGGCCGAAGAGATCCAGACGTCCGCACCCCACCACTGATCCGGATCGCGAACGAGTTCGCCCGGTACGACCTTCTGGAGACCCGATGGACTTCAACCTGGACGAGAATCAGGCAGAGTTACGCACCCTGACCGCTGACGTCCTGGGGCGTACGGCCACCCACGCCGGGATCGAGGCGCACGAGGAGTCCGGCCTGCCGTACGACTCCGGGGTCTGGGCGGCCATGGCGCAGGCGGGGTTGCTCGGCGTGTGCCTGCCTGAGGAGGCGGGCGGCGCGGGGCTCGGTCCGGTCGAGATGGCGGTGATCCTCAGGGAGATCGGGGCGCACGTCGCGCCCGTACCGGCACTGTCCAGCCTGGTCGCCGCGCTCACGATCGGCCGGTACGGCACATCCGAGCAGAGAGCGGCGCTCGCGTCACTCGCCGATGGAGCGGCCGTGCTGGCGGTCGCGCTGCGCGAACCCGGCGCGGACTTCGCGGAGCCGCCCGTGACGATCGCCAGGGACGGCCGGATCACCGGGCGCAAGAGCATGGTGTCCCATGCCGCCGCGGCATCGCGGATCCTGGTGGCCGCCCGGGTCGAGGGCGCGGACGTCGGGTTGTTCCTGGTCGATCCCGGCGCGGTCGCCATCCAGGAGATGCCGCTGACCACCGGAGAGCCGGGTGCGGTGATCATCATGGACGGCGTCCCGGGAGAAGCCGTCGGAGCGGCGGACGGCCTGGCCTACGAGGCGTTGCGCCTGCACGCCCTCGCGGGGATCACTGCGACCGCCTCCGGAGTCCTGGCGGGTGCGCTCAAGCTCACCACCGACTACATCAGGACGCGCAGGCAGTTCGATCGGGCGCTGGCCGAGTTCCAGGCCGTGACCATGCAGATCGCCGACGTCTACGTCGCGGCGCGGGCGATCGACGTGGCCGTCTGGTCGGGCGTGTGGCGATTGGCCGAGGGGCTGCCCGCCGAGGAGGATCTGGCGATCGCCGCTTACGCCGCGACGGACTCCGTGGTGAGGGCCCTGTACACCTGCCAGCACCTGCACGGCGGCATGGGCCTGGACGTGACCTACCCGCTGCACCGTTACTTCGCCTGGGGCAATCACGCCGCCCGCCTGCTCGGTGGCGCGGAGGCCCAGCTCGACCTGATCGGAGCCTTGGTCTGATGTTCATCGAACTCACGCGGGAGCAGCGCCGGATCCGCGACGAGCTGCGCGACTACTTCGCGGGCTGCATCACCGCCGAGGACCGCGAGAAGATCGCGGACGATCCGTTCGGTCCCGCGTACATGGAGCACTGCAGGCGGCTGGGCCAGGACGGCAAGCTCGGCCTCGGGTGGCCCAAGGAGTACGGCGGTGGCGGGTACGGCCCGCTGGAGCAGCAGATCTTCGCGAACGAGATCGCCCGAGCCGAGGTGCCGTATCCGATCATCACGGTGGGAACGGTGGGCCCGACCCTCATGCAGTACGGCACCGCCGAGCAGAAGGAGTTCTTCCTTCCGCGCATCCTCGCGGGAGAGTGCCACTTCGCCGTCGGGTACAGCGAGCCGGAGGCGGGCACGGACCTCGCCTCCCTGCGGACCACCGCTGTCCGGGACGGCGATCACTACGTGGTGAACGGGCAGAAGATCTTCACGTCGGGGGCGCACCACTCGCAGTACATCTGGCTCGCCGCGCGTACGGACCCGGCCGCGAAGAAGCATCGCGGGATCACCATGTTGGTCGTGGACTGCGCCGACCCCGGCTACTCCTGGACGCCCATCATCACCATGGACGGGCGGCACCACACGAACTCGACGTACTACAGCGATGTCCGCGTCCCGGTGAACATGGTCGTCGGCGAGGAGAACAAGGGCTGGGATCTGATCGTCAACCAGCTCAACCACGAGCGGGTGACGCTCGGACCGGCGGGCAACATCGGACACACGTACATCCGGTTCGTCCGGTGGGCCAAGGAGAAGCCGGGCCGTGACGGCAGGCCGCTCTTCGAGAACCCGGCGGTCCGGCGGGCGATCGCCCAGGTGTACGCGTATTTCCGGACCAATGAGCTCCTGAACTGGCAGGTCGCCGCCAATATGGATTTGGGATGGCTGGGGGCGCCCGACGCCTCAGCCACCAAGATCTACGCCTCCGAACGGATGCAGGACGTCGGCCGCATCGTCGCCGAGACCCTCGCCAGGTACGGCGACCCCGGCGACGAGGAGACCCGCGATCTGATCGAGCGGGTCGACCGTGGCGTCAAGGGCGCGCTCGTGCTCACCTTCGGCGGCGGCGTCAACGAGGTCCAGCGCGAGCTGATCGCCATGCTCGGCCTCCAACTCCCGAAGCCTCCCCGATGAGCATGAACAACCCGGGCGGCACGGGCGGTGCGGAGGTGCCGGAGAGCCGCGGGAACGTGGCGGGCATGTTGCACGAGCTGGCCGCCCAGGTGATCGCGGCCGGGGAGGGACCGCGCCTGTCCGCTCCGCTTCCGGTCAATCTGCCGATGATCCGGCACTGGGCCGAGGCGATGGGGGACCGCGACCCCCGCTACGCCGGGCCCGACGCGGTCGCGCCTCCCGCCATGATCCAGGTATGGACCATGGCGGGCCTGGTGGAGCGGGGCGAACGCCCCCGGATACCGCTCGACGACATGCTGGAGGCGATCGACGAGCATGGATACACGGGTGTCGTCGCGACCGACTGCGAGCACACCTACCAGCGCTATCTCAGGCCGGGTGAGGAGCTCACCTCCGCCACGCGGATGTCCGATCTCGCCGGTCCGAAGCGGACCGCGCTCGGCGAGGGCTATTTCATCACCTGGCTGGTGACCTGGTACTCCGGGACGGAACCGGTCGCCGACATGATGTTCCGGGTGCTGAAGTTCCGCCCGGGGGAGAGGAAATACCCGCCCGAGGAGCAGGAGCCGCACCCGCTACGGCAGGCGATCGGCGGGGATGGCGTCCGTCGACGATGAACTGATCCTGCCGATGCGGATTCCCCGGGAGCCAAGATGCAGAGAAGCCTGACGGAAGCCCCGAGAGCCGGGATCTCGCTCCCAGAGCTCACCATCCCGCTCACCCCGACCCTGATCATCTCGACCGCGATCGCGACCCGCGACTTCACCCCCGTGCATCACGACGTGGAGCGTGCCCGCGCGCAGGGCTCGAAGGACATCTTCCTCAACATCCTGACGACGATGGGGCTCATCGAGCGGTACGTCACCGACTGGACGGGGCCATGTGCCCTCGTCCACGGCATCAAGGTGAAACTGGGCGCCCCCGCGTACGCCGGTGACACGCTGACCCTGTCCGGCACCGTGATCGAGGCGACGGGGCCGGAGTTCACGATCGACGTATGCGGAACGGTCAGCCTCGGAGCGCACGCCACCGCCACAGTCCGGCTCGCCCTTCCCTGACGTACGGCAGGCGCACCGGCCGGCCGTACGTAGCCGGGATCGTCAGGGCGTGACGAAGGTGGGGAGCGAGAAGAAGACGATCAGCGCGATCGCCAGGCAGATCAGGAAGCCGATGATCTCCCAGGCCCAGTCGTAATGGTGCTCCCGGTTCCCGCGCGACCGTGCCTTCTCCTTGCCCCTTGCCGTGCCCTTGCTCCTCGCCGTTCCCTTGGCCCCGGACGTGGCCACAGCACTGGACTCGGCCCTGGACTCGGACTCGGTCATGGCCAGGGTGGTCGTTTCCCGCGCCTTGGCCTTCGCCCTGGTGCTCTTCTTTGCCTTGGCCTTGTGCTGCCTGGTGGCCTTGCCGGCTCCGGCGGTCGTATCGCTCTCGGCGGGCGTGGCGACCTCGGCAGGTGTGGCGGGTACGGCGTCAACCTGCACGACGGCGGCCTCGGCGGCGGGCGCCGCCTCGATCGCCGGAGCAGGGGAGCTCGTCAGGGCCGGGAAGGCCGCCGACGCGGCCGAAGTCTCCTCGGCGGGGCGGAACGCATCGAACACCTGCGTGTCGGGTCCCGCCGTGCCGAACCCCGCCGGATCGAACACCCGCGTGTCGGGACCGGGCGTGCTGAGCCCGCCGAACGCGGATCCCCACGACGTCGGGGGATCCGTCTCGGCCGTACGGGGAAGCATGGCTGTCTCAGGGGCCGGAGGAGCGACATCCACCGGAGCCGGGAGCGCCGACGGAGGCGGAGCGGGCAGCGCCGCCCTGGCCGGTGGGGCGTCCAGCTCCGCCGGAGCGGACGCCTGCGGGGCCTCCAGCTCGGCGGGATCCTGCGAAGCGCGTCGCTTGCGGTCGGTGAACGCCGCCAGGAGCGAGGGACGCAGCCGGGGCATCGGCTCGGTCGTCGCCTCGTGCTTGGACCTGCGGCCCGGCTTCGGCGGCGCGAGAGCCTCGGCCGGGAGCACGCACGTGTTCGTGACCTGGTTGGGGTCGGTGAGCGGCAGCGGCCACGCGGGCGTGGTGGGCCACAGCTTCCTCGTCGGCAGCGTCGAGGATACGGCGGCCACGACGGGCGGGGCGGTTTCGCCGGGCTCCTCGATGGGCAGCGCGGACAGGACACGGCCCCGCACGGCGGCGGCGGGCCGGCGCCAGGGAAGCCGGGCCAGCACGTCCTCGATCGGCGAGACGACGATGGCGTCGTAGACCTCCGCGACGCTGACCGGCACGAACGGCGCCGACCTGGCGGCCGTCGTCGCGGTCACGAGAGTCTGCGAGAAGCGGCGCCGCGCGCTGAGCGTGAGCTGGGCCGCGGTGTCCGTGGCGACCTCGAACACCCAGGAGAGCTCGCCGGTCGACAGTCCGCAGACGGCGGACAGGAGGAGGACCTCTCGCTGGTGGGGGCGGATGTCACGGAAGACCCGCTCGATCAGCGCGGTGGCCGGGTCGGCCACGGAATCGACGGCCGGAAGGGCGTAGCTGACGTCCCTGCGATAAATCTCACGCCGGGCGAGCGCGTACAGCGCGGCACGCGCCGGGGGAGGGTCGGTCGGCACACCGGTGAAGACGGACACCACCGCGTCGGCGGCGGAGCTGGTCTCACCGAGCTGGTCGTGGCAGTACGCGAACAGCCCGGCGGCGTGACGTTCGTAGAGCTCGGCGATCAGCTCACTGCGCGAGCGCTGACCGGTGAGCGGTGTTGTCACGGCCGGTTCCTCTGAGGTTGGTGCGAGTCGGGAGAGTGTAGTCAATCATGCCAAGCCCTCACCGGCCACCGCACTATTCGAAGCGTTTTTGATAGATATTTAGTGAGTAATTTAAGAGATCATTCATCCGTTCCATTTCCTCCAGAGATGGAACATGACGGGCGAGATGCCCGCGTAGGCTGGCTGGGGAGGATCATGTGGCTGAGCAGAGCTCAGGGGAACGGTAGGGGCCTCGGGGTTGTTGACGTGATCGCAAACTCTCGAAGGACGAGGTTCCTGTGATCACTTTTGAAGGCGTCACCAAGCGCTACGCCGACGGAACGGTCGCGGTGGACGACCTCAGCCTTGAGGCGCCCACAGGGGCGATCACGGTGTTCGTCGGCCCCTCCGGATGCGGCAAGACGACATCGTTGCGAATGATCAACCGGATGATCGACGCCACGGGGGGCCGGATCCTCCTCGACGGCCAGGACGTGCGCGAGATCGACCCGCCCACGCTGCGCCGGGGCATCGGGTACGTCATCCAGCAGGCGGGCCTGTTCCCGCACCGCAAGATCGTGGACAACGTCGCGACCGTGCCGTACCTGCTCGGCTGGGACAGGAAGCGGGCCCGCGCCCGGGCGATGGAGCTGCTCGAACTGGTGGGCCTGGACTCCGAGCTGGCCGGGCGCTATCCCTTCCAGCTCTCCGGCGGCCAGCAGCAGCGGGTGGGCGTGGCGCGAGCGTTGGCCGCCGACCCGCCGGTTCTGCTCATGGACGAGCCGTTCAGCGCGGTCGACCCGATCGTCCGGGCGAGCCTGCAGGACGAGTTGCTGCGCCTCCAGTCCGACCTGCAGAAGACGATCGTGTTCGTCACCCATGACATCGACGAGGCGATCAAGCTGGGTGACATGGTCGCCGTGCTGCGCGTCGGCGGCCGGCTCGCCCAGATGGCGGGCCCCGCGACGCTGCTGAGCGAGCCGGCGGACGACTTCGTCCGCGAGTTCCTCGGCCGTGATCGCGGCATCCGCCGCCTCTCGTTCATCCCCGCCAAGGACGTCAGGCTCGTGACCGCTCCCGCCGACCTCGTGGTGGACGCGTCGGGACGGCCGCTCGGATGGCGAGGGGACGGCGGGCTCCTGCCGTACGGGACCTTCAACCCGGAGCGGGACTCGCTGCGCGCGGCACTGGACGCGGCACTGCTGGCGGCCAACGGGACCGCGGTCGCGGTCGACGAGGACGGGCGGGTGATCGGCGTCGCTCCCCGGGAGGCGCTGGACGAGGTGCTGGGGCAGTACGCCGCGCGGTACACCGTGCCGGACCCCGAAGACCCGTACGAGGAAGGCGGGCATCAGGACACAGGACATCAGGGCGCCGGGCCCGAGGATCCCGCGCACGAGGATCCCGCGCACGGGGAGGACCCGCATGGGTGACGAACCCCTGGTGCGATGGGACTGGATCTGGCGGAACTGGGACACCGGACGGCCAGACAGCATCCTCGCGCTGCTGGAGTCGCACGTCGTCATGGCGTTCCTGCCGGTGCTGTTCGGGTTGTTGCTGGCGTTGCCGCTGGGCCTGGCGAGCGCCCGATGGCGGTGGCTCTACCAGCCGACGGTCAGCGTGATGAACGTCGTCTACTCGCTGCCGTCGATCGCGGTGTTCATCGTGATGCTCGCGATCACCGGCCTCGGGCAGGCGACGGTCATCGTGCCGCTCACGTTCTATTCACTGGCGATCCTGATCCCCGCCGTCGTGGACGGCCTCACCTCGATCCCGGACCACGTCCGGAACTCGGCGGTCGCCATGGGCTTCACCCCGCTGCGCCGGCTGGTGCGGGTGGAGCTGCCCCTGGCGGTCCCGGTCGTGCTGGCCGGCCTCCGGGTCGCGACCGTCTCCAGCATCAGCCTGGTCAGCGTGGGCGCGCTCATCGGACAGGGCGGGCTCGGCTACCTCTTCATCGACGGCTGGCAGCGGCAGTTCACCACGCCCATCGTGGTCGGCATCGTGGCGACCGTCCTGCTCGCGGTGCTCGCGGACGGCCTGCTCGTGCTGGCGCAGCGGCTGCTGACCCCGTGGAGGCGCGCGTGAACTGGCTGATCGACTTCTTCTCGAATCCGGCGAACTGGTCCGGCCCGGGAGGGATCCCCGTACGCCTGCTCGAGCACCTGGAGTTCTCCGTGGTGGCGCTGCTGATGGCGGCGGCCGTCGCGATCCCGCTCGGGCTCTGGGTCGGGCACACCGGGCGCGGCTCGCTCGTCGTCGTGGTCAGCGCGAACGCCGCCAGGGCGCTGCCCACCCTCGGCATCCTCGTCCTCGTCGTGCTGATCATCGGTGTGGGCAGCACCTGGCCGGTGCTCATACCTCTGGTCCTGCTGGCGGTCCCGCCCATCCTGGTCAACACGTACGAGGGCGTGCGCGGCGTGGACCCCGACCTGCGCGACGCGGCGTACGGCATGGGCCTGCGCGGGCCGCAGGTCCTGTTCAAGGTGCTCGTGCCCGTCGCGCTGCCGCTGATCCTCCTGGGAATGCGCCTGGCGGCCATCCAGGTGGTGGCGACGGCCACCGTCGCTGCCTACGTCGGCCTCGGCGGCCTCGGCCGCTTCATCATGGACGGCCTCGCCACCAAGAACTACACGATCACGATCGGTGGCGCCTTCCTCGTCGTCGTGCTCGCTCTGGCCGCGCAAGCCGGTTTCACACTGCTCTCGCGGGTAGCGGTCTCGCCCGGTGTACGGCAGTTCCGGTAATCTATACTTTACCCCCCAATTGTGAAGGGAATATGATGAAACGCCTTGTCAGCGCTTTGGCGGTCGCCGTGACCGCGGCGCTCGCCTTGACCGCCTGCGGCGGCGGGTCCGACCCGCTGTCCTCCACCTCCGCGTCCGCGGCCCCGGGAGAGACGACCGCGTCGAAGGTGGTCGTGGGTTCGTTCAACTTCCCCGAGAGTGTGCTCCTCGCGTCGATCTACGCCCAGGCGTTGCAGGCCAAGGGCGTCACCGTCGAGGAGAAGCCCAACATCGGCAGCCGCGAGATCGTGTACGGCCAGATCAAGAGCGGCGGGCTGACCGTGCTGCCCGAGTACATCGGCTCGCTGCTCGCGTTCGTGGACAAGACCACCACGGCCAAGACCAAGGACGAGATCCTCGCCGGGCTGAAGACGGCGCTCCCCGCGGACCTTGAGGTCCTCGAGCCCGCGGCGGCCGAGGACAACAACTCGCTGACGGTCACCAAGGAGACCGCCGCGAAGCACAACCTGACCACGATCGAGGATCTGGTCAAGGTGTCCAAGGACTTCGTCGTGGGCGGCCCGCCCGAGTTCAAGGAGCGCCAGGAGAAGAACTTCAAGGACGTCTACGGTCTGGAGTTCAAGGAGTGGAAGCCCACGGGTGAGACCACCGCCGACGCGATCAAGAGTGGCACCGTCCAGGTGGGCAACGTCTTCACGACCGACCCGAAGATCCTGCTGAACGACCTGGTCTCGCTCCAGGACAACAAGAACGCCTTCGGCGCCGACAACATCGCGCCGCTCGTCTACAAGGCGGGCGTGAACGACACGGTCACATCCACGCTCGACGCCGTCTCCGCGAAGCTCGACACCGCCACGCTCGTGTCGCTGATGAAGCGGGTCTCCGTCGACAAGGACGACCCGCCCGTGGTCGCCAAGGACTGGCTCTCCCAGAACGGCCTGGTCTGACCCGCGTGCTCACCCCGGCGGTCGTGCGATCGGGCGCGGTCGCCGGGGCGGACCCGCGGAGGCATAGGCTCTGACCGCAACGACCCGACGTGATCACGAGGGAGCCGGGTGGGCGAGTTCGTCGAGGCGATGGGACAGCTGGCCGCCGGGGTGTCGGTGGTCACGGTCCGGGAGGGCAGGGACGACGTGGGGGCCACGGTCTCCACGCTGATGTCCGTGTCGCTCGACCCGCCCCTCGTACTGGTCAGCCTCGCCGCCGGAAGCTACCTCACCGAGATGCTGCTGCGCCGGGACCGCTGGGCGGTCGCACTGCTCTCCGACGGGCAGCAGGCCATCGCCTCCCGTTTCGCCACCCCCGGCCGCCCGAGCGCGCGGCTGCTGCTGGCCGGCGCCCCGCACCACCGTGGGCCGTACAGCGAGGCGCTGGTCGTGGAAGGAGGAGTGGCCGCCCTGGAGGCCGAGACGACCCAGGTCGTCCCGGCCGGTGACCACACGCTGTTCATCGCCGCCGTGCTGGCGGTGGACTACATCGACCCCGCCAAGACCCCGCTCGTACGGCTCCGCGCGCGCTACCGCCCGGTTTCCTGAATCGGGCCCGATACGCGGCACGCGTCACGCTGGTCTGCTGGTTTGATGAGGAACGCCGCTTTAGTCCTGATCACTGTGGCATGATCGACCGTCGATTGACGACATGCTTCTCGATGGACGGTGCCCCGGTGACGACTGCTTCTCCTCAGGTCATCGTTGGCCGCTATCAGTTGATCCGTCCCCTCGGTCAGGGGGGAATGGGCACGGTCTGGGAGGCTCACGACACCGTGCTCGACCGGCCGGTCGCGGTCAAGGAGGTGATCCTCCCGCCCGGGGTCGGAGACGAGCAGAGGGCCGTGCTGATCGAGCGCGCCACCCGTGAGGCGCGGACCGCGGCCCGGATCAGTCATCGCGGCATCATCGCGATCTACGACGCCGTCCGGCACGACGGCCGTCCGTGGATCGTCATGGAACTCGTCCCGTCACGGTCCCTGGACCAGATCATCACCGACGACGGGCCGCTCCCCGCCGCCCGGGTCGCCGCCGTCGGGCGGGAGGTGCTCTCCGCGCTGACCTGTGCCCACGCGGCCGGTGTCATCCACCGGGATGTCAAGCCCGCCAACATCCTGATCGGGCGGGACGGCCGGATCGTCCTCACCGACTTCGGCATCGCCACGTTCGAGGAAGACACGTCGCTCACCAGGACCGGCATGGTCACCGGATCGCCGAGCTTCATCGCTCCGGAGCGGGTCAGCGGCGCGCAGGCCGGGCCCGCCTCCGACCTCTGGTCGCTGGGAGCGACCCTGTACGCGTTGGCGACCGGCAGAGCACCCTTCCACAGGACCAGTGGGATGGCGGTTCTCGCGGCCCTCGTCGGCAATGAGCAGGCGGATCTCGCGCCCGTGCCCCCCGCACTCCGTCCCGCGCTCGCCGGGTTGCTGGTCAAGGATCCCGTGCACCGCGTCGGTCCGGCCGAGGCGGACCGGCTGCTGGCCGAGGCGGCGAGCGGGACCGCGCCGGGCGGTGCCATGCCGGGCGGTGCCATGCCGGGCGGTGCCATGCCAGGGCGGCCCGTGGGCGGCGCTACGGCATCCGGCTTCGTGACGGGCAGCGCCCTGCCGGGAGGTTTCGCGAGGGGCGGGACCACGGCACCTGGCTTCGCGAGGGGAAGCGCGACCGCACCCGGCCTCGTGCCGGGAGCGCCCATGCCGGGAGCCCCCATGTCGGGCGGCCCCATGCCAGGGGGCACCATGCCGGGTGGCGCCACTGCGCCGGCTCACGACCGGTCATGGCAGGACCCGGTACGTCACGTCCAGAACCACCCGAACCCCAACCATCACAACTCCAGCCACGCCGCTCACCATGGCGACAACCGCAGCCACCCCGGCCACCCTTTCGCTCATGCGCCGAGGTCGCATGAGGCCGCAGCGCCCGCACTGGGCGGCCGACCCGGGCCCGGCTCCCAAATGCGGCCGAGCCGTATGGCGATGCTGGTCGTGGCGCTCGTGCTGCTCGTGACGGCGGCGGTGGCGGCGGGCGGCTGGGTGCTCCTGCGTGAGGAGGGGACGGGGACCGCGGCAGGCCGCCCGTCCACGTCGAAGCCCGGACAGACCAGGACGCTGACGCTCCAGGGCTTCTCCTCGGACCGGGGCTGGACCATCCGGGCGCCCAAGACCTGGAAGAACGACCACGACGAGCACGGCGTGCAGTGGTGGTCGGACCCGAAGGGACGCGCGGTGCTCAACGTCCGGGTCGACGACAGCGGCACCGATCCCGCGGGCTATCTGGCGAAGATGGAACTGGCCCTGAAAGCGAACGCCGCGAACAGGTACAAGCGCGTCAGAAAGTCACCCGCCGGCGCCGGCACCGAGGCGGAGCTGGAGTTCACGGCCTACAGGGCGACGCCGTCCGCCGAGGCCGTCGAGGTGGCGGGCGACTACCGCGAGGTCGTACGGGTCGTCTCCACGGGATCGTCGTTCTGCTACCTCCACTGGCAGGTGCGCGGGAAGTCCTGGAACAGCTTCCAGCCGACGATGCGTGCCGTGTTCAAGTCGTTCGTGGCCCCCGCCTGATCACGCGTCACACGAGCCGGCGGATCGTCCGGCGGCCGGCGACCGCCGGGATCACTCTGGCCCTGCCCGGCCGCTGACCGGACGCTCTCCGTCGCCACGGCCGTATCGAGCCTGTCGGCGGCTCCGCCGCCGCCCTCCGGGAGCGGGCGTCACGCTGCGCCTGAACGCATCGGCGGTCGAAGGACAAGTACAGATGTGAGGTTCCCATCGCGCGCCGCCGCAAGGGCCGGCGCCATCGTGTGGCGGAAACCCGGCCGAAACCGGGCCTATCGGACGGTGAAACGGCTCGTGGGAAAGCGTTTCACCGGCTCCGGGACGCTCGCGCGGCGCTGCGGCGAACGGTCCCATGCCGACCGTGCCCGGCTTCGCGACGGATTGAGCGGCGGATTGAGCGGCGGATTGGGCGGCGGGTCCGCTTCTTCGCTGAGGTCGCGCGATGCGGGAGCACGCGATGTCGCCCTGAGCTCAGACAGCCATACGCGTGATTCTGTGAGGTGCACGTGAGAGTTCTGCTCGCTGTGGTGGGTAAGGTCACGGCTCCGCCGGGGTTTCTCGATCGGGTGGTCCGGCACGCGGAAAGTTTGGTCGAACAGGTCTTCCCGGTGCCGCCGGACACCGTCGCCGCCGTGGAGCGGCGGCTCCCCGGGGCCGTGTTGCTCGGTTGGGGGAACGAGGGAGAGGGCGGCACCCGGCCGGCTCCGGTCATGGCGACGGATTCCCGGGCGCTCGGAATCACCGGAACGTTGCTCGACTGGAGCGAGGCGCATGACCTCCTCGACGCGTCATCGATGGGCGACACCGCCATCCGGACGCGGGGATGTTTCGCGGCGCTTCGCGTCGAGCCGGGGGCGATGACGGCCGTCACCGACATGACGCGGGCGTGCGGGATCTTCTACGCCGAGACCCCGGAACTGCACATCGTGGGAACCCGCGCGCTGCTCGTGCACCTGGTGGCCCGTGGCGGCCGGCCGGTCAGCTGGGATGTGCCGGCTCTCCAGTCGATGGTGCGGCAGGGCTACTTCCTGTCCGACGAGACGCCCTTCGAGGGGGTGCGGGCGCTGCCGCCCGCCTCGACGCTGGAGATCCGCGACGGAACCCGGAAGATCACCTCGATCGCGTTGCCCCGGTCCGGACCCGTACCGGAGTCCCGCCGAAGAAAGCGGGACGCGATAGAGGAACTGGCCGAAGCGCTGACAGAGACGGTCCGGCCGCTCACCGAGCAGGTGAACCTGGCGCTCACCGGGGGAAGGGACAGCCGGCTCATGGCGGCCCTTCTTCACGCGGCCGAGGTTCCGTTCCGGGTGACGACCAACGGTCTGGACGACCACCCGGATGTGGTGATCGCGCGGCAGATCGCCGCGAAGCTCGGCGTCGAGCACACGGTGATTCCCCCGAAGCGCACCGAGCAGCGGGACGCGGTGCTCGTGGAGCACCCGCTCCGCCGTACGTTCGAGGTGCTGCGCGTGTGCGAGGGCATGACCTCCGCCTACGAGACCATCGTCGAGTACCTGCCGTACAGTTCCAGGCTCACCATGTCCGGGCAGAGCGGTGAGATCCTGCGCGGCGGGTTCCTCTACAACCAGGGAAATCCCGCGCCCAAAGCGATGCGGCGCAGAGTGGACGCCTTCTTCCTGAAGGACGAGGACCTCTTCACCGAGGACGCCAACGCGCACGCCCGTGAACTCGCCGGGCCCTGGCGGGAGCGGGCCGCGGCCGACTCCGCGCAGGCCCTCGACCACATGTACGTCACCTACCGGGTGGGCAGATGGCACGCGGCGGCACGCGCGGGGTCCCTACGGCGGGGAGACGCCGTGCAGCCGTTCCTCGACAACCGGGTGGTGGCGGCCGCGCTCGCGCTCGATCCGATGTGGCGCCGTTCCGAGGAGGTCGTCCACGAGCTCATCGGCATGTTCGCCCCACAACTGCGGCGGATGGCGCTTGAGGGCGCCGAATGGAGGTTCAGGACCGAACGCACTCCCTCCCGATGGGAGTCCCTGCTCGCCCGGCGGCGGCCACCCGCGCCGCCGGCGAAGAAGAAGGGCGCGGGCGGCTGGAACTGGAGGACCAGCCCCGGCGAGCGGCTGACCTCGGTTCTCCGTGACGTGCTGGACGGCGACGTCCTCTGGGACATCGTCAGGAAGGACGCCGTCGAGGAGATGTTCGCCGCGCCCGCGGTCAAGCGGCCCGCCCTTGCCTGGAACCTCTACACGGTCGGCGCGATGGTGTCCGGGCGGTACCCCGGCACCGTGCCGGACGACCTGGACCCCGTCGAGGTGCTCATCCCCTGGGCCTGAACCCGAGGGAGGCCGGGCGGCCCGGTGAGACCACCGGGCCGATCTGGATCGGCGGGTCGTCCATCGGCCGGGTGAGACCACCGGGCCGATCTGGGTCGGCAGGGCCTCCACCGACACGGATGAAACCGACACGGGTGAAACCGACCGGCCCCGGCGGGTCAGCGGATCGTCCACCAGCCGGGGAGGACGAGCGGTCCGTACGCCGGGAGGCCGAGTTCGGCGGCGACGCGGGCCATCGGGCCCCACGCCTCCAGACGGACCCGGGCCTGGGTCGCCGACTTGTCCTCGCTCGACTCCGGCGGGCGCAGCCGCTCAAGGGGATGCATCCGCGGATATGTCCTGACCGGCGCGTCCACGGCGAGGCCGGCCTTCTTCCTGGCCAGGGCCAGGGCGTCCTCCAGGCCGCCGAGCTCGTCCACCAGGCGGCCGTCCAGGGCGTCGGCCCCGGTCCAGACCCGGCCTCTGGCCAGCTCGTGGGCCCGGTCCCGGTCCAGCCCGCGTCCCTGCGCCACCTTGCCCACGAAGTCGTCGTAGATCCGGTCGAGCCAGGCGTTCACCCGGTCCCACTGCGGGCCCGAGAACTCGCGCATAGGGGAGAACATCCCGGCGTTGGCGCCCTCGCTCACCGCCTCCGTCACCACGCCGATCTTGCCGAGCAACTCGCCGACGACCGGCTTGCCGCCGAACACGCCGATCGAGCCGGTGAGCGTGCCGGGCTGGGCCACGATCACGTCGGCGGCCATCGACACGAAGTACCCGCCGGACGCGGCGAGGTCGCCCATGGAGACGATGACCGGCTTGCCCGCCTTGCGGGCGAGCACCACCTCACGCCAGATGGCGTCGGAGGCGACGTACGATCCGCCGGGGCTGTCCACCCGGAACACGATCGCCTTCACCTTGTCGTCGCGGCGCGCCGAGCGCAGCGCGGCGCAGATCGTGTCGGACCCCATGGAGCTCCCGCCGCCGAGGGGCGAGCGGCCGCTGCGTCCCAGGCGGATCGCGCCGATCCCGTGGACCAGGGCGACGACGTGCTCGCCGGGGTGGGGGAGCTTCTTCGGCAGCGGGTTCCTGGCGTACCGGGTGACGTAGAGCAGGTGGGCGTCCCCGACGGTCTCGCCGTACACCTCGTCACGATATTTCAGGGCATCGATGAGACCGGCTTCGAGAGCCTCCGGCCCGACGAACGGACCCTGGTCGATCAGTTCGCGGACCCGTTCCGGAGTGAGCGAGCGCGCCTCGGCGATGCCCTTCACGATCTGCTCGGTCACCGACTCGGCGATCCGGGTGGCGGACTCGCGGTGCGCGTCGGTCATGTGGTTCTGGGTGAACATGTTGGCCGCGGTCTTGTACTCGTACCGCTGGCCGAGCTGGTACTCCACACCGGCCTTGGCCAGCGCGTCACGGACGAAGCGCTGCTCCAGCGAGATGCCCGTCAGGCCCACGTCACCGGACGGCTGCAGGTAGACCCGCTCGCAGGCGCTGGCCAGGTAGTACGGGACGGTCCCGGCGGCGAACTCGCCGAAGGTCTCCCCGAACGCCACGGTCAGCTTCCCGGTGGCGCGGAGGCGGAGGATGGCGGCCCGCAGTTCCTGGACCATGCCAAGGCCGAGCGGATGCGCGCCGATCTTGACGATGACCGCGCGCACCCGGGGATCGTGGCGGGCCCGCTTGAGCCCGGAGAGCACGTCGGCCAGCCGCGCCTTGCGCATGGACAGGATCGCGCTCAGCGGGTCGACCGGCGGTCCCTCCGTGAGGCCCTCGGTCAGGTCGAGCTCCAGGACCAGCGGTGCGGTGCGGCGCTGCCGCAGCCGGTCGACCGTATCGATGATCGCTTTCGTCGCGTCCATAGTGCCACCATAAGTGACGGTTCTGGAGCTTAGATCGGCCTTGCGCTGATTTCGGTGGACCGCGATCCGCTCGCCGCGTTCTCCTCGGTACGGCGCAGCCAGATGGTGGCCAGAGGGGGCACGCGCAGCCGCGCCGAGCACGGGAGGCCGTGGTGCGGCTCCTCGACCGCCTCGACCGCGCCCATGTTGCCCACGCCGCTCCCGGCGTAGTCGTAGGCGTCGGTGTTGACGACCTCCTCCCACCTGCCCGCCACCGGAAGGCCCAGGTGGTAGTCCTCGTGCGGCGCGCCGGAGAAGTTGGCGACGCAGGCCAGCACCGAGCCGCTTCCGTCGTACCGCAGGAAGGAGAACACGTTCCCCGGGGCGTCGTCGGCGTCGATCCACCGGAACCCGCCGGGATCGGTGTCCAGCGCGTACAAGGCGGGCGTGTCGCGATATGTCCGGTTCAGGTCGCGGACGAGCCGCTGCACTCCCTGGTGGAAGTCGAAGTCGAGCACCCACCAGTCGAGGCCCCTGGACTCCGACCACTCCGACCCCTGGCCGAACTCCCCGCCCATGAACAGGAGCTGCTTGCCCGGATGCGCCCACATGAAGGCGTACAGCGCGCGGAGGTTCGCGAACCGCTGCCACTCGTCGCCGGGCATCTTGCCGAGCAGCGACCCCTTCATGTGGACCACCTCGTCATGCGACAACGGCAGCACGAAGTTCTCGGAGTAGGCATACATCAGGGAGAACGTCATCTGGTGGTGGTGGTACTGCCGGAAGATCGGCTCGTGCTTGAGGTAGGCCAGCGTGTCGTGCATCCAGCCCATGTTCCACTTGAAGCCGAAGCCGAGGCCGCCCAGATGCACGGGCCGCGACACCCCGGGCCACGCCGTCGACTCCTCGGCGATCGTCACGATGCCGGGGACCTCTCGGTAGCTGACCGTGTTCATCTCCTTGAGGAACTCGATCGCGTCCAGGTTCTCCCTGCCGCCGTAGACGTTCGGCGTCCACTCGCCCTCGCGGCGGGAGTAGTCGAGGTACAACATCGACGCCACGGCGTCCACCCGCAGCCCGTCGACGTGGAACTCCCTCAGCCAGTAGACCGCGTTCGCCACCAGGAAGTTCCGTACCTCGTGCCGCCCGAAGTCGAACACGTAGGTGCCCCAGTCCGGGTGCTCGCCGCGGCTCGGGTCGGCGTGCTCGTACAGCGGGGTGCCGTCGAACCGGGCCAGCGCCCACTCGTCCATGGGGAAGTGCGCGGGCACCCAGTCGACGATCACGCCGATGCCCGCCCGGTGCAACTCGTCCACCAGATGCCGGAAATCGTCGGGCGGGCCGAACCGCGACGTCGGCGCGTAGTAGGAGGTGACCTGGTATCCCCACGACCCGCCGAACGGATGCTCGGCCACCGGCATGAACTCCACGTGCGTGAAGCCCATCTCCTTGACGTACGCCACGAGCTCGGAGGCGAGATCGCGATAGGAGAGCCCGGGGCGCCACGAACCGAGATGCACCTCGTACACGCTCATCGGCTCGGCCACCGCGTCCCAGCCGGCCCGCTCCGCCATCCACGCGTCATCACGCCAGGCGTACTCGGAGCGTTCGACGATCGACGCGGTGGCCGGTGGGACCTCGGTGCGGCGGGCCATCGGGTCGGCCTTCTCGCGCCACACGCCGTCCATGCCGAGGATCGCGAACTTGTAGCGGCTGCCCGCCCCGATGTCCGGGATGAACAGCTCCCACACCCCCGACCTGCCGAGCGAGCGCATGGGGTGCCCGCCGCCGTCCCAGTGGTTGAAGTCGCCGATCACCCGCACACCCAGCGCGTTCGGCGCCCAGACCGCGAAGGCGGTGCCGTCGGTGTCCTCGTGGCGCAGCACGCGCGCGCCGAGCACCTCCCACAGCCGCTCGTGCCGTCCCTCGCCGATCAGGTGCAGGTCCACCTCACCGAGCGTCGGCCAGTGCCGGTACGGGTCGCCCGTCTCGTACGGCTCGGCCCCCGGATACGTGATCCGCACCCGGTAGTCGGGGATCTTGTCCACGCCGGGGATGGTCACCTCGAACACCCCGGCGGCGACGTGGTGCAGCTCGTGCGCCGTGCCGTCCACGAGTGCCTCGACCTTCTCGGCGAGAGGTCGGAGCACCCTGATCGTGACACCGTCACGCTCGAGATGCGCGCCGAGGATGGAGTGTGGGTCGTGATGAGCGCCGCCGGCCAGCCGATCGAGGTCCATTCCCTAACCCTGCCCTACAGGGCCGGGAACACCCATCCCTCGCATGAAAGATCCGTGTTTTCCGTCTCACCACGGGTGATCGACAATCGTGATCCGGGCAGCGGCGATGACCGGCGATCACCGGCGAAAATGGCCCGTCTCCGCAGCGGGCGTGTCACCGTGCTGCCGATCTGAACGCGGTGAGGGGGATGGGGAGCCAGGTCGGGCGGTTACGGGTATTCCGAGTCCCCGGAACCCGGATGATCGAGGGGATCAATCGGCTAATCTGCTCACCGTGCGTAGTCAATTGAATATGAAGCGTGGCGGTAAGGGTGTCGTTTCGCATCTCGCCGAGGAGGGGGAGCGCCTCGTCGGCGAGGGGGGAGCGGGATCTGGGCGGTAGTATTTCCGGTCCCACCTCAAGTAGGGTCGCTGGCGTGACGAGGAAGCTGTCCATCTCTGTGCCCGACGAGGTCGCCGAGGCGATCCAGGAGTTGGTCGACGCCAAGAAGGCCGATTCCGTGTCCGCGTTCCTCACCGCGGCGGCGATCAGGGAGATCGACCGGGCGGCCATGTCCCGAGTCGTCATCGACGCCGCGCTCGAAAGGGCCAGGGAGAAGGATCCGGAGAGGTTCGAACGTTCCCGGCGCAAGGTCGCCGAATGGTTCGGGCAGGCCGAAGGTGCTTAGCGGGCTGTCCGGGCTGGTGCTCGACCACACCGCGGTGCTCGCGCTGGCCGACGACAACCCGGACATGGTTCACGTCGTCGACCAGGCATATCGCACGTCCACGTCCCTGCTGGTGCCCACGACGTCACTGGCCACGGCCTTGCTCGACGTCCAGGAGATCCACGAGCTGAACAACATCCTCACGATGCTCGACCGGATCATGGTCCTGTACGACGAGCTCTCCACCCGCCGGGCCTACAACGTCCACGTCCGGATGTACGGCGAGGACGTGGTCAAGCCGGAGCACCGGCTCTCGCTCGGGCACGCCGCCGTGTGCGCGACCGAACGGAACTGGCCCGTGCTCACCGCGGACGACACGTCCTGGGGGTTCGCCGGGCGAGAGGTCTCCCTGCTCATCGTGGAGATCTGAACGCGGCGAGGGGGATGGGGAGCCAGGTCGGGCGGTTGCGCGCCTCGTAGACCACCTCGTAGACGGCCTTCGACAGCTCCAGCGCGCGCAGCAGCACGGCGTCGTCGCCGCTGATCCGGCCGCCGCCCTCGGAATAGCCGCCGAGGAACGCCGCACGGTTGCGGGCCGACCACTCGTCCGCCCGTCCTGTCAGCGTCGCGGCCTCCGGATGCCCGGCGAGCAGGTGTCGCGCCGCGTAGTCGAACGAGCGGAGCATCCCCGCCACGTCCCGCAGCGGCGTGTCCAGCCCGCGCCGCTCGGAGAGCGGCTGGCCCGGCTCGCCCTCGAAGTCCAGGACGACCCAGTCGCCCGGCGTCCGCATCACCTGGCCGAGGTGGTAGTCGCCGTGCACCCGCTGGACGGCCACCGCCCGGTCGAGGTCGGCGAGCCTGTCGTAGGCCGCGTGCGCGACCGACGCGTGCGCGGCGAGCTGGGGCACCTCGGCCACCGCCTGGTCCAGGCGGTCACGGAACCGCTCGGCCATGCGCTTGACCTCCGGCGGCTCGACGACGCCGATCGGGAAGGCCGCCGCCAACTCCCGGTGGACCTCCGCGGTGGCGACGCCCAGCCGGTACGCCTCGGCGGCGAAGTCGCCGCCCACTTCCTCGGCGGGCACGTCCGGCGGAGAGCCGTACAGGTCGCGGACGCTGGTCAGGGCGAGCGCCCAGCCCTCGTTCGCGTTGGCGAGGAACTCCTGCATGATCGCCAGCGTCGTCGGCTGGGCGTCCAGATCCGTCTCGATCCATCCGTACGGCCGGGCGATGTGCGTGGAGCCGGCCGCCGCGAGCGCGGTGATCACCTCGAGCTCCGGGTTGAGCCCCGCGTTGATCTGGCGGAAGAGCTTGAGGATGTACCGGTCGCCGTAGACGAGTGAGGTGTTCGACTGCTCCACGGTCAGCACCAGGCTGCGCAGGGACGTGTCGATCTCGATCCCGGGCGCGCGGTGGAACGCCAGGCGCCCGGCCCGCCGGAACGATTCCATCCCCTCCAGCAGGATCCGGGTGAGCTCCGCGTCGTGCGCCGCGTCGTAGGCGGAGCACTCGCGGCCCTCCCAGTCACAGGACCCGATCAGCACGTGTTTCAACCGGTCGGGCAGGCTCGTCCGCAGACCGACCAGGAGCTGGTAGCGGGTCCTGCGCTCGCCCTGCCGTACGGACAGGACCAGGTGCAGCAGGCCGGGGTCGCCGGTCTGGATGTCGGTGCGGTGTTCGATGGACAGGTCGTCGATCACGCGCCCCTTGCCGGCGAACCACCGCTGCCCGGTGATCCAGCCGGCGAGGAGCTCCTGAAGCGAAGTCGTCATGCCTCCTTGGTGCCGACCGCGTCCGTGTCGGCCGCGTCGGGGGGTACCGGAAGGGTGAACCAGTAGAACCCATGCCCAGGAAGCGTCAGAAGATACGGGAGTTCGCCGACCGGTGGGAACGGAACTCCGCCCATGCACTCCACCGGCGTGGATCCCTCGAACCGGCGCAGGTCGAGCTCGACCGGCTGCGGGAACCTGGACAGGTTGTTGACGCACAGCACCCGGTCGCCGCCCAGCTCCCGGATGAACGCGAGGACGCTCGGGTTGGAGGAGTTCAGCTCGGTGAACTCGCCGAGGCCGAACACGGGATGCCGCTTGCGGATCTCGATCATGCGCTTGGTGAAGTGCAGCAGCGAGCTCGGGCTCTTCTGCTGCGCCTCGACGTTGATCGCCTGGTAGCCGTAGATCGGGTCCATGATCAACGGTAGGTAGAGGCGGCCGGGGTCGCAGCTGGAGAAGCCGGCGTTGCGGTCGGGCGTCCACTGCATGGGCGTGCGGACGCCGTCCCTGTCGCCCAGCCAGATGTTGTCGCCCATGCCGATCTCGTCCCCGTAGTAGAGGACGGGCGAGCCGGGCAGGCTGAGCAGCAGCGCCGTGAACAGCTCGATCTGGTTCCTGTCGTTGTCGAGCAGGGGCGCGAGGCGGCGGCGGATGCCCACGTTGGCGCGCATCCGCGGGTCCTTGGCGTACTCGGAGTACATGTAGTCGCGCTCTTCGTCGGTGACCATCTCGAGCGTCAGCTCGTCGTGGTTGCGCAGGAAGATGCCCCACTGGCAGTTCTCCGGGATCTTCGGCGTCTGCGCCAGGATCTCGGAGATCGGGTAGCGCGACTCCCGCCTGACCGCCATGAAGATGCGCGGCATCAGCGGGAAGTGGAACGCCATGTGGCACTCGTCGCCGCCGGTGACCGGGTCGCCGAAGTACTCGACCACGTCGGCGGGCCACTGGTTCGCCTCGGCGAGCAGCACCCGGTCGGGGTAGAGCCGGTCGACCTCGGCGCGGACCCGCTTGAGGTACGCGTGCGTCTGCGGCAGGTTCTCGCAGTTGGTCCCGTTCTGCTCGAAGAGGTACGGGATGGCGTCCATGCGGAACCCGTCGATGCCGAGGTCCAGCCAGAACCGCAGGACCTCCAGCATCGCGTCCTGCACGGCCGGGTTCTCGTAGTTGAGGTCCGGCTGGTGGTGGAAGAACCGGTGCCAGTAGTACTGCCCGCGGGCCGGGTCGTAGGTCCAGTTGGACGACTCGGTGTCGACGAAGATGATCCGGGCGTCCTTGTACTCCTCGTCGGTGTCGTGCCAGACGTAGAAGTCGCCGAACGGCCCCTCCGGGTCGTGCCGGGACGCCTGGAACCACGGGTGCTGGTCGCTGGTGTGGTTCATGACCAGGTCGGCGATCACGCGGATGCCGCGCTTGTGCGCCTCGTCCACGAGACGGATGAAGTCCCCGAGGTCGCCGAAGTCGGGAAGGATCTTCATGAAGTCGGCGATGTCGTACCCGCCGTCGCGCAGCGGCGACTCGTACAGCGGGAGCAGCCACAGGCAGTCGACCCCGAGCCACTGGAGGTAGTCGAGCTTCTCGATCAGGCCGCGGATGTCCCCGGTGCCGTCCCCGTTGGAGTCCGCGAACCCGCGGATCAGCACCTCGTAGAAGACGGCCCGCATATACCAGTACTGATCCCGGGGCTTCTCGGGAGAGAAGGTGTTCGGGATCGGCTCGTTGTGGACGGGCACCGAGCCGGCGGGCTGCTCCACCGGCTCTCCTCGTGTCATGGGGTCGCTTCGCTCAGTCAACTGTTGACTCCCCGGATGTGCGTTCGCAGCGCTTATGGGCGGTGCGGGGACCCGCTGCGCAGCGTGAAGATGTGGGCAGGATGGACATGCGGATCAAGACGCACGTAGTTGGCCTGGCGCCAGCGATACGACTCGCCCGACAGCTCGTCGTCCACGACGAACTCGGCTTGCCAGTCGAGACCGAGGGCCGGCATGTCCAACTGGACGGTGGCCTCGTGCGTGTTGTGTGGATCCAGATTGACGACGGCCAGTACGACATCGCCTAGGCCGTGCCGTCGTGTGGCCGTGTCATAGGCGCCGGGCAGTCGCTTGGAAAAGCAGATCAGCTCCGGCTGGTCGACGCTATGGAACCGTAGGTTACGCAACTCCTGGAGTGCCGGGTGGGCTCTTCGCAACAAATTGAGCTGCGTGATGAACGGAGCGAGGCTCCGGCCCTCCCGCTCGGCGCCGGCCCAGTCGCGCGGCTTGTACTGATATTTCTCGCTATCGAGGTACTCCTCGCTGCCAGGGCGAACGGGTATGTTCTCGGCTAGTTCGTAGCCCGCATAAACACCCCAACTCGGTGACATCAGCGCCGCCAGGACGGCCCTGATCCTGAACGCGGGCACGCCGCCCTGCTGCAGGTATTCGTGCAGGATGTCGGGCGTGTTGACGAACAGGTTCGGGCGCAGGAAGTGCGCCGTCTCCCGGGACAGCTCGGTGAGATAGTCCTCGATCTCGGGCTTGGAGTTCCGCCAGGTGAAGTAGGTGTACGACTGGTGGAACCCGACCTTGGCCAGGGTCTGCATCATCGCCGGCCTGGTGAACGCCTCGGCCAGGAACAGCACGTCGGGATCCGTGCTCGCGATGTCCGCCAGCATCCTTTCCCAGAAGTTCACCGGCTTTGTGTGCGGATTGTCCACCCGGAAGATCCGCACTCCGTGATCCATCCAGTGCCGGATCACCCGCTTGACCTCGGCGTAGAGCCCCTCGGGATCCTGGTCGAAGTTGAGCGGGTAGATGTCCTGGTACTTCTTCGGCGGGTTCTCCGCGTACGCGATGGTTCCGTCGGCCCTGATGTTGAACCACTCGGGATGCTCCTTGACCCACGGGTGGTCGGGGGAGCACTGCAGGGCCAGGTCGAGCGCGATCTCCATGCCCAGCTCGCGCGCCCTGGCGACGAAGTCGTCGAAGTCCTCCAGGGTGCCGAGGTCGGGATGGATCGCGTCGTGGCCGCCCTCCTCCGAGCCGATCGCCCAGGGCGACCCCGGGTCGTACGGCTCGGGCGTGAGGGTGTTGTTGCGTCCCTTGCGGTACTGGTGGCCGATCGGGTGGATGGGAGGCAGGTAGACGACGTCGAATCCCATTCGGGCGACGGCGGGGAGCCGGTTTCCCGCAGTCTTGAAATTTCCGGATTTGGGGGCGGCGCCGTCCTCGACGATCGCTCCCTCGGACCGGGGAAAGAACTCGTACCACGATCCGAAGAGCGCCCTGCGCCTGTCCACCGTCACCCGGTTCCTGCCGGACCTGGTGACCAGGGCCCGCAGCGGGTGCGCCGCGATCAGCGCCGCCGTCTCCGGCAGCTGGGCGATCGCGAAGCGGGCCCTCGGATCCAGGTGGTCGTCGCGGAGCCGGGCCGCGACCGCCAGGAACGCCGCCCGGTGCCCGCACGCTCCGCCGTCGTCCACACTCGGGCAGTCCGCGGACCGAACGCCGCGCGCCGCGCGGTCGAACAGCCGGGCGCCCTCCTCGCACATCAGGTCGGCGTCCATGTTGCGCGGGATCTTGATGCCGGCGTCGTGCAGCCAGGTGGCGATCGGGTCACCCCACGCCTCGACGCGGAACTGCCACATGCCCTCGGCGGGAAGCTGCACGTCCACGCCCCACCGGTCGGTACCCGGGCCGAGCTCGCGCATGCGCAACAGCCGACCGGGCTTTCCGTCGGGGTCGATGAGGACGACCCCGGCGGCCACGGCGTCGTGTCCCTCGCGGAACACGGTGGCGCTGATCTCGAATGTTTCACCCGCGGCCGCCTTCGCGGGCCAGCGCCCGCAGTCGACGACTGGGTGGATGTCCTGGATTGGGATTCGTCCGATCATCGTCATTCACGTTAGCGACGACACACCCGGTGTCGCCGGATTTCCGAGGCAAGCGTTGATCTCTGGTTCTTCAAGGTGCTCTGTGTCATTAGGTACAGCACGAATGGGAGACGCCAGAGGCGGCTTCACATACTGGGGGTGCCCCGATGGTCCACTTTTACCCGTGGGTATGAAAGATCGCACGGCGTGTTTGTTTCCTTACACTCTGACACCCCGTCCGGCGGGGCGGTAGCCGTACGATCACGATGGGCATCACCGGACAAGGTCTGCTTTGGTGATGTTTGAGGTGGTTTCTTAATGGTGAGAGCGCTATGCAGGGTGGCGCCCCCCGCGCCGGGAGGTGCTTTCCCTGGACACGAGTGTTTTGGTCGCGCGCCGTGGCGCTGAGTAACTAGGGTCTGGCCCCGTGAGAGCAATCCGCAGGTTCACCGTCCGTACCGTCCTCCCTCCCGAGCTCGCGCCGCTGGGCGAGCTGGTCCACAATCTGCGCTGGTCATGGCACCCGGAGACGATGGATCTGTTCGCCGAGGTGGATCCCGAGGTCTGGGAGCGGGTCGGTCACGACCCGGTCGCGCTGCTCGGCGCGGTCGAGGCAGACCGGCTGCGCGCGCTCGCCCAGGACCGGCGGTTCCTCCGCCGGCTGGCCGACGCCTCTGACGATCTCCGTGAGTACATGACCGCGCCCCGCTGGTATCAGTCGCTCGAGGGAGGTCCCGCCGCCGTCGGCTACTTCTCGCCCGAGTACGGCATCGCCGCCGCGCTGCCGCAGTACTCCGGCGGCCTCGGCATCCTGGCGGGCGACCATCTGAAGGCCGCGAGCGACCTCGGCGTGCCGATCCTCGCGGTGGGGCTGCTCTACCGGCACGGCTACTTCTCGCAGTCGCTCTCGCCGGAGGGCTGGCAGCTCGAGCACTATCCGTCGCTCGATCCCGGTGGCCTGCCGCTCACCCTCCTCAAGAACCGGGACGGCTCTCCCGCCCGGATCAGGATCGGCCTGCCGGGGCCGCGCACCCTGCACGCCCAGATCTGGGTGGCCCAGGTCGGCCGGGTGCCGCTGCTCCTGCTCGACTCCGACGTCGCGGAGAACGACGCCGCGGCCAGGGACGTGACCGACCGCCTCTACGGCGGCGGCGGCGACCACCGCCTGATGCAGGAACTGCTGCTCGGCATCGGCGGCGTCCGCGCGCTCCGGGCGTACTGCCGGATCACGGGGCACCCGGAGCCCGAGGTGTTCCACACCAACGAGGGGCACGCGGGTTTCCTCGGCCTCGAACGCATCCGCGAGCTCACCGAGGCCCGGCTCTCCTTCGACGAGGCGCTGGAGGCCGTACGCGCGGGCACCGTCTTCACCACGCACACGCCGGTCCCCGCGGGGATCGACAGGTTCCCGGTGGAGATGATCGCCCGCCAGTTCGGCGGCGCCAACGCGTGGCCGACCGTGAACGTCGAACGCATTCTGGAGCTGGGCGCCGAGCCCGACGCCGTGGAGGGCGAGAAGCCCGTCTTCAACATGGCGGTCATGGGCATGCGGCTCGCGCAGCGCGTCAACGGCGTGTCCCTGCTGCACGGCAGGGTGAGCCGGGAGATGTTCCACGGGCTGTGGCCCGGGTTCGACATCGACGAGATCCCCATCGGATCCATCACGAACGGCGTGCACGCCCCGACGTGGGTGGGCCGCGAGATGATGGAACTCGCCGACAGGGAGCTGCCCGAGCTGGTCGAGACCGGCCAGGGCTGGGACGCGATCCAGAAGATCCCCGACCAGGAGCTCTGGGCGATCCGCGGCAAGCTCCGGGCCGGTCTCGTCATGGAGGCGCGCCAGCGGATCAAGCAGTCCTGGCGCGAGCGCGGCGCGTCCGACGCGGAGCTGGGGTGGGCCGACGAGGCGCTGGACCCCGAGGCGCTGACGATGGGCTTCGCCCGCCGCGTGCCGTCCTACAAGCGCCTCACGCTCATGCTCAGCGATCCCGACCGGCTCCGCGCGCTGCTCCTCGACCCGGAGAAGCCCGTCCAGATCGTGATCGCGGGCAAGGCCCACCCCGCCGACGAGGGGGGCAAGAAGCTCATCCAGCAGATCGTGAAGTTCGCCGACGAGGAGGACGTGCGGCACCGCATCGTCTTCCTGCCCGACTACGACATGGCGCTGGGCCGGCTCATGGTCACCGGGTGCGACGTGTGGATGAACAACCCGCTGCGCCCGCTCGAGGCGTGCGGCACCTCCGGGATGAAGGCGGCGCTCAACGGTGGTCTGAATCTCTCCATCCGCGACGGCTGGTGGGAGGAGTGGTACGACGGCAACAACGGCTGGGCCATCCCGACCGCCGACGGCGTCGCCGATCCCGAACGCCGGGACGAGCTGGAGGCCGCCGCCCTCTACGACCTGATCGAGCGTGAGGTCGCCGACCGGTTCTACGACCGCGCCGCCGACGGGCTGCCGCGGCGCTGGATGGAGATGGTCAAGCACACCCTGACTTCTCTCGGTCCCAAGGTCCTCGCCGGGCGGATGCTCCGCGACTACGTCGGCGACCTGTACGCCCCGGCCGCCGCCTCGGCGCGGACGTTGTCCGCGGACGGCTACCGGGACGCCAAGGCGTTCGCGGCCTGGAAGCTGCGGGTCACCCGCGCGTGGCCGGGCGTCCGGGTCGAGCACGTCGAGGCGTCGGGCATCGGTGACACCCCCGAGCTCGGGGCCACACTGGAGCTGCGCGCGACGGTCGCGCTGGGCGAGTTGTCCCCGGACGACGTACGGGTCCAGGCGGCGTACGGACGGGTCGGGGCGCACGACGAGCTGATCGATCCGGTGTACGCCACGCTCACGGTGGACTCGACGGGCGACGACGGCCGGGCCTACTGCGTCGGGACGCTGCCGCTGGACCGCACGGGGGCCTTCGGTTACACCGTCAGGGTCGTGCCCGACCACCCGCTCATGGCGTCTCCGGCCGAGCTGGGCCTGATCGCCGTGCCCGAGGAACCTGTCGGCATGACCAACGGCACCCTCCGCTGACCCTCCCTCCGGGACCGGGCGTACGACATTCGGGCTGCTCTTCGCGGGATCGGGACCCACAAAGGGGCAAACTGGATGCATCGGGCGAAACCGGTCCTGGGGGGATCATGAGCGGTTGGACGTTCGAGGGGCAGCCGACCGCGCTCGGGGGCGCGACGGTGACCCTGGTCGAGGGCGGCTCGTTCTGCGTGTCCGGCCGGAACGGCGACATCGTGGCGGGTGGCGCCGAAGGGGTCTACCACGCCGACACCCGGTTGCTCTCCCGCTGGGAGCTGCGGGTGGACGAGGCGCCGATCGAGCCGTTGCAGGTGTTGCCGGCCGAGCCGTACCACGCGGTGTTCCTCAGCAGGACGCGGCCGCGACCCGGACGTGTCGAGAGCACCCTGCTGGTGTTGCGCGACCGCTACGTCGGCGGCGGGCTGCGCGAGGACATCACGTTGCGCAACCTCTCCGACGAGCCGGCCGGATGCGTGGTCGAGATCCACGTCGGCTCGGACGTGGCCGACCTGTTCGAGGTCAAGACCGACCGGATCCGCCACGTCGCCGACATCGACGTCACCAGCAGCCCGGACGGCCTGCGGATCTACTCCATGAGCCGGGGCAGGGGAGTATCCGTCGTCTCCACCGGCGTCCTCGCCGTACCCGGCCTGCTGACCTTCCGCGCCGTCGTACCGGCCCGGGGGGAGTGGCGTGCGGCGGTGCACGTGAATCCCATCATCGAGGGGGAGGAGTCGCAGGCGTGGTTCTCCACCCTCGAACGGGCGGAGCCGGCCGTACGACGGGCCGACTGGGAGCGGCAGGTCCCGGTCGTCGCGTCGCAGGACGCCTTCCTCACCCAGGCGCTGCGCTGCGCGAGGGAGGATCTGGGGTCGCTGCGGTTGTTCGAGGCCGACTATCCGGACGACCCGCCGTCGATCGCGGCCGGCGCCCCCTGGTTCATGACCCTGTTCGGCCGTGACTCGCTGCTGGCCTCGTGGTTCGCGCTGACGCTGGACCGGTCGCTCGCCCTCGGCACGCTGCGCAGGCTGGCGAGGTTGCAGGGCACGCGGGTGGACCCGCTGACCGAGGAGGAGCCGGGCAAGATCCTGCACGAGCTGCGGTTCGGCGTGTCCACACCCACGTCGCCTCTCGGCGGCAACGCGTACTACGGTTCGGTCGACGCGACCCCGCTGTTCGTCATGCTCCTCGGCGAGCTGCGCCGGTGGGGCCTGCACCGGGAGGCGGTGGAGGAACTGCTCCCGCCCGCAGACGCGGCGCTGGCCTGGATCGAGAACTACGGCCTGAAGGACGACTTCCTCTGGTACTGCAGGAAGACCGACCAGGGCCTGGTCCACCAGGGATGGAAGGACTCCTACGACGGGGTCAACTTCGCCGACGGCACGCTGGCCCGCCCGCCGATCGCGCTCGCCGAGGTGCAGGGGTACGTGTACTCGGCCTACATCGCGCGCGGCCACTTCGCCCACGAGTCGGGCGACACCGAGACGGAGCGGCGGTGCACGGAGCGCGCCCAGCGCATCCGCGAGGCGTTCAACGAGCGGTTCTGGCTGCCGGACCGGGGCTACTACGCGATCGGCCTGGACTGCAGCGGCGTGCCCATCGACAGTCTCGCCTCCAACATGGGCCACTGCCTGTGGACCGGCATCATCGCGCCGGAGCGGGCCGTCGTCGTCGTCGAGCACCTGATGTCGAAGGCGATGTTCAGTGGCTTCGGCGTCAGGACGCTGGCCACCGACATGGCCGCGTACAACCCGATGAGCTACCACAACGGGTCGGTCTGGCCGCATGACAACGCGATCGTGGCCGGCGGGCTGATGCGCTACGGCTTCGTCACGGAGTCGCAGCGGATCATCATGGCGGTGCTGGACGCGGCGAAGGCGTTCGGCGGGCGGTTGCCCGAGCTCTTCTGCGGGTTCGACCGTACGGAGTTCCCCGTGCCGGTGCCGTACCCGACGTCGTGCTCGCCGCAGGCGTGGGCGGCGGCCGCCCCCATCCACATGATGCGGACGCTGCTCCGGTTCGACCCCTGGGTGCCGTACCAGAAGATCTGGGTCGATCCCGTGCTGCCCGAGGGGTTCGGGTCGCTGAGCCTCACCGGCCTGCGCCTCGCGGGGACCCGGATCGGCATCGAGGTCGACGAGAAAGGGGGCACACGGGTCTCCGGCCTGCCGGAGACCATCGAGGTCCTCCACAAGGCGCGTTCCCCGATCAGCGCGATGGTCACGGACAACAGCTGACGACCGGAGGTGGGGATGGAGTCGCGGAACGAACTGTGGCGAGGGCGTGGCGCTCTTCGGATCGCCATGATCGCGCCGCCGTGGTACGAGGTCCCGCCGCGCGGCTACGGGGGCATCGAGTCGATGGTCGCCGACCTGGTCGTCGGGCTCGTACAGCGGGGCCACCAGGTGACGCTGATCGGCGCGGGACGTGGCGTCGACCTGCGCACCTACGAGCAGCCGCCGTCCCAGCGGATCGGGGACCCGATGCCGGAGGTGCTGCACGCGGCCAGGGTGGAACGGATGCTGGAGGATCTCGTGGTCGACGTGGTCCACGACCACTCGCTGGCGGGGCCGCTCGGCGCGGGCAGCCGGGCCGCGCCGACGGTGGTCACCTGCCACGGCGCGGTCACCGGCGAGATGGGCGACTACTACCGGGCGCTCGACGGGAACGTCGCGCTGGTCGCGATCTCGTCCGCGCAGCGCGCCCGCGGCTCGCGGCTCGACTGGGCCGGGCGGGTGCACAACGCGGTGAACGTCGCGTCCTTCCCCTTCCGCGACCTGAAGGAGGACTGGGTCCTCTGGCTCGGCCGCTTCAACCCCGACAAGGGGGCGCATCTGGCGATCGAGGCCGCACGCGCGGTGGGGCGCCGCATCGTCCTGGCCGGCAAGCGGTCGGAGGAGATCGAGCACGCCTACTTCGAGGCGTACGTCAAGCCCCGGCTGGGCCAGGGGGTCCAGTACGTCGGGGAGGCGGACGCCGATCTGAAGCGTGAGCTGCTGTCCAAGGCCCGCTGCCTGCTGTTCCCTCTCCAATGGGAGGAGCCGTTCGGCATGACCATGATCGAGTCGATGGCCTGCGGCACGCCGGTGGTGGCGCTCGACCGGGGGTCCGTCGCCGAGATCGTGGTGGACGGGGTCACCGGCTTCGTCAGGAAGGAGCTGGGCGAGCTGCCCCCGGCGATCGAGGCGTCGGGGGACCTGGATCCGGCGCTCAGTCGCGCGCACGTCGCCCGCAACTTCGACGTCCCCGTCATGGTCGGGGGATACGAGCGCGTGTACCACCAGGTCGCCGTACCGGGCCGGACACCGGGATCACCGCGCGATCTTCCTCTGGCCCAGTCGTAAGGTGGTCACGCCATCGGAGCGCGCCAGCCAGCGCGTCAGCTTACGGAAGGACGACGGTGTCATGGGCGAGTTCGTCAGCGTTGAGATCACCGACCAGATCGCGACCATCCGGCTCGACCGGCCCAAGATGAACGCCCTCAACCGGCAGGTCCAGGAGGAGATCGCCGAGTGCGCGCGGATCGTGGACGCCGATCCGCTGATCGCCGCGGTGATCCTCTACGGGGGCGAGCGGGTGTTCGCCGCCGGTGCCGACATCAAGGAGATGGCCGTGATGTCCTACGTGGACATGGCGGCGCACTCGCGGACGCTGCAGGAGTGTTTCACCGCCGTCGCCGAGATCGGCAAGCCCGTCGTCGCGGCGATCACCGGGTACGCCCTGGGAGGCGGGTGCGAGCTCGCCCTCTGCGCCGATTTCCGCGTGGTGGGGGAGAGCGCCAAGCTGGGCCAGCCGGAGATCTCTCTGGGCCTCATCCCGGGCGCGGGAGGCACCCAGCGGCTGCCCCGGCTGATCGGGCCGGCCAGGGCGAAGGACCTGATCTTCACCGGCAGGCACGTGGACGCCGCCGAGGCGCTGGCCATCGGGCTTGCGGACCGGGTGGTCCCGGACGACGAGGTCTACACCGCCGCGCTGGAGC
Organism: Microtetraspora glauca; assembly: GCF_040656155.1. Taxonomy (NCBI): domain Bacteria; kingdom Bacillati; phylum Actinomycetota; class Actinomycetes; order Streptosporangiales; family Streptosporangiaceae; genus Microtetraspora; species Microtetraspora glauca. The sequence goes on from NZ_JBFALK010000008.1 coordinate 146,072, forward strand.
TGGCCTCGACCTTCGTCGGAGGTCCCGCCGTGTCGCTCCGCGCGGCCAAGCAGGCGGTCGACCGGGGACTGGAGGTCGATCTCGACACCGGCCTGGAGATCGAGCGGCTCCAGTTCTCCGCTCTGTTCGCCACGGAGGACGCCAAGGAAGGCATGGGGGCGTTCGCGGCGAAGCGCCGTCCCAAGTTCACCGGCCGCTGATCCGCCCGCCGTACGCGCTCATCCGCGTATAGCGACAAATGCCGACATGAGGCGATGGGCACAAATAGATATTGATCACAAAGGCCGATGGCTTTGCCGCTATGGTGTCGGTTCATGCGGTTCGTCTTACGCGCGCTGATTCCTTCACGGCTCCGTCGGGCGGTGCGTTCCCGGATCGACGCCCGATACGTCAACAAGGCGGAGCATCGGAAAGACATCAAGGACGCCCTGTGGGAGGTCCAGATGCTGCGCCGGGAGGTCGTGTCCCTGCGCAGTGAGGTCGATCGGCTGCGGCAGGTGGTGATCACCCCGCCCAAGGCGCCCACGGTCGACCTCCGGGGAACGGACGCGCACCGGCTCGCGACCGAGACCGCCGACGCCCTCGATCGCCTGCTGCAGAACGAGATGCTCGTGTGGCAGGCGATCGACGCGCTCAGAGCCGAGATCAGGACCGAGTTCCAGGCCAGGGCCGTCGTGACCGTGGACGCGGAGTAGCCGTGCGCGTCACCTGGACCGCCGGGGGACGGGACGACGAGGGAGCCCCCGGGGCGGGGAAGGGCGACCACGTCTGGCGGCTCACCTTCATGCTCGACCCCGAGGACGCCACCACCGGCACCTGCACCGACGGTCAGCGTCTGGAACTGCGCACCAACTCCTGCCAGGTACGGCTCCCGCCCGCCGCTTCATCCCAGTCGTGCGCCCGGCCGTCCGCTCAGCCGTACGTGCATCCGGACCTGCTCGCGGTGGCGGCCTGGACGGTGGTGGCGCCGTGGACAGGGCGGCGGGTGACCTTCGACCGGCCGATCTCCCCGGCACTCGCCGAGGCCGTCCACGACGGATGGGGCGTCGAGGCGGGGCCGGTCGGTGCTGAGCCGAGATCCGGGACGCGGCTCGCGATCTCCTACAGCGGCGGCGCGGACTCCGTGGCGGTGGCCGCGATCCTCCCGGACGCCCCGCTGGTCCACTTCAAGCGGATCAGCCATCCCCGGGTCCCGAACCGGTGGACGCACTACCGCTCCGACGTTCTCGCCCGCCTCGCCGGGCAGACCGGGCGCGAACTCAGCATCGTGACGTCCGATCTGGAGTTCCTGCTCTCCTATCCCCGGCCGGGTTATCCCGAGCACCACGCGGTGGCCGCCGGCGCGCTCCTCCTCGCGGACGAGCTCGACCTCGGCGGCCTCGCGATGGGCTACGAGCTCGGATCCCGCTGGCTGGGCGGCGACAGGTACGTGCACAGGTACACGCCCGACAACCCCATGTGGGCCCCACACGGGCGATGGGGCCGCGTGTTCGCGGCCGCCGGGCTGCCGGTCGTGCTGCCCGTCGGGGGCATCAGCGAGGCCATGACGATGCGCGTCGCGCTCGAGTCCGAGCTGCGCGACCAGGTGCGCTGGTGCCTGCGCGGCTCGGGCGACGGCCCCTGCGGCACCTGCGGCAAGTGCCTGTACAAGGAGCTCATCCAGGCCGCCGTCGAGCGGCGCCCGCTCGCGACCTCGCTCACCGCGAGCAGCGCGGTCGCCCGCAAGTGGCAGGAGCCGCCCCCGTACGGCGGGCAGGAGATGATCGAGTACGGCTGCGCGCGGGTGCCCGGGATCGAGGACACGCCGTTCGCGCGGGCCGCCGAACACCTGCGGGCGACCGAGGAGTCCACCCGCTGGCTGGACCACTGCTATCCCCCGGCGATCGAGGAGATCCCGGAGCCGTGGCGGAAGCAGGTCGCGACGTACATGGAAGGCATCGGCCTGATGACCCCGGACGAGATCGCCCGGGTGGAGAACTGGGGGGTCAGTTGAAGATCTACGTGTCCGTGGACATGGAGGGCGTCACCGGGTTGACCGACCCGGAGGAGATGCACGCGGGCGGCCGGGGCTACGAGCGCGGCTGCGAGTTGATGACGGGCGACGCCAACGCCGTCGTCGCGGGCGCCTTCGACGCCGGTGCCGAAGCCGTGCTGATCAACGACGCCCACGGGTCGACCAAGAACCTGCGGATCGACCTGATCGACCCGCGCGCGACGCTCATCCGGGGGCCGGGCAAGCCGCACCGGATGGGGCAGGGGCTCACCCCGGACTTCGACGCCGCCTGCTTCGCCGGGTACCACGCGCGGGCGGGCGTGCAGCACGGCGTGCTCAACCACACCTGGATGGGCAAGGAGATCCAGAACGTCTACCTCAACGGCGAGATCTGCGGGGAGACCCGGCTGGTCGCCGGGTTCGCCGGTTCGATGGGCGTTCCCATCGCGCTGATCACCGGAGACGAGGCCGTCTGCGAGGAGGCCCGCGAGCTGCTTGGCGACGTGGAGACCGTGGCCGTCAAGAAGGGCGTCGACCGGTTCTCCGCCGAGCTGCTGCCGCCGAGCGTCGCCCAGGCCCGCATCCGGGAGGCCGCCGCGCGGGCGCTCGGCCGGCTGGGCGACTTCCGGCCCTACGCCGTGACGCCGCCGTACACGCTGGGCGTCGAGTGGAACTCGACCGCGATCGCGGCGGGCTGTGCGATCGTTCCCGGCACCCGGCAGGTCGGCCCCCGGCACACCGAGTTCAGCACGGACGACTACCGGGAGATCATGGCGCTCTTCGGCATCTTCGCCATGATCGCCGGACAGGTCGCGTGCGGCAGCGGGATCTACGGCTGAGGCGGACCCGGTGACGAGGACGGACACGAGCGGCACGGGGTCGGCGGGATGAGCGGCGCCACGACGCGAGGGACGCTCACGCGGCGTGGGCTCCTCGTCGGTCTCGGCGCCGCCGGAGGCGCGGGCGCGATGTACGCCGCCATGGGCGCGCTCGGGCTGGCCCCCGACCGGCAGTCGACGGACTACGCCCCGCCCCGGGCCTCCGACTTCGCGTTACGCGGCCGCGCCGGGGCGAAGGTCGTGATCCTCGGCGCGGGCGTCGCGGGGCTCGCCTGCGCGTACGAGTTGGGCAGGGCGGGCTACGACTGCACGGTGCTGGAGGCGCGCGACCACGTCGGAGGGCGGAACCGCACGCTCCGCCACGGCGACCGGCTTCCCGAGATCGCGGGAGAGACCCAGGAGGCGAAGTTCGGCGAGGGGATCTACTTCAACGCGGGCCCCGGCCGGATCGCCCAGTGGATGATCACCCTCGACTACTGCCGCGACCTGGGCGTCCCCATCGAGGTGTTCGTCAACGAGAACCCCAGCGCCTACGTCTACACGAGCGGCATGGCGGCCCCGATCCGGGCGCGTACGGCCCGTGCCGACACGTACGGCTACCTCAGCGAGCTGCTGGCCAAGGCGACGAACGAGGGCGCCCTCGACCGGCGGCTGACCGGGCAGGACAAGGAACTGCTGCTCGACTTCCTGTCGGCCTTCGGCGACATCGGCGACCGGTACGCGTACGCGGGCTCCGAACGCAGGGGCGAATCCACCGGCGGGCCGCCCTCGCTCAGCGAGGTCCTCGGATATCGGATCGGCAGGACGGTGAGCTTCGGGCTCGCCTATGACCAGGCCATGCCGATGTTCCAGCCGGTGGGCGGCATGGACGCGATCGTCACCCGGCTCGTGGACGCGGTCGGCAAGGACCGGATCCGCACCTCCGCCCCGGCCGAGAAGATCACCAACCGGCCGGACGGCGTCGAGGTCGCGTACAAGGGCGGCTCCGTCCGGGCCGACTACTGCATCGCCGCGCTGCCGCCGAACGTTCTCGCGCGGGTGCCCGGCAACCTCGACCGCCGCACCGTGGACGCGCTGTCCACGCCCAAGCCGGCGTCCGCGGGCAAGATCGGGCTGGAGTACCGGTCGCGCTGGTGGGAGAGCGACGACCACATCTACGGCGGCGTCACCGAGACCGATCTCGACATCTCCCACATCTGGTATCCCTCGCACGGGTTCCACGGCCGGAGCGGGCTGGTCGTCGGCTACTACAACACGGGATCGGACGCCGACGCCTACGCGCGGCTGAAGCACGCCGAGCGGCAGCGCCGGGCGCTCGACCAGGGCATGAAGATCCACGGGGCGAAGTACCGCAGCGCGCTCGCCTCCAGCGTCTCCATCGCCTGGCAGCGCCAGCCGTACATCGAGGGGGCCTGGATGGCCTGGCCCTCCTACGAGGGCGCCTTCTCGCTGCTGCAGAAGCCCGACGGCAGGGTCTACTTCGCCGGAGACTGGCTCACCCATCTCGTCGCGTGGCAGGCGGGCGCGTTCGAGTCGGCCCGTAATGTGGTCACCCAACTGCACGAGCGTGTGTTGAAGGAGTCCTGATGCTCGACTGGGTGCCCGTCGCCGACCGGATCGACCTGCTCGCGGACCCCGTGGCGAAAGCGGTCCAGGAGACCGGCGCGGACCTGAGGGTGGCCGAGATCGATCCCGCGCTCTCGGACACCGCCGCGTTCTGCGAGCGGTACGGCGTGGCCCCGGAGGACTCGGCCAACTGCGTGATCGTGGCGGGCAAGAGGGGCGGCGAGGTCCGGTACGCCGCGGTGCTGGTGCTCGCCGAGGACCGGGCGGACGTGAACGGGGTCGTCAGGAGGCACCTGGACGTCCGGAAGGTCTCCTTCGCCCCGCAGGCCGAGGCCGTCGAGCTCACCGGCATGGAGTACGGCGGCATCACCCCGATCGGGCTTCCCGCGGCCTGGCCGGTGCTCGTTGACGAAAATGTGACCCGGCGGGACTTCATCGTGATCGGAAGCGGCGTCCGCCGCTCCAAGCTGGCACTTTCCGGGAAGGCGCTGGTCGCGGCGACCGGCGCGGAGGTGCTCTCCCTCGCCATGTGACGGTCCCCGAGGCCCTCGTGACCGTCACATGGGAAACCGAATGGCTGTTCCATGCGTTGTCACGAGCAGGATGTGGCGCGATGGTTCAGTCATGGACGGTGCTTTAGTCGGTATGGTGCTTACGCCATGAATCAGGACGACCGACTGGGCCCCTACCGGCTGCTGCGGCGGCTCGGTGAGGGCGGCATGGGCGTGGTCCACCTCGCCCTGGATCCGCACGGGAGGCAGGTGGCCGTCAAGGTCCTGCGCCCGGAGGTCACTCAGGACGACGTCGCTCGCAGGAGACTGTCGCGCGAGGTCGAGACGATGCGGCGGGTGCGCAGCGCGTACATCGCGGAGGTCCTCGACGCCGACGTCACGGGCCACCGGCCCTACATCGTGACCCGGTACGTGCCGGGCCGCCCGCTGGACGAGATCGTCAAGCAGGACGGTCCGCTCTCCGTGGACGCTCTGCTGCAGGTCGCGAGCGGCGTGGCCGAGGCGCTCGCCGCCGTGCACGCCGCCGGGGTGATCCACCGCGACCTGAAGCCGGGCAACGTGCTCATGCTCGACGGGCGTCCGGTCCTGATCGACTTCGGCATCGCCCAGGCTGTGGACGCCACGCGCCTCACCCAGACCGGCATGTTCATCGGGACGCCCGGCTATCTCGCGCCCGAGATCATCGAGGGGCACGAGGCCGGTCCCGAGGTGGACGTGCACGCCTGGGCGGGCACCCTGCTCTACGCCGCCACTGGCCTGCCCCCCTTCGGCAAGGGCACGCTGGAGATGATCTTCTACAACATCACCTCCGGCAAGGCCAACGTCAGCGCCGCTCCCGCGCTGATCCAGCCGGTGTTGCGCGCGGCGCTCCAACGCGAACCGGCCAAACGCCCGACCGCCGCCGAGCTGAGCCGGCAGGTGAGCCGGCTCATGGCGCGTGGCGGCAGGGCACACGTGCCCGACGAGATCACCACGGTCCCGAACGTCGACGAGACGACCGGCCGGCCGGTGCCCGTCGTCGGCGTCCCCGGGCAGCCTGTTCCGCCGCGGCAGCAGTCCCAACAGCCTCAGCAGCCTCAGCAGCAGGGCGTGCCGCCGTGGCGGCCTCCCACCTCGCCGTCCCTGCCCACGCCCACGCCCGCCACGCCTCCGGCGGAGGAGTTCGTCTCGCTGCTCGGAGACCCCACGTCGCCGGGCCAGCCCGGCGACCCGTTCCCCACCGTGCGGGTGACCGGCGAGGACCTGCGCCGGGCGGGCGTCACGTCCGGGAACCCGGCCCGCCCCGACGAGGCGCCCACGCGGTACGCGCCGCAGACCGGCCCGCGCACTCCCGTGCCGCCGGTCACGCCGCCCACGACTCCGCCGTCCCAGACGCCCCAGACGCCCCAGACGCCCTGGCAGGCCGCGCCGAAGACCGGCGAGACGGACGTGCCGACCCGCAGGGTCAGGCCGGAGGAGCTCCGGGGCGCCTATCCCCAGCAGTCGTTCTTCGAGCAGGCGCCGGAGATCTACGAGCAGACGCCGCACGTCCACCAGCCGCATCCGGCGCCCTTCCAGCCGACCGTCCGGGTGCCGCCGCCTCCGGTGGCCGCCTCCGGTTCGGCGCCCGGCACCCCGCTCCAGCGCTCCAAGGCGTACGGCGTGGCGGGCGCGATGCTGCTGGTCCTGGTGGTGGCCCTCGCGGTCATCGCGCCCCTGCTCGTCACCCTGGTGGCGCTGCCGGCCACGATCCTGCTGCGCGCCGCCGACATCGCGCAGCCCCAGCTGAACGGCCGCAGGCCGCCGGCCGCCGCGGCGGCGGACGTGCTGCGCGTGCTCGGCCAGCCGGCCGCGCTGCTCAGGTCGGTCGGCATCACGATCGCGCTGGTGCCGTACGCGCTGATCCTCGGACTTCCGGTGACGCTGCTGCTCACCGTGCTCGTCGCGAAGATGTCCACGCTCGACGCGCTGAGCTGGGGCATCGCCGTGGCGTTGTGGACGGTGTGCGCGGGGCCGGGAGTGGAGGGTCCGAGCCGGCAGATGCGGCGCACGCTCGCGTCGCTGGTGCCGACGAGAAGTGCGGCGACGGCGCTGGCCTGGGGGGCCGGAGCCGTCGCCACGGTGGTGACGGCGATTGCGCTGACCGGCCTGATGGGTAAACACGTAGGGGGACACTTCATGGGTCCCGTCAACGTGCCCTCGGTGGTGCAGGACCTGAACCAGTTGCGTAACAAAGCAGGGAATCAGTGACGGGGGACGGACATGTCGGCGACTGAGGCTCCGGAGAGGATCGGCCCTTACCGGCTGCTCCGCCAGCTCGGCGAGGGCGGCATGGGGGTGGTCCACCTCGGCCTGGACGAGGAGGGGCGCGAGGTCGCGGTCAAGGTGCTGCACCAGCACGTGGCGTCCGACCTCAAGGCACGCGACCGGCTCACCCGCGAGGTCGAGACCATGCGCCGGGTGCGCAGCGCCCGCGTCGCCGAGGTGCTCGACGCCGACCTGATCAGCGACACGCCGTACATCGTGACGAGGTACGCCCCCGGGCGGACGCTGGAGCAGACCGTGCTTGAGGACGGTCCGCTTCCGGACGACGACGTCGTCCGGCTGGCGCGCGGCCTCTGTGAGGCGCTGGTCGCCATCCACGCCGCCGACGTCATCCACCGTGACCTCAAACCGGCCAACGTGATGCTCGTCGACGGCGAACCGCTGGTGATCGACTTCGGCATCGCGCACCTGGTGAACGCCACCCGGCTGACCCAGACGGGCATGTTCGTCGGCACACCCGGATACCTCGCCCCCGAGATCATCAGGGACACCGAGATCACCCAGGCGGCCGACGTGCACGCGCTGGCCGCGACCGTGTTCTTCGCGGTCTCCGGCAAGCCGCCGTTCGGTTCGGGCACGTTCGAGTCGGTCTGCTACAACATCCTGGAAGGCAAGGCGCAGATCGACCTCGCGCCGCCGTGGCTGCACGGATGGCTGCGCCTGGCGCTGGCCACCGACTCCGCGTCGCGCCCCACGGCCGGCTCCCTCCTGCGGCTGTCCCGGGCGCTCGACCCGTCCGTGACCGCACTCCAGGAGGTCGCACGCGACGGCGGGACCAGGGTCCTCGACGCGTCGGCCCTCAACGGGCACGGGCCCGTCGACGGCACCAGGGTCTTGGACGACGCCGTCACTCCCGCCGTGCCGTACACACCGTCAGGGGTGCGGGAGGACGACAGCTACTCCGATCTGCTTCCTCCGGTGAACTACGTCGAGCCGGAGCGTCCCCGCAGGGAGCCGCGCCAGTCGAGGCAGTCACCCGCCAGGGCCGTTCCGCCGTCTCCCCCCGGTTATCCGCCGGGTCAGGGCCATCCGCCGCCCTACCAGCCCGCTCCGTACCCGCCGCCGTTCCCGGACCAGAGAGTGGCGGGATATCCGCCGGCGCATCCCGGGCACGTAGCCGGGCCGCAGGGCGTCCCGCCCGGGCACACCGCGCCGCCCGGCCCCCGGATCACGCCTCCGGCGCCGACCGGCCCGGCCGCGCAGGCCCGGCCGTACGCGCCGGAGCAGGAACGACCGCGCTATCGCACCAGGCATCCGGTCATGGCCGGGCTGCTGCTCACCATCCTGGTCGCACTGGCCTGCGTCCTCCCGGTGACCGTGAGCCTGTTCGCGATCGTGGCCGCGCTCTGTCTCCGGGTGGGGCACTACCTGCTCGGCGACCTGGCCGAGCGCCGGTCGGTACGCGGCAGCAGCGGGGCCGACCCGATCCTCGCCGTGCTGGGCACGCCGTGGGCGCTGATCAAGTCGGTGTTCGCCACGCTGGTCCAGGTACCGCTCGCGGCGATGTTCGGCATGTGCGTGTGGGGCGCGCTCGTCTACATCGGAAAAATGGGCACCGATCCGGCCGCGGCCTACGCGGCGGGCGCCTTCGTGGCGGGGCTGTTCGTCCTGCCCGGCGGCGGAGCGCCGCGCAAGGCGGTCGCCCGCACGCTCACGGGCGCGATCCGCAGCCCTGGCGCGGGCATGGTCGTCGCGCTCGTCGTCGGCACAGTGGCGTTCTTCGCGGTGATGACGGCGCTCTCCGCGGACCCGTCCTGGGCTCCGTGGCGGCCGCCGTCCGTGGCCATCGACGACATCGTGGGGAGCCTGAAGGCGAAGGGCGAGGACACCGTCGTCAACCTGATCGGCGGCCTGATCGGAGACATCACGAAGAGGATCGGTCAGGCAGTTCTCCCTTTCTAGTCCTAACCAGTCCTTAGAGAGTCCTTTGGTACTGGCGGGGCACCATGGAATGGGGGGCGAAGGGAGCGGGATGGGGTCGCCGAACGGTGGACAGCTCGGGCCGTATCGCCTGCTATCGCAGCTCGGGGCGGGCGGCTTCGGCGAGGTTCACCTGGCGCTCGACACCGAGGGAAGGACCGTCGCCGTCAAGGTCCTCCACCCGCACGTCGCGGCGGACTCGCTCGCGCTCACCCGCCTGGCCCGCGAGGTCGAGACCATGCGCCGGGTGCGCGGCCCGCACATCGCCGAGGTCCTCGACGCCTCGCTCAACGGGCAGCACCCGTACATCGTCACCCGGTACGTCCAGGGCCGCCCGCTGAGCTCGGTGCTGGTCACCGAGGGGCCGGTCGGCGGTGAGGACCTGCTGCGGCTCGCGCGCGGCCTCGCCGAGGCGCTGGAGTCGATCCATCGGGCGGGCGTCGTCCATCGCGATCTCAAGCCGGCCAACGTGATCCTCGCCGACCACGAGCCCTTCGTGATCGACTTCGGCATCGCCTGCGCCCAGGACGTGGCCTCGGTGACCGCGTCGGGTGCGGTGGTCGGCACTCCCGGCTACCTGTCGCCCGAGGTCCTCGAAGGCGCGGAGGCGGGGCCGGAGGCGGATGTGTTCGCCTGGGCCGCGACGCTCGCCTTCGCCGCCTCGGGGCGGCAGCCGTACGGGAGCGGACCGCCCGCGGCCGTCGCCTACCGGGTGGTGCACCACGAGCCGGACCTGTCCGGGGTGCCCGCCTGGCTCAGCCCGCTGCTGCGGGAGTGCCTGCAGGACGATCCCGGAATCCGGCCGGTCGCCGCCGAGCTCGTGGCGCGGCTCGACTCGGTCGCGCCCTCGATCGCGGACGACGCCCCGGCGGGACCGTCCCCCCTCCTGGCCGCACCCGTACGGCGCGCCAGGGACGTGGTGCCGACCGCGATGACGGGGCTCTCGGGCGAGACCACAAGGGAGTGGAAGCCCCGGCGGGTGAACAGGCAGCGGTCGGTGGAGGAGGCGCGAGCACGGCACCGGGAGCGCATCCGCAGGCGCTGGGTGATCGGGACGGGCGTCTTCGCCGGCCTGGTGGCCGCCGCCGCCAGCCAGTACTTTCCGGAGGTCTCCCTCCTGATCCTCGTCCTGTACGGCGTCGGCGTGCTGATCGACGCGGGGTTCGGACTCCTGGCGAAGTCGCGGACGAGGGTGCTCGTCGATCTCGCGGGCGGGGCCGGGGTCATCGCCCTCTGGGCGGTGCTGAGCAGCGTCTTCAGCACGCTCACCCTGCTCCTGGCGGTGGGTGGTGTCCTCTTCCTCCTGACGATCATCGCCCTCGCCAGCTGAGCGAGGGGCGCGGCAATCAGGCACAAAGGGGTGCGGCGAAAGGTGTGGTGTGAGGCTAGCCGTACCCCGCCAGAGGGCGTGGAACAAAGTTCGGTAAGGTGGATGAGCGGGCCTCCGGTGAGCGAAAGTACACCGGACGGAGCGCGCATCCTTAGGGTTTGCAGCGAAACTACCCGTGGGTAACATGTGGAAGCACCGGGCAATCCGCTCTGGCCCGAGGCACCCGCTGTCATCACGCCCATGGGTACCTGGCAGTCTGAGCGGGGCATGCGCATACCCCATGCGCGGCCAGCGAGAGCCGTACGGAAACGGGAGGTCGGCCACCGGCCATGAACATCGTCGTCTGCGTGAAGCAGGTCCCCGACACTGCGACCGAGCGCAAGTTGCGGTCCGATGACAAGACGCTCGACCGGGACGCCGTCGACGGCGTCGTGAACGAGCTCGACGAGTACGCGGTCGAGGAGGCGCTGCGGCTCAAGGAGGCTCACGGTGGTGAGGTCACCGTTCTCACCATGGGCCCCGCCAAGGCGACCGAGACCATCCGCAAGGCGCTCGCCATGGGCGCCGACAAGGCCGTCCACCTGAGCGATGACGCGCTGCACGGCTCGGACGCCCTGTCCACGTCGTACGCCATGGCGCAGGCGCTGAAGAAGATCGGGTTCGACCTGGTCATCCTCGGCTCGGAGTCCACCGACGCCCGCACCGGCGTGCTCGCGGCGATGCTCGCCGAGCGGCTGGGCACCCCGCAGCTCACCCTGGCGCGCAAGGTCGAGGTGAACGGGTCGGCCATCGCGATCGAGCGGATCACCGACTACGGCTTCGACAAGGTCGAGGCCACGCTCCCCGCCGTCGTCTCGGTGGTCGAGAAGATCAACGAGCCGCGGTACCCGTCGTTCAAGGGCATCATGGCCGCCAAGAAGAAGCCGGTCGAGACGCTCGGCATCGCGGACGCCTCCGTCGACGGCTCCGCCGTCGGCCTGGCCGCGGCCTACAGCGAGGTGGCGGAGTTCGCCGCGGCCCCGCCGCGCGCCGCGGGCACGGTTGTCAAGGACGAGGGCGACGGTGGTGTGAAGGCCGCCGACTTCCTCGCGTCGAAGAAGTTCATCTGAGGGGCCCCGAGATGAGTGAGATCCTGGTTCTCGTCGAGCACGTCGACGGAGAGGTCAAGAAGGTCACCCTCGAACTGCTGACGCTGGCCCGCACGCTGGGCGAGGCGTCGGCGGTGTGGGCGGGCCCCGGCTACTCGGAGGCCGCCAAGGCCAAGCTGGCGGAATACGGCGCCGACAAGGTCTACGTCGCCGACAGCGACGAGATCGTGAACTACGTGGTGGCGCCGAAGGCCGAGCTGCTCGCCAAGCTGGTGGGGGACAAGTCGCCCGCCGCCGTCCTCGTCGCCGCGACCACTGAGGGCAAGGAGGTCGCCGGACGGCTCGCCGTCAAGACGGACTCCGGTGTGATCACCGACGCGGTCGGGCTCGGCGAGGGCTTCGTCGCCGACCAGTCGATCTTCGGCGGTGGCGTCAACGTCCGGAGCCGGGTGACCAAGGGCACCCCGATCGTGGCCGTGCGTCCCAACTCCACCGCTCCCGTGGCCGCCGCCGGCGCGGGCGCCGAGGAGAAGGTCGAAGTGGCCCCGTCCGACGCCGCCCGCGCCGCGAAGATCGTGGAGCGGGTCAAGGAGGAGAAGGGCGCGCGTCCGGAGCTCACCGAGGCCGCGATCGTGGTCTCCGGTGGCCGTGGCGTCGGCTCCGCCGAGAACTTCGCCATCATCGAGAAGCTCGCCGACTCCATCGGCGCGGCGGTCGGCGCCTCGCGTGCCGCCACCGACGCCAAGTGGTACCCGCACCAGTTCCAGGTCGGCCAGACCGGCAAGACCGTGTCGCCGCAGCTCTACATCGCGGCCGGCATCTCCGGTGCCATCCAGCACCGGGCCGGTATGCAGACCTCGAAGACGATCATCGTGATCAACAAGGACCCCGAGGCCCCGATCTTCGAGATCGCCGACTTCGGTGTCGTGGGTGACCTGTTCCAGGTCGTCCCGCAGCTCACCGAAGAGATCGAGAAGCGCAAGTAACACGGCTCGAAGGAACGGCGCCGCACGCATCGTGCGGCGCCGTTTCCGTGTTTCCGGGTAGTGCGGCGCCGTTTCCGTGTTCGCGTGTTCGCGTGTTCGCGTGTTCCTGGGTTTCTGGGTTCCCGTGTTCCCGGCCGAGCCCCGGCCCGGTACGGTGCCCGCCCCTGACGGAGGTCAGCGGGCGGAACTCGGGGTAGGGCGCGTGGTGCCCGCGAGAGCCGCTGCCACGACCAGGCCGCCGAGAAGGGCCGGGCCGTGCAGATCGGACAGCGCCGACAGGACGCCGCCCAGGACCAGGACGATCGCGGGGAACGCCCAGCGCGGCAGCCGGTCGCGATGGACGACCAGCTGCGCCCCGGCCGCGCCGAGGAGCATCGTGGCGACGATCACGGCGGTCGTCCCCCCGAAGAGGCCGCCGGCCAGGAACACGGCGTAGCAGGCCGCCGCGGCCCCGGCGAGCCGGTCGGCCCGCCCGAGTACGAAGGCCACGGTCAGCCCGCCGGCGAGGCCGCACACGCCGATCGAGTTGCCCGCGTCCACCAGGTCGAGCAACATTCCCGCCGCCTGTCCCGCGGCCGCGCCTCCCAGATAGCAGGCCGCCCACCGGGCGGGCCCCAGAGCGCGTTCGGCGAGGGCGCCGAGCACCAGGAGCGACCCGAGGTTGAAGGCCGTGCCGACCAGCCCACCGCCCTGGACCACGAGCGAGGTCCCGATCCGCCACCATTCGCCGTCCGTGACCCGGGCGGGATCACGCCGCAGCGCGATCTCCAGCGCGGGGAGGACGAACTGCAGCAGGCTCGGGATCGCGGTGAGGGCGAACACGGTCACGGTGACGACGGGGGGCCTCTTCACGGGAGAAAGCCTGTCAAATCCCCTGTGAGATCAGCAGGGGGAGATGTCGTGCCTTCCCCGGGACAATTGTCACTCAGGGCCTGCCGCTGAGGCCGCTCAGGCCGTGACCGTCACTCAGGCCGCGACGGGCAACCGCTCGGGCTCCACGGTGATCTCGGCGTGAGCCGTACGGGCCCTGGACAGGAAGCGGGTCGCGACGGCGATGAGCACGCCGAGGACGACCGCGGTCACCATCGCCACGCGCAGGGAGGTCGCGCCGGACAGGAAGCCGACCACCACGGGGCCGAGCAGCAGCCCGGCGTATCCCATGGCCCCCGCCTGCGCGATCGCCGGACCGGGGGTGTCCGTGGCGGTCCCGGCCAGCGACAGCGCCAGCGGGGAGATCGTCGCCACCGCGATCCCGACGAAGAGCATCGCGGACAGCGCGACGATCGCCGACGGCGCCACGACGACGACGGCGAACGTGGCGGCCGTGGCCAGGCCGGAGAATCCCATCAGGCCAGGTGCGCCGAACCGCGTCCTGAGCCGGTCGCCGGAGAGCCGGCCGAGCAGCATGCCCGCCTCGAAGATCGGGTAGCCGAGCGCGGCCAGGGACTCGGGCGCCATGAGCGTGTCGCGGAGGAACAGGCCGTTCCAGTCGGCGACGACGCCCTCGACCATGAACGCGCCGAACGTGATCGCGCCGAGCAGGTAGACCACTCCGGGCAGCTTGCGGCGCGGCCCCTTCGCCTCTCCCGTGACCCGGTCGGCCAGGTACGTACGGCTCAGCACCACGGACGCGGGCAGCGACAGCACGGCGACGATCGCCATGTGCGCGGTCAGGGACAGGCCCGCGGCGATGGCCGCCGTGCCGATCAGCCCGGCCGAGATCGCACCCACGCACCAGCCCGCGTGCATGCCGCTCATCAGCGGCCTGCCGTACGCGCGCTCGACGGTCGAGCCCTGGGCGTTCATGGCGACGTCGACGGCGCCGAAGGCCATCCCGAACACCAGTGCGGCCCCGACCAGCAGGGGGAAGGACGGCGCGAGCCCGACGAGCAGCAGCGTCGCCGCGCAGAGGGGGGCGGCGACGCGCAGCACGCCCTTGCTGCCCGCTCTGGCCATGATCCCGCGCATGGACTGCATGGACAGCAGCGCACCGAGCCCCCACGCGAGCAGCGCGAGGCCGACCGATGACTCGGGGATGCCGAGCTTGTCGGTCAGGGCGGGAATACGCACGGTGAACGTTCCGCACAGCAGGCCGCCGAGCACGAAGGTGAGGATCGCCCCCCAGCGGGCCGTCCTCAAGGCGCGGGTCATCACGGGCTCCTTTTCAAGGGTGTTGAAATCGGTTCAGAAGTTTCGGCGCGAGGCCGGATGGGCAATCAGAAGCAGGTCGCCCTGTCAGCGTTCGAGCGCCGGGGCGACCGCCACCCGCCCCGGATCGAGGCGGGCGGGTTCGGGGTGATGTCTAGAGCAGGTCGAGCAGGCGGCGGCGCAGCTCGGCATAGTCGAGCAACTCGGGCACGTGCGTGGCGACGTCCCAGACGCCCTCGCACGCGAGCCGTACGATCCTGGACGTCATCGGGTCGGGCTCGCGGTCGAGATCCTGACTGTGCCAGCGGGCCATCGCCTCGCGAAGCGGCACGAGCAGCGTGGGGTCGCCGGCCGCGCCGGTCACCACGGCCCAGCGTCTCAGTCGGCCGCTTTCGACGGCTTGGAAGGTCGCCTTCAGGTAAGCCCGGGTGTAGTCGCTTTCGCCCTGTGCCTCGACGAGCGCGTCGAACTCGGCGATCAGCCGCTCGATCAGGCCCTTGATCAGCGCTTCCTTGGTGCCGAAGTGATAGAGGAGGCCGCCTTTGCTGACGCCGGCGCGCTCTGCGACCGCGGCCAGGGTCAGGCCCTGGGCCCCCTGGTCGCAGAGCAGGCTCTCCGCCGCGTCAAGCAAGTCGTCTCTTCTCACTCTGGTTACTGTACCGTCTGGACGGTTCAGTCGCCAAGCCGGGGGTTGGTCCACCTTTGGGCGCGGTTAGGCTTAGTTGGCTGAGGACAGATCGGGAGGGGTCGTGGGAACCGCGTATCTTGACCATGCCGCCACCACGCCGATGCTTCCCGAGGCAGTGGAGGCCATGACGGCGCAGCTCGGCCAGGTCGGCAACGCCTCGTCGTTGCACGCGGCGGGCCGGCGCACCCGCAGGGTCGTGGAGGAGTCGAGGGAGACCATCGCCTACGCGGTGGGTGCCCGGCCCAGCGAGGTCGTCTTCACGGCCGGGGGCACCGAGGCGGACAATCTGGCGATCAAGGGCCTGTTCTGGGCGAGGAAGCGACGCCGCATCCTGATCAGCGCCGTCGAGCATCATGCCGCGCTCGACCCGGCCCGGTGGCTGGCCGACCGGGACGGCGCGACGGTGGAGCTGCTGGAGGTCGACGAGCAGGGCCGGGTCCACCCCGAAACGCTGCGCGCGGCGATCGCCCGTGACCCGGAAGACGTCGCGCTGGTCAGCGTGATGTGGGCCAACAACGAGGTCGGGACGGTCCAGCCGGTCCAGGTCCTGGCGGCCATCGCGCACGACCACGGCATCCCGTTCCACACCGACGCCGTGCAGGCGCTCGGCCAGCTCCCGGTCTCGTTCGCCGAGTCCGGAGTGGACGCCATGACGATCTCCGGCCACAAGGTGGGCGGCCCCATGGGCGTCGGCGCCCTGCTGCTGGCCCGCGGCGTCGATCCCGAGCCCGTGCTGCATGGCGGCGGCCAGGAGCGCGACGTGCGATCAGGAACGCTCGACGCGCCCGCTATCGCCGGGTTCGCGGCGGCCGTGGAGACCGCGGTGACGCACCGTCACGCGACCGCCGAGCGGCTGTCCGTCCTGCGCGACGACCTGATCGACCGCGTACGGCAGGCCGTACCGGACGTCATCCTCAACGGCGATCCCGTCGGCAGGCTCCCCGGCAACGCGCACTTCTCGTTCCCCGGATGCGAGGGCGACGCGCTGCTCATGCTGCTGGACGCCAAGGGCGTGGAGTGCTCGACCGGCTCCGCCTGCTCGGCGGGAGTCGCCCAGCCGTCCCACGTCCTGCTCGCGATGGGACAGGAGGGCGCCCGCGCCCGCGGGTCGCTGCGCTTCTCGCTCGGTCACACCTCGACCCAGGCGGACGTGGACCGCCTGGCCGAGGTGATCGGCAACGTCGTCGAGCGGGCCCGCCGGGCCGGGCTCACCTGACCCGCGGCTCACCGGGCGACGCCACTCGGGCGGCACCCGGCCGAGCGCGGACGCGCGGGTCAACCTGATCGGCGCGGGCGCGAGCCGCCTCAGCGGCGCCCGAACTCGCCGAACGCCGCCAGGCGGGTGACCACGGCCGGCCCCCAGGGATGACCGCGGGTCAGGTCAGGAAGTGGGCGACGGCGCTCCACGACGGGTCACTCTCCGCGTCGATCCACGCCTGGCCCTCGTCCCAACCGGCGACGAGCTCCTCGATCTCCTGTACCACGTCGCTCGTGGGATCGGCGTACACGTGGAGCACGCGGGTGCCCTCGGCGCTCAGATGCGCCGCGAGAACGGCCGAGCCGGTCCTGCCGAACAGCCCGGCCAGCCGCTTCTCGAAGTCCCGCAACGCGTCCAGCGAGGTGCCGGCGGGCAGGCCGTCCCCGTCCGCGTCCCGGTACGTCAGCGTGACGCCGATGTGCTGGTCGAAGAGGGGATGGTCGACCGGACGCAGGGGATACAGCGCGGCGGCGGTCAGGCGGCCGCCACTCGCGGTCTGACCTTCGAGCAGCGCCCACTGCTCGTCCCGGAAGCCCTGGGCGACGTCGGCGACCACGGCGGGGAGGTGGATGGCGGGGATCGCGTCGATGGGCTCGAACTCGGCCGCCACGATGTCGCCGATCCAGCGGGCCACCTCGTCCTCGCCGAGCAGCCGGTCGAGGGCGAGGAGGGTGGCCTCCATCCGCGTCTCATCGTCCACATCCGGAAATATCGGGTGGAAGGCGGAAACGTCCACGCGGGGCGTGCCCGGCGGGACCCGCAGACCGAGAACCATCCGATCGATGCCGAACGGCCGGCCCGCGACCTCCGTCGTGAGCTCCGCCGCGCGGGGGTCGGCCTGGCGCGAAGGATGGAACTCCCACTGGACGTCCACCGGTGCCGCCAGCGCCCATCTGTGCACGAATGACCGCAACTCGGGATCCCCCGACGCGCTGACCACCAGAGCACGCGGTGCCGTACCGCCCGAGACGATCTCCCAGACCAGTGACGGGTGCAGCGCGGTCACCGCGCCGCCGATCAACCCGTCGAGATGGGCGGCGTCCCCCGCCTCGACCCCCGCGTCGATCTCGGGGCGGCTATCCCGCCACCACGTCCAGAACTCGGCTATGGCCTCCGCCGGATCCACCGGCTCGCTCTTGCGCCCGAACAGTCGCATGACCGCCGATCCTTCCAGGTCCTCCCCACGGGTGCCAACGCGGTGTACGTGCTCACCCGCCACGCTCCGCTCGGCGGGCTCGGGGCGCCCTCGAGGCGGTGGCTTTCCTCGTCGCTCGGGACTCGTTCCTCGCCCGCTCGCTCCTCGTCAAACCACCGCCGCGCCCCTCGCGTCGCCCGGCTGGTTTTCTGCGGCGGGTAGCCTTGAGGTCTATGGCTCTTCGTGTGCTGGCCGCCATGTCCGGCGGCGTCGACTCCGCGGTGGCCGCCGCCCGCATCGCCGAGGCCGGTCACGACGTGACAGGCGTCCATCTCGCTCTGTCGTCCAATCCGCAGTCCTATCGGACCGGCGCGCGAGGATGCTGCACGATCGAGGACTCCAGGGACGCGCGGCGCGCGGCCGACGTGATCGGCATCCCGTTCTACATCTGGGACATGGCCGAGCGGTTCCAGCGCGACGTCGTCGAGGACTTCGTCAGCGAGTACGCCGCGGGTCGCACACCGAACCCGTGCCTACGCTGCAACGAGAAGATCAAGTTCGAGGCGGTGCTCGACCGGGCCCTCGCCCTCGGGTTCGACGCGGTCGCCACCGGTCACCACGCCCGGCTGGTCGACGGCGTGCTGAGCAGGTCGGTCGATCCGGCCAAGGACCAGTCGTACGTCCTCGGCGTGCTCACCCGCGAGCAGCTCTCACACGCGATCTTCCCGCTGGGCGACTCCACCAAGGCGCAGGTGCGCGAGGAGGCCGCCCGCAGGGGCCTCACCGTGGCCGACAAGCCGGACAGCCACGACATCTGCTTCATCGCCGACGGCAACACGCGGGCGTTCCTCGCCGACCGCCTCGGCGCCGCCGAGGGGCCCATCGTGGACGCGCTGTCCGGCGAGGTCGTCGGGACTCACGCGGGCGCCTACGGCTACACCATCGGCCAGCGCAAGGGCCTGCACATCGACCAGCCCGCCGCGGACGGGCGGCCGCGCTATGTGTTGTCGATCGAGCCGGTGTCCAACACCGTGACCGTCGGCCCGCGCGCCTCTCTCCAGGTCACCTCGATCGTCGCCACCCGTCCCGTCTGGAACGGGCCGGTGGCCGAGCCGCGCGAGCAGATCGCCTGCGCGGTGCAACTGCGCGCCCACGGCGAGGTGTACGGCTGCCGCGCCCAACTCTCCGGCGAGGACCTGCACATCGAGCTCGACGCCCCGGCGGCGGGCGTCGCGGCCGGCCAGGGCGCCGTGCTGTACGACGGCGACACCGTGATCGGTTCCGCCACGATCGCCGCCGCGTCCTGAGCTTTCCCGCTGAGGCTTACCGGCTCACCCGGCTCACCCGGCTTACCTGGCTCACCCGGATTCGCCGGTTCGGTGTTACCGGCTCGGTGTTCCTGGGTGTTCCCGGTTCCGTGTTCCCTGGTCACCGCGTCGCGGACGTGACCGGGGCGCACGCGGTGGGCGCGACCCGGTCACCATCCCTTCGCCATGACCCGTGACCGATGGGCCCTGATCGATGGACCCTGTCCGATGGGCGCGGATCACGGGGCCATGGTCACCACGGCATGGCTACGGCACGTCTACCGAGTCGCCCACCGGGATGCGGCGTATGTCCGCCTTCTGCTTGTCGGCCTCCATGCCGAGCCAGTTGTCGACCAGTGTCTGGCCGATCTCGTTCAGCAGGCCGTCATGCGTCGAGTACGCGCGGGCGGGCCGCACCTCCCGGAGATAGCCGACCATCTCGCTCGCCTTCATCCAGGGCGCGTTGGTGGGAACGAGCAGCGTGGGGATCTCGATTCCCGGAGGGGTCAGCGCGTCGCCGGGGTAGAACACCTCCTCGTCCACCAGGAAGCCGACATTCTGGACGACAGGTACGTCCGGGTGATTGAGCGCGTGCCATTCGCCGATCACCTTCACGCCGAATCCGGCCGTGGTGAACGTGTCGCCGTTCCGCACCGCCTGGACCTTGGCCGGGATCTCGCCGATCTGGTCGATCACCGCCTGGGGAGCCCAGATCTCCAGGTCGGGACTCGTGGTCTTCAACAGCTCGGTGTCGATGTGGTCGAAGTGCTCGTGCGTGATGAGCACGGCGTTCGCCCCGTCGAGCAGCGAGTCGCCGCTGAAGGTGCCCGGGTCGATGACCAGGGTGGTGCCGTCCTTCTCCAACCGCCAGCACGCGTGCCCGAGTTTCGTCAGTCTCATGGTCCCTAAGCTAGTGGGGTGCACGAATTCCCATGGGCTGAGGCCACCGCCACCGGCATCGGGTCGCATCCCGGCGAAGACCACGTCGAGGCGCTCCGCGTGGTCTTCGGTGAACTGCCGGTGCCGTACCTTCCCGAACTGCCGGGCAGGGGCGTCGGCGCGGACATGATCGGCCGGACGGCGTCGCTGCTGGTCGAACTGCCCGTCGAGGTCCAGCCCTCCGGATGGCGGTTCACCGACCGGCCGGGACGCGACTTCAAGCGCGCCCGGGACCATCTCTCACGTGATCTCGACGCGTTGGAGGAGGTCGCCCAGGGATACGCGGGCCCGTTGAAGATCCAGGTATGCGGCCCGTGGACCCTGGCGGGTGCGGTCGAGCTGCGGCACGGCGACAAGACGCTCGCCGACCCGGGAGCCGTACGCGATCTGGTGGAGTCGCTCGCCGAGGGCGTGGCGACGCACGTGGCCGAGGTGCGCAAGCGTGTGCCCGGGGCGGAGGTCATCCTCCAACTCGACGAGCCCGGCCTGCCCGGTGTGCTCGCGGGAACGGTGCGGACGGCGTCCGGATTCGGGCGACTGCCCGCCGTCGAGCCGATGCCGGCGGCCGAGCGCCTCAGGACGGTGCTCCGCGCGGCAGAGCCCGCACGCGCCCCGGGGAAGGGAGCCGGCCAGGGAGGCGACGGCGGAAGCAGCGAGGGAAAGGGGTCCGGTCCCTTCACGATCGTGCACTGCTGCGCTCCGGACGTCCCCTTCCAGGTCCTCCGTACGGCGGGCGCTCAGGGGATCTCCCTTGACGCCGCGCTGCTGCGCCGCCGGGACGAGGACCACATCGGCGAGGCGATCGAGGCGGGCATGGCGTTCCTGCTCGGCGTCGTCCCCGGGACCGACTCCCGGCTGCCGGACATCGGGGTGGTGGCCAGGCCCGCGACCGAGCTGTGGCGGCGGCTCGGGTTCGCTCCGGCGCGGCTCGCCCGGCAGGTCGTGCTCACTCCCGCGTGCGGGCTGGCGGGAGCGTCCCCGGCCTACGCGCGCGCGGCGCTCGCCACCTGTGCGAAGGCGGCGCGCGTGCTGCGCGAGGATCCGGGCGAATAGCTGATTTCAAGTCGCGTGCAAGAACGCTCGCCTATCTCTTGGTGTGCACATCCGTCGCACGTTCGGGAGAAAGTCATGCGCAGCGGTCTTCGAGTTCTGCTGGGGCTCACCACCACCGTCACTCTGGGCGGGGGCATCGTCGTTCCGGCCTTCACGGCGTCGGCGTCGGCGTCGAGCACGTACGCGGCGGAAACCTGGCACTGGGGCCCGACGGCCTCGACCGACTACAAGGGGTGGGCGACCGGCAAGATCCGGTCCACGAGTTCGGGGCTACGCGTGTCCGGCGATCTGTACGACGCGGGCGGCGCCCGTACCTGCTCGTGGGTGAAGATCAAGTGGCTGACGGACCACGGGAGGTATCGCACGGCCACGTTCAAGAACTGCTCGCAGTCGACGCCGCGCGCGTTCAGCGTGAACACCGGGTACATGCTCTCGGCCGAGGCCAAGGTCTGTCGTGGCACGTCCACCCGGATCACCGGCAAGTGCTCCGGCTGGGAGGGCGTCTGGAGTCAGGGCGGATGAGCCGAGCATTCCCTCGCCCGGCTCGCCCTCAGGGCGTGCGTCCCCTCGCCCGGCCTGCTGCCTGGGTCGCCGTGCCCCTCGTCCGGCGCGTCCCCGTGCCGTGCGTCCCCGTGCCGTGCGAACCCCGCTGACCGGCGAAAATGTCGGTGGCCGGTGGCACTCTATGAGGGACGACGCCCCCGGAAGAGCGCCCTCGGGGGAGGCGCGGGCACTCCCCACCTCCCGTAGCGTTCTTCCCAGGGGCCGGGCGATGAGGGGAGTTCGCATGGACGCCGAGGTCGAGGGCGCGCCCGCGGCGGCGCGGGAGCGGCACGCGGAGCTGGCCGAGCTGGCCGAGGAGGCCAACTGGCGTTACTACGTGCTCGACTCGCCGACGGTCAGCGACGCTCAGTACGACGGGTGGATGGGGGAGCTCAGGGAGCTCGAGCAGGAGCATCCCGATCTGCGCACGCCCGACTCGCCCACGCAGAAGGTCGGGGCGCCGATCTCGACGGAGTTCGCGGCGGTCGATCACCTCCAGCGGATGGAGAGCCTGGACAACGCGTTCGACGAGGCCGACCTCATCGGCTGGCAGGCACGGGCCGAGCGGCTGGCCGAGGCCGACCCGGGGCCCTACCTGTGCGAGCTCAAGATCGACGGGCTGGCCGTGGCGCTCCTGTACGAGAAGGGCCGCCTGGTCAGGGCGGCCACCCGGGGCGACGGCCGCACCGGTGAGGACGTGACGCCCAACGTCCGCACGGTCAAGGGCGTGCCCCACCGCCTCAAGGGGGCCGACGTGCCCGACCTGGTCGAGGTGCGCGGCGAGGTCTTCCTCCCGGTCGAGGGCTTCAGGAGGCTCAACGAGCAGCTCATGGACGTGGGACGGCCGCCGTTCGCCAACCCGCGCAACTCGGCCGCCGGCTCGCTGCGGCAGAAGGACCCGCGCGTCACCGCCCAGCGCCCACTGCGGATGATCGTCCACGGCGTGGGCAAGTGGGAGGGCGCCGAGCCGCCGGTGACCCAGTCGCAGATGTACGACCGGCTGCAGGGTCTGGGTCTGCCGGTCAGCGACCGGTACCGGGTGGTCCGGAGTCTCGACGAGATCCGCGAGTTCATCGGCTACTACAACGAGCACCGGCACGACCCTGAGTACGAGATCGACGGTGTGGTGGTCAAGGTCGACCGCGTCACCGTGCAGCGGCAGCTCGGCTCGACCAGCAAGGCGCCCCGGTGGGCGATCGCGTTCAAATACCCGCCGGAGGAGGTCACGACCAAGCTGCGCGACATCCAGGTGGGCGTGGGGCGCACCGGCCGCGTGACGCCGTACGGCGTGATGGAGCCCGTGGTGGTCGCCGGGTCCACGGTCGAGCGGGCCACCCTGCACAACGCGTCCGAGGTGGCCCGCAAGGGAGTCCTCATCGGGGACACCGTGGTGTTGCGCAAGGCGGGCGACGTCATCCCGGAGATCGTCGGTCCGGTGGTGGATCTGCGCGGCGGCGGGGAGCGCGAGTTCGTCATGCCGACGCACTGCCCGGAGTGCGGCACCGAGCTCGCCTACGAGCGGGAGGGCGACGCCGACCTGCGCTGCCCCAACGCCCGCACCTGCCCGGCCCAGCTCCGTGAGCGGATCTTCTTCGCCGCCGGGCGCAACGCGTTCGACATCGAGGGGCTGGGATACGTCGCGGCCACCGCGCTCACCCAGCCGATCCCTCCGCAGGAACCCCCGGTGCGCACCGAGGCCGACCTGTTCGATCTCACCGTGGAGCGGCTGCTGCCGATCAAGTCGGTGGTCCGCGATCCCGACACGGGGCTGCCCAAGGTCGATCCGGAGACCGGAGAGCCCAAGGAGGTCTCCTTCTTCGCCACGGTGTCCGGTGCGCCCAGCAAGAACGCCGAAAAGATGCTGGAGGAGCTGGAGCGGGCCAAGGAGCAGCCGCTCTGGCGGGTTCTCGTCGCGCTCTCCATTCGCCACATCGGCCCGCCGACCGCGCGTGCCCTCGCGGATGAGTTCCGGTCGCTGGAGGCCATCGCGAGCGCCTCGGAGGAGGAACTCGCCGCCGTCGAGGGCATCGGCCCCCGAGTCGCCGCGGCGATCAAGGACTGGTTCGCGGTCGACTGGCACCGCGAGATCGTCGACAGGTGGAAGGCCGCGGGGGTGCGGATGGCCGACGAGCCTCCGGCCGACCAGGGGCCACAGACGCTCGAGGGCCTGGCGTTCGTGGTGACGGGCACGCTCGCCGGGTTCACCCGCGACGAGGCGGGCGAGGCCATCACCAGCCGGGGCGGGAAGGTCACCGCATCGGTCTCCAAGAAGACCAGTTTCGTGGTGGTGGGCGAGAATCCCGGCTCCAAGTACGACAAGGCGGTGAAGCTCGGCGTGCCGATCCTCGATGATCAGGGCTTCCAGGTCTTGCTGGAGCAGGGCCCCGATGCCGCCGAGGCCGTGGCCGCGCGTGGCGAGGGATGACCGTTCGTCCGTGAGATGGGGAGAGGACGGGATGCGTACGGCTCGCGCCTGGGGGTGCGGCCGGGGCGCGAGCCGTACGGGTCGGTGAGGCGGCGGGTCAGCTCGCGGTGCAGGTGACCGAGGGGACGCCGTTGGTGCCGGACCAGTTGCCGGTGAAGCCGAAGGTCGTCGCGGCGTTCGCGGCGAGAGCGCCGTTCCAGTTCAGGTTCGTCACGGTGACGTTCGAGCCGCTGTAGGACGGCGAGCCGTTCCACAGCTGGCTGATCGACTGGCCGTTGGCGTACGTCCAGGTGACCTTCCACCCGCTGATCGCCGCGAGGCCGGTGTTCTTCACCGCGACCTCACCCTGGAAGCCGCCCTGCCACTGGTTGGTCACCGTGTACGTCGCCGTGCACGACGCGCCGCCGGGCGGGGTGCTCGGGCTCGCGCTCGGGCTGGGCGAGGAGCTGGGCGATGCACTCGGGCTGGGCGAGGAGCTGGGCGAGCCGCTCGGGCCCGTCGTGGGAGGCGGCGCGGCGATGGCGAGGTCGTACGCCCGCTGCGGCACGAACTGGCCCGCGGAGGCGATGCACCCGTCCGCCTCACCCGGGGGCTTGACCCAGAGGTAGGCGGCGACCGCCGAGTCACCGGTGTTGGTCGTGCTCCACGTGCCGGTGGCCCGTCCGCCCGGGTCGCACCACTCGCTGCCGCTGGGGCCGTTGCCGTTGCGGCTGGTGTCGATGACCGCCTTCAGGCCGGACACGCCGGTCGCCGCGATGACGCTCTTGGCGTAGCTCACCAGTCCCGGGCTCGACCGGTAGTTCGAGACGTTGAGCGCGATGCCGTCCGCGCTGCTGCCGACCTCCGCGCCGTTCAGGCGGGACGCGAGCTCCGAGGCGGAGAGCCAGGCGTCGTGCCCGCCGTCGAAGTACACCTTGACCTGGGAGGACGTCGCCTTGAACTTCTTTCCGGCGTACGCCATGGACGCCTTGACCTCGGCCTGCTGCGAGCCGCTCATGCAGTTGGACATGATCGCGAGCGCGTCCGGCTCCAGGATGATGGTCGCGGGGCGGCCGCCGAGTCCGGCCGCGATCTGGTCGATCCACGCGCGGTACGCCGTGTGGTCAGGGGCGCCGCCGGCGCTCGCCCCGCCGCAGTCGCGGTTGGGCATGTCGTACACGACCATGATCGGGATCTTCCCGGCCGTCGCGGCGGCGCCGACGTAGCCGTCCACCTCGGCGCGTACGGTCGACGGGTTGTACGAGGCGAACCAGCGGCCCTGAGGGACGGCCGCGATCCGGTCCCTGATCACCGCCGTACGGCTGTCGCCGGGATTGGCCGCCACCCACTTGGCCGCGCTGGTCTGCGGGTCCACGTAGAACGCGGAGTCGGCGGCCTGGGCGGCGGACGAGGTGAAGACGGCGGCCCCCACCCCGATGGTCGCGGCCGCGGCGAGCACGGCCGCCATCACGGGTCTTTTACGAGACATGACTACTCCATCCCAGATTGTGGGAGCGCTCCCATAAGTCCTGCGGATCGTAAGCGCGGGACGGGGCGGCAGCGGAAGCCCTCATGTGATTAGGCGGGATTCCCAACATGAAAGGGCCAGGCAGTCGGGCACCCTTACTCGTAAGTGATGTGAAACATTCACCCGTAAGCCGGTACATCTCCTGGCTGACGTGACGCCAGGCGACGAAATGCTAGAAATCCGAAGTAACGGAACGTGCCCAATCGGTTTCGCGAAGTGGCCCAGAGGTCGTACCCTCCCATAGTGGCCTCTTGGGGGGTTTGTTACCGATGACTGCAGCTTCCCGCAATCGCGTGCCGGCTTCCGCGATGCCGTCTTCTCGCATCCGCGTCCCGGTCGGCATGTCGTCGCCCGTGAACTCCCCGTCCGGGATTCGTGGGCCGGCGCCGGCGTCCGCCTACCCGGCCGACACCCGCGACACCGGTCCCCGCCCGGGTTCGCCGCTGTGGAGCTATCTCGCCGGCGTCATCGCCGTCGGCTGCACCGCGCTGGTCGTGGCCCAGGTACGGCTCGGCATGGACGAGCTGGGCCAGATCGGGCGCACACCGCTGTTCTGGATGCTGGCCGTCCTGGTGGTGCTCGGAGAGCTGCGGCCCGTCATGGTGAGCTCGTCGGCACTGGTCGGGGGCACCCCCACGTCCACGATGTTCACCTTCGCCGTCCTCATGCACCACGGGTTGCCGATGGCGGCGCTGCTCCAGGCGGTCGCGGTGATAGTGAGCGGGCTGGTCAACCGCAGGGCCTGGCACCGGGTGGCGTTCAACATCGCCCAGGTGACCCTCGCGTGCACGGCCGCGGCGGTGATGCTGGGCCTGTTCGGCGTCCATCCGACTCCCCTTGCGCCCTGGACTCCGCGGGGCGAGGACATCCCCGCGATCGTCCTTTCCGGCCTCGCCTACTTCGCGGTGCGCGGCTTCCTCGTCTCCGCCGCCGTCGCTCTGCACGAGCGGCGGCCCGTGCTCCGGGTGATCCGTGCGTCCATCGGGCCGCAGGCCCTCGTGTACGGCGCCCTTCTCGGACTGGCGCCGCTGGTCGTGGTGGTCATGGCCCACTCTCCGGCGCTGGTGCCGCTGTTCGTGGCGCCACTGGCCGCGGTCTACTTCACCGCCACACTCTCGATGCGCCGCGACCACCAGGCCATGCACGACGGCCTGACCGGGCTGCCCAACCGCAAGATGCTGATCCTGCGGACCGAGGAGGCGCTGGCCGAGGCCCGCGGGCAGGAGCGGGTCGGCCTGCTGCTGCTCGACCTCGACCGCTTCAAGGAGGTCAACGACACGCTCGGTCATCCAGTGGGCGACCGTCTGCTGCAGATCGTGGCGCACCGGCTCACGCACAGCGTCCGCCCGGGTGACGTCGTCGCCCGGCTCGGCGGTGACGAGTTCGCCGTGCTGTTGCCGTCCATCCGGGACGCCCACGCGGCCAAGGAGGTCGCCTCGCGGCTGCGCGTGGCGCTCACCGAGCCCGTACGCCTCGAAGGCATGACCTTCGACCTGGACGCCTCGATCGGCATCGCGCTCTTCCCCGACGACGCGCCGGACTTCGAGCTGCTGCTCCAGCGCTCCGACGTCGCCATGTACCTCGCCAAGGAGGGCCGTACCGGCGTCGAGTTCTACCTCGCCGACAAGGACCGCAACTCGCCGGAACGGCTGAGCCTGCTCGGCGACCTCCGGCGGGCGATCGACACCGGCGGGCTGGAGCTGCACTACCAGCCCAAGGTCAGCCTCGACGACGGCCGGGTCGAGGGGGTGGAGGCGCTGCTGCGCTGGTGGCATCCGGTGCGCGGCCCGATCTCTCCCGGGGAGTTCGTCCCGCTGGCCGAGCAGTCCTATCTCATGCGCGAGCTCACCAGGCACGTCATCGATCAGGCGCTCGGACAGGCGGCCGCGTGGTGGCACGCCGGTGTGGACGTCCCGATCTCGGTAAACGTTTCCGCGCGGGATCTGCTCGACTCGGGGCTCCCCGACCAGCTCGAGGCGGGGCTGGAGAGACTCGACCTTCCCGCGGAGGCGATCAGCCTGGAGGTCACGGAACGCATCCTGATGACCGATCAGGCGTACACCGCCGACACGATCCGCACGCTCGCGGGGCTGGGCGTGCAGCTCGCCCTCGACGATTTCGGCACCGGCTACTCATCCCTGGTCCGGCTCCAGCGCCTGCCCGTGTCCGAGGTCAAGATCGACGGGTCCTTCGTGCGGAGGCTCGGGGAGTCGGCCGACGACGAGCGGATCGTGCGTTCGATCATCGACCTGGTCCGCTCGCTCGGGCTCAGGTCGGTCGCGGAGGGCGTCGAGTCCGGTGACATCGCCTCGCGGCTGCGCGACATGGGGTGCCACGCCGGTCAGGGCTGGTGGCTCGCCGAGCCCATGCCCGCCGACGAGGCGACGACGTGGCTCCGCGCCCGGCTCAGTCCCGCGTTCACCGCCCGCCCCAAGGACGTCGTACGGCTCGCGCCCGGCGGCTGACCAACCGCGGGCAAAGGGGCCGTCGGGGCGGCGGCGGGGGCGACGTCCCGAGGGGACGACGGCTCGCGCCCGGCGGTGGATAACGTCGGGCACGCTTGGTGACGAGCCCTAGGATGGCAGTGTCCACTCTCCATCCAGAAACGGGTTCGACGACTCATGTCCGCCATAACCCGCGACGAGGTCGCTCACCTCGCACGGCTGTCCAGGCTGGCGCTGGCCGACGAGGAGCTCGACCACTTCGCCGCCCAACTCGACCAGATCGTCGGCGCGGTGGCCCGCGTCGCCGAGGTCGCCGCCGACGACATCCCACCGTCCTCGCACGCGCTCCCGTTGACCAACGTCTTCCGTCCCGACGAGGTACGGCGGAGCCTGACGCCAGAGCAGGCACTTTCCGGCGCGCCCGCCGTG
Organism: Microtetraspora glauca; assembly: GCF_040656155.1. NCBI lineage: Bacteria > Bacillati > Actinomycetota > Actinomycetes > Streptosporangiales > Streptosporangiaceae > Microtetraspora > Microtetraspora glauca. The sequence goes on from NZ_JBFALK010000008.1 coordinate 174,486, forward strand.
GAGGACGGCCGCTTCCGCGTTCCCCGGATCCTGGGGGAGGAGGCATGACAGAGCTGCTCCGCAAGACGGCCGCAGAGCTGGGTGAGCTGATCGCCGGGCGCGAGGTCTCCGCCGCCGAGGTCGCCCAGGCCCATCTGGACCGCATCGCCGAGGTCGAACCCAAGGTCAACGCGTTCCTGCACGTGAACGCGGAGACCGTGCTCGCGCAGGCGCGCGCGGTGGACGAGCGGATCGCCCGCGGCGAGAGGCTCGGCCCTCTCGCGGGTGTGCCGGTCGCGCACAAGGACGTCTTCACCACCAAGGACATGCCCACCACGGCCGGCTCCAAGATCCTCGAAGGCTGGATCCCGCCGTACGACGCGACGGTGACGAGCCGCCTGCGCGAGGCCGGGCTGGTGATCCTGGGCAAGACCAACCTCGACGAGTTCGCCATGGGCTCCTCCACGGAGAACTCCGCGTACGGGCCGACGCACAACCCCTGGGACCTCTCCCGGATCCCCGGCGGGTCGTCGGGCGGCGCTTCCGCCGCGGTCGCCGCGTACGAGGCGCCCCTGTCAACCGGCACGGACACCGGCGGCTCGATCCGCCAGCCGGCGGCGGTCACCGGCATCGTCGGCATGAAGCCGACCTACGGCGGCTCGTCCCGATACGGCGTGATCGCGTTCGCGTCGTCCCTGGACACACCCGGCCCCTTCGCGCGCAACGTGCTGGACGCGGCGCTGCTGCACGAGGCGTTCTCCGGTCACGACGTGATGGACTCGACCTCCATCCACGCCGAGGTGCCGGCCGTCGTGGAGGCCGCCAGGCAGGCCGACATCGCGGGCCTGCGCGTCGGCGTGGTCAAGGAGTTCGGCGGCGAGGGCTACCAGCCGGGCGTGCTCGCCCGGTTCCGCGAGGCGGTCGACCTGCTCGAGTCCCTCGGCGCCAAGGTCGTCGAGGTCTCCTGCCCGTCGTTCGCCTACGCGCTCCCGGCGTACTACCTGATCGCGCCTTCGGAGTGCTCGTCCAACCTGGCCCGCTTCGACGCCATGCGGTACGGCCTGCGCGTCGGCGACGACGGCACCCGCAGCGCCGAGGAGGTCATGGCGCTGACCCGGGCGGCCGGGTTCGGGCCCGAGGTCAAGCGGCGCATCATGCTGGGCACCTACGCCCTGTCGTCGGGTTACTACGACGCCTACTACGGGCAGGCGCAGAAGGTCCGCACCCTGATCTCGCGGGACTTCGACGCGGCCTTCCACCAAGTGGACGTGCTGGTCTCGCCGACGACGCCGACCACGGCGTTCCCGATCGGCGAGCGGGCCGACGACCCGATGGCGATGTACCTCGCCGACCTGTGCACGATCCCGACCAACCTCGCCGGCAACGCGGCGATCTCCGTGCCCTGCGGCCTCGCCGACGAGGACGGCCTGCCGGTCGGCCTGCAGATCATGGCCCCGGTGCTCGGGGACGACCGCTGCTACCGGGTCGGCGCCGCGGTGGAGAGGGCGCTGGAGGACCGCTGGGGCGGCCCGCTCCTGGCCAAGGCGCCCGCACTCTAGAGGGCGACCCGCACTCCAGAGGGCAGGGCGCCCGCACTTCAGAGAGGAGGAACGGCGGCGTGATCACCCGCATCGAGATCGACGGCTTCAAGCCCTTCGCGGACTTCGCCCTCGACGTGCCGCCGTTCCTCGCTCTCATCGGCACCGACGCCAGCGGCACGTCCAACCTCTTCGACGCTCTCCGTTCCGTCTCCATGCGGGCCCGTGGCGATCTGTACGACGCGATGGACGCCGTACGCGGGGACGCCGCGGGGCTTGTCCGCCGGCGTGGGGACGGTTCACGAGCCGAGGCTGGTCGAGCCCGGCGGGCCCAACCAGCGCCCGGCTGACGAGTCCGTGCTCGTCACCGAAAGTGAGATCAAGCGCTTCCGCGCCGGCCGGGAGCCGGTCACCTCACGCGTTCGGGGAGTGGTGGACGTCGATGGCGAAGGCTGTGGATCGGCTGGGTTTCCGTTATGGCTGACGGCGTGAAACTGACGGGTGTGTATCCCGTTGTGCTGACATTCGCGGATATATGAAAAGTGGTGAGACACCTGTGAGCACTGAGACGCTCATGCCGTACGACGAGGCGCTGGAGCGCTTCGAGCCGGTGCTGGGGCTGGAGACGCACGTCGAGCTCGGCACCGCGTCGAAGATGTTCTGCGGCTGCCCGACCGAGTTCGGTGCGGCGCCGAACACGCAGGTCTGCCCGGTCTGCCTGGCGCTGCCCGGTTCGCTGCCGGTCGCCAACGCCGAGGCGATCGAGTCGACGATCCGGATCGGTCTCGCGCTGAACTGCTCGATCGCCGAGTGGTGCAGGTTCGCCCGGAAGAACTACTTCTATCCGGACATGCCGAAGAACTACCAGATCAGCCAGTACGACGAGCCGCTGTGCACCGACGGTTACCTCGACGTCGTGGTCGACGGGCGGACCGTGCGGATCGAGATCGAGCGGGTCCACCTGGAGGAGGACACCGGCAAGTCGACCCACGTCGGCGGTGCCACCGGTCGCATTCACGGCGCCGACTACTCGATCGTCGACTACAACCGGGCCGGCATCCCGCTGGTGGAGATCGTCACCAAGCCGATCGCCGGGACCGACGCGATGGCCCCCGAGGTCGCCCGCGCGTACGCGACGGAGCTGCGGGAGGTCATGCGCTCGCTCGGCGTGTCGGACGTCCGCATGGAGGAGGGCTCCATGCGGTGCGACGTCAACGTCTCGCTGATGCCGCGCGGCTCCGCCGAGTGGGGCACCCGGACCGAGACCAAGAACGTCAACTCGCTGCGCAGCGTCGAGCGCGCGGTCCGGGGCGAGATCGAGCGCCAGGCGGCGATCCTCGCCGACGGCGGCCGGATCATCCAGGAGACCCGGCACTTCCACGAGGACACGGGGCGGACCACGTCCGGCCGGTCCAAGGAGGAGGCGCAGGACTACCGCTACTTCCCGGAGCCCGACCTGCTGCCGATCGCTCCCGACCGCGACTGGGTCGCCTCGCTCAAGGCCGCACTGCCCGAGCTGCCGTCCGTGCGGCGGGCCCGGCTCAAGCAGGAGTGGGGCGTGTCCGACCTGGACATGGAGGCGATGCACAACGCCGACGCGATCGACCTGGTCGAGGCGACGGTCGCCGCCGGGGCTCCCGCCGCCGACGCCCGCAAGTGGTGGATGGGTGAGCTGGCCCGCAGGGCCAACGAGGCCGGTACGGCTCTCGCCGAGCTGCCCATCACGCCCGGCGACGTGGCGCGAGTGACCGAGTTGGTCGCGTCGGGCGCGTTGAACGACAAGCTGGCCCGGCAGGTGCTCGAAGGCGTGCTCGCCGGCGAGGGCACCCCGGACGACGTCGTCGAGAAGCGCGGTCTCCAGATCGTCAACGACGAGGGTGAGCTGTCGGCGATCATCGACAAGGTCCTCGCGGACAACTCCGACGCGGCGGACAAGGTCCGTTCCGGCAAGGTCGCCGCGGTGGGCGCCCTGGTCGGCGGGGTCATGAAGGCCAGCCGTGGCAAGGCCGACGCCGCTCGCGCGCGCGAGCTCATCCTGGAGAAGCTCGGCGTCTCCTGACCCCATGGTTTCCCCGCCGCGGCCCGCTCGGGACGTGGCGGGGAAGTAACCGACGAGGGACGCGCCGAGCCGCTGAGCTATGCGAAGCCAAAAGCGCTGTGTCGCCTGATTTCCGGCATATCCAGGAGGGGTTGCTTTAGGGTTAACTGAGCGGAGATGCCCCTGAGCCGGAGGAGACTTAGGCGTGCGGAACGCGGAAGCGTCCATCGACCCGCCGACGGACTCGTTCGCGGCGGGATCTCCGCCTGATTCGCCCAGGAAGCATCCCGTACGGCCCGCTTCGGGGGTATTGCCCCCGGGAGTCTCCGCCGACATTCTCGGCGCCGGGCACCTGGCGTCTCCCGCCTCCAAGGGGCAGGGACCGAACATGCTGCCGCCCGCCGCGCCTCCGGCGGTCGAACCCTGGCCGGTGGCGGATCGCCAGGCCCGCCAGGAACCGCCACCTGTCATCGAGCCGGAGCCGGAGCCGCGCGGACGACTGCTCAGGTTCGGCCTGCCGGTGCTGCTCGTGCTGGTGTTGCTCGCCTATCTGGTCCCCGCCGCGGTCATGGCGGGCCGGGTCCTGCCCGGCACCACGGTGCTGGGCGTCGACATCGGGGGCCAGACGGAGGCGGAGGCCGTACGGACCCTGCAGAAGAGGCTGTCCGGGCTGGCGCGCACTCCGGTGATCGTGAAGCAGGGCATGGAGCGTGCCTCGGTGAACCCCGAGCAGGCCGGTCTCTCCCTCGACGCGGAGGCGACGGTCCGGCAGGTGTCGGAGGGGTTCCCGGGTCCCACCGCGGTCTGGAAGGCCCTGACGAGCGGCCACGAGATCCCCCCGAAGGTCACGGTCGACAAGGCGAGGCTGGAGGTCGCCGTGGCCAGGAACGTGACGGCGGTCTTCGCCACTCCCGCCCAGGAGGGCGACGTCGACTTCCGTGGGCTGACGCCGGTCCCGACCTATCCGCGGGCCGGACGAGCGATCGATCACGCCAAGGTCGCCGCCGACATCCAGCGGGCGTATCTCAGCCCCGACGCGATGGTGGAGGTCACCACGCGGACCGACGAACCGCTGGTGAGCCGGGCGGAGGTGCGGCGCGCGCTCACCTGGGCGAAACGCGCCGTCGCCGGACCGATCACCGTGACGAGCAGGACGGGTTCGGTGCGGATCTCGCCGGAGCTCCTCGCGGCGAATCTCACGTTCACCGCGGACGGGCAGCACGACCTGCGGCCCGTCTTCGACGCGGCGGAGGCGCTGGCCGGCCTTGAGGACCGGCTCATGGACCCCCGGCAGCTGCCCCGCGACGCCACGTTCACGGTCGCCGGAGGCAAGCCCACCCTCGTGCGAGCGAAGGCCGGTCACGTGCTGGACACCGAGCGCCTGTCGGAGGACGTCGTCAAGGCGATCACCTCGGGAAGCCGTACGGCCCGGGTCCACCTGACCGCCGGGCGGCCGGCCGTGACCGATGACGAGGCACAGCGGATGGGCATCACCGAGGAGGTGGGCCGATTCACCACCGAGTTCGCCTGCTGCCTGCCGCGCGTCACCAACATCAAGACTGTGGCGCGTGCGCTCGACGGCCATCTGGTCGCGCCGGGGGAGACGTTCTCGCTCAACCAGTTCATCGGGCGCAGGGAGCCGTCCGCGGGATACGTCGGCGGCGCGGCCTCCACGCTGATCCGCGGAAAGGCCGGAGCCGACGTGGCGGGCATCTCGCAGTTCGCGACCACGATGTTCAACGCCGCCATGCGCGCCGGCATGGAGGACGTGGAGCACACTCCGTACGACCACTACATCCGGCAGTACCCCATGGGTATGGAGGCGGCGGTCTCCTATCCCGGCCCGGATCTGCAGTGGAAGAACGACTCGCCCTACGGGGTGCTGGTGCGGACCTCCGCCGGCGACACCGCGGTGACCGTCGAGCTCTGGAGCACCAAGCGGTTCGAGGTCGAGTTCACCGATCCGGTGCGTACCCGGCAGGTCAACCCCACGGTCCGTACGGCGAGCGGTCCGGGGTGCGTGCCCGTGATCGGCCAGGCGGGCTTCACGGTCGAGGTCACCCGGACGTTGCGCCAGGGCGACAAGGTGGCGAGCCGCCAGACGTTCACGACCACCTACGAGCCCGAGGCGTCGGTCATCTGCGCCTCGAATGACTGAGACGCGTCTCAGCGGACCGGCACCACCAGGACGCGGTCGTCACCGGGACGCGGAGAGCCGCGACCGTCCCTGTTGCTGGTGCTCATCCACAGGCTCCCGCCGGGCGCCGTGGTGATCGCCCTCAACCGGCCGTACTCCCTGGTGAAGCGGGCGACCGGCCGGCGGACGGCGCCGTCCTCGGAGAGGGGGATCTGCCACAGCCGCTGCCCGCGCAGCGCCACCGCCCACAACGAGCCGCCCGCGTACGCGAGGCCGGACGGTGACGCCTCGGCGGGGCGCCAGGTGAGCAGCGGGTCGGTGAACCGGCCCTTGCCGCCGAAGCCCTCGACCACTGGCCAGCCGTAGTTGTGGCCCTTCTCGATCAGGTTGAGCTCGTCCCAGGTGTCCTGGCCGAACTCGGTGGCGTACATGCGTCCCCGGGGGTCCCAGGCCATGCCCTGGACGTTGCGGTGGCCGTAGGTCCACACGAGCGTCCCGAACGGGTTTCCGGGCGCGGGCCGGCCATCGGCGGTCATGCGCAGGATCTTGCCGCCGAGAGAGTCCTTGTCCTGGGCGAGCTCTTCCTGGCCTGTCTCACCGGTGGAGGCGTACAGGTAGCCGTCGGGGCCGAACTCCAGCCGCCCGCCGTTGTGGATGCCCCCCTTCGGGATGCCGGTCACGATCGGGGTGGGGTCGGAGAGGCCGTCGTCGTAGCGATACCGGACCACCCGGTTGTCGCCGTCCGCCGTGAAATAGACGAAGACGAAATGATCGGTGGAGTACGCCGGGGAGACGGCCACGCCGAGCAGGCCGCCCTCGCCCTGGGCGGACACTCCGTCGATCACGCCCACCTCGCTGCTTCGCCCCTGGGGCGTGACCCTGAGCAGCCGGGCCGAATCCCGCTCGGTGATCAGCGCGTCCCCTCCGGGCAGGAAGGCGATCGCCCACGGCACCGCCAGCCCCTCGACCAGCGTCCGCGGCGTGCCCGGCGGTCGTGCCGGCGGCGTCCCCGCCGGAGGCTCAGGGGCGGGCCCGCCTCCCGCCACACCTCCCGCCCCGCCTGCTGACCCGCCTGCTGACCCGTCTCTCGTCTCCGTCGCCGGAGCGCATCCCAACAGCGCGGCGGCCAGCAGCACCGCCAGTCCCGTACGGCCCATCATCGCGACCTCCTCCGTACCCATAGTGATGCCCGGAACGACGGGTTCCTTTAGGTTGGTCCCGTGAAGATCTGGGTCGCGACGGAGGACATCGCCGACGGGCTGGCCGGCCTGCCGGGACTGGAGTGCGTGGTTTATGACGGCACCGGACCGTTGCCCGCCGGGATCGACGAGGTGGAGGTCTGGGTCCCACCACTCGTGCCGGCGGCGGACACTCCCGGCCTGATGGCCAGGATGTCCGCGCTCCGCCTGATCCAGACCGTGACCGCCGGGGTGGACCCGTACCGGCCGTACCTGGCCGACCACGTGACCCTGTGCAACGCCCGGGGCGTCCACGACGCGGGGACCGCCGAATGGGCCGTGGGCGCGATGATCGCGGTGCTGCGGGACTTCCCCGAGTTCGCCGCCGCCCAGGCCCGCGGCACCTGGGCGCGTCACTACACCGGGGTACTGGCCGACTCGACCGTCCTCATCGTCGGGTACGGCTCGATCGGCGAGGCGCTGGAACGCCGCCTGTCCGGATTCGAGGTGGAGATCGTCCGGGTCGCCAGGACCGCGCGAGGCGACGTGCACGGCCAGGACGAGCTGCCCGACCTGCTGCCGGACGCGGACGTCGTCGTACTGCTCGTTCCGGCCACGGCCGACACGGCGGGCATGGTCGACGCCCGGTTCCTCGCCCGCATGAAGGACGGCGCGGTGCTGGTGAACGCCGCGCGCGGCTCCGTCGTGGACACCGACGCGCTCCTCGCCGAGCTGCAGAAGGAGCGGCTGCGTGCCGCGCTCGACGTCACCGCCCCCGAACCACTCCCGCGGGACCACCCGCTGTGGACCGCACCCGGCGTCTTCATCACCCCGCATGTGGCGGGCAGCACCCCCGCGTCCGTACGCCGGACCCGGAAGCTGATCCATGATCAGATCGCGCGGTACATGTCCGGCGAACCCCTTAAAAACGTCATCACGGGGCTCTACTGACCCGCGAAGGATTCCGGAAAGTGGCTGCCCCGTGACCTGTGGTCCGTACGGTGAGCACATCGCGCAGCTGGTTATCGGATCGGTGACGACTCGGCGGTTGTCGTCGCGCCGATCGAATGTCCTGCGCAAACTGGCCTCGTGACAGGGAGAGCTAAGCCGAGTCGATGGCGGGAGGGACTGCGTGATCCGCAGGCGTGACCCCAGGGTCCCGCTCGCCGCCGCGTCCGGGCTCGGCGCGGCGGCGATCGCGGGCGTCATCATCGCCGGAGGCGCATCCTCGGTGGTGGTCGCGGTGGCGGGGGTCGTCACCGGGCTGTTCGCCGTGATCTCGCTTGTGCTGGCAGCCACGCGGGTCGCGCCGGGACAGCGGCGGCGGGCCGCGGCCTGGCGCTGGCTGGAGGCGGGTTCCGTGACCTGGCTGGTCGGCATCGGGCTGCGACCGGTCGCCGACGGCACACCCTACGTGCTGACCTTCGCCGACCTGCTGCTCCTCGTCAGCTCGTTACTTCTGATGATCGGTTGTGGCTTCACGGCCAAACCCCCTCCGTACAGCAGGGGAGTGGTCAGACAGGCCACGGACGCCTTCCTCGCCGCCGCGTCGATCTTCACGGTGGCCTGGGTGTGGTTCCTCGGGCCGATCTTCCTCGAAGTGGACGGCGCCACCACGATCCTCTCCACGCTGGCGCTGCCCGTCGTCTGCCTGCTGACCGCCTGCGCCGTGGCCCCCGCCGTCATCGCGTCCAGGTCCGCCGACCGGTCGGTCGGCCTGGCGGGGGTCGGCGTGCTCGGCGCGATCACGGTCGCGGAGTTCGCGACGGCCGTCGCCAGGCTGGACGGCGACACGCCGCCGCTGGCCGTGACCCTGGTGGCCCCCGCCGCGTTCCTGATCCTCGCCGCCGCTCCATGGGTGGAGGCGCGTCCACGACGGCGGCCGCTGCCCGCCGTCGTGACGGCCGTCATCCCGCTCCTCCTCGTCGCCGTCGCCACGGTGGCCGTGGCGTTCCACGCGTACACCGGCGGCCGGGACCAGGTCCTTCCCGGCCTCTGCGTCGCCATCGTCCTCGTGCTCATCGGACGGCTGCTCCTGCTCCTGATCGAGGCGGCGGGGATGCGCCGTCTGGTGGACGTCGGAGAGCGGCAACTGCGCCGGCTCGCCGAGAACACCGGGGACGTCGTGCTGCTGTGCGACCACGACGGCGAGATGCGCGAGATCGGCTCCAGCGTCCAGACGACGTTCGGCTACCGTCCCGCCGACCTCGTCGGCCGTCCCCTGGCCGACTACCTCCACCCCGAGGACGTGCCCGGCGTCCAGGCGCTGCTCCGGCGGCTCGACAACGACGGCGACGCCATGGAACGCCACGAGACCTGCCGGGTCGCCTGCCGGGTCCGCGCGTCGGACGGCACCTGGCGACCCACCGAGTCGGTCGCCACCCGGCACCTGCGTAAAGAGGACCTCGTCCTGGTCACGGTCCGCGACGTCAGCGACCAGGTGGCCCTGCGCAACCAGGTGACCCACCTCACCTTCCACGACGGGATCACCGGGCTGCCCAACCGGGCGTACTTCGAGGAACGGGCCCGCGAGGTCCTCGCCCGGCCGAACGGCGGCCGCACCGCCGTGATCTTCCTGGACCTCGACGGGTTCACCGGGGTCAACGACTCCGTCGGCCATGCCAGCGGCGACTACCTCCTCGGCCAGGCGGCCCGCCGGTTGCGCGCCGCCGTACGCGCCGACGACACGCTGGCCCGATGGGGCGGCGACGAGTTCGCCGTGCTGGTCGGGGGCGGCGCCTCCAGCAGCACGGACGCCCAGACCGCGATCGACCTGGCCGAGCGGCTCGTCCGCGCGGTCTCCTCCGAGCCGTTCCGCGTCGCCGACCGGGACATGCCGCTGACCGCCAGCGTCGGCGTCGCCTTCGCCGAGGACGGCGTACCCGCCGGAGACCTGCTGCGGAACGCCGACGTCGCGATGTCCCGGGCCAAGGAACTGGGCGGGCGGCGAGTCGAGGTCTTCGCCGCGCACATGCACGCCGACGTCGTACGCCGCCTCGAACTCGCGGCCGATCTACAGCGCGCTCTCCAGGAGAAGCAGTTCGCCGTCGAGTACCAGCCCGTCGTCGACCTCGCGACCTCGCGGGTCACCGCCGTCGAGGCGCTCGTCCGGTGGTGGCGCGGCAGCACGTTCGTACCACCCGAGCAGTTCCTCGGCCCCGCCGAGGACACCGGGCTGATCGTGCCGCTGAGCGAGTGGATACTCAAAGAGGCCTGCCGCGAGGTGGCCGGCTGGCGCGAGTCCTCCTGGGACATCGGCCTCTCCCTCAACCTGTCGGCGCGGCAGATCACCGCACCGCGGTTCGTGGAGACGGTCTCCGAGGCGCTGGCCGAGAGCGGGCTGCCCGCCAGCGCGCTCACGCTCGAGGTCATCGAGGAGATGCTCGTCGAAGACGCCGAGGACACCGTGGCCAAGCTGTCGGAGCTGCGCGCTCTCGGAGTACGGCTCGCGATCGACGACTTCGGCACCGGCTACGCCTCGCTGGCCTTCCTTCGCCAGCTCCCGGTGGACATGATCAAAATCGATCCGTCGTTCGTCTCAGGGCTCGGACGTGACGAGACTCTCACCCTCCTCACCCGCACCATCGTGCGACTCGGCCACGACCTCGGTCTGATCGTCGTCGCCGAGGGCATCGAACGCCCAGAGCAGCTCGAACTGCTGCGTGAGATGGGCTGCACGCGAGGCCAGGGATACCTCGTCGCACGGCCCATGGCCGCACGCGGAGTCGACCACCTGATGCGCACCACTCTCCAGAACACCGCGTAGGGTCGGCGGCTTCGCCGGGGTGCGGCAGCCGGTACGGAGCGGGGAAGTTGATCTCATATAGTGAGACCGGTGTCCGAGATAATTTGACGAGGGGCGCGTGGATCGGACATCGTGTAGCCATGCATCGCAGTGGGATCCTCGTAGTACTTCGCAGGCGCGCGGCCTGACGAAGCACTAGGTCCTGCGCGCGCCCCAGATCCGCATCGGCGGACGGGGCATTTTTTATGCCAGCAGACAGACAGCTCAGCCACAAGGAACGAGCCGATGACCGAACAGATGACAGGTGCCCAGGCCCTCGTGAGGGCGCTGGAGCACGTCGGGGTCGACACGGTGTTCGGGATCCCGGGCGGTGCCATCCTCCCGGCCTATGATCCCCTCTACGACTCGACCAAGGTCCGGCACGTGCTTGTACGGCACGAGCAGGGCGCCGGCCACGCGGCCGAGGGATACGCCCAGGCCACCGGCAAGGTGGGGGTCTGCATGGCGACCAGCGGTCCGGGTGCGACGAACCTGGTCACCGCCATCGCGGACGCGTACATGGACTCGGTGCCGATCGTCGCGATCACCGGGCAGGTGGCGACGCCCCTGATCGGCACGGACGCCTTCCAGGAAGCGGACATCTCCGGCATCACGATGCCGATCACGAAGCATAACTTCCTGGTCACCGAGGCCGCCGACATTCCCCGGACGATCGCCGAGGCGTTCCACATCGCCTCGACGGGGCGGCCCGGCCCGGTCCTGGTCGACATCGCCAAGGACGCGATGCAGGACACCATGACGTTCTCGTGGCCGCCGGTCCTGCAGCTGCCCGGATACCGTCCGGTCACCCGTCCGCACTCGAAGCAGATCCGCGAGGCGGCCCGGCTGATCGTGGAGTCCAAGCGGCCCGTCCTCTACGTCGGCGGCGGCGTGCACAAGGCGGGCGCGGCCCCCGAACTGCTGCGGCTGGCCGAGCTGACCGGCATCCCGGTCGTCACGACGCTGATGGCACGCGGCACCTTCCCCGACAGCCACCGCCAGCACATGGGCATGCCCGGCATGCACGGCAGCGTGTCGGCCGTCGGAGCGCTTCAGCGGTCCGACCTGCTCATCGCGCTCGGCACCCGCTTCGACGACCGCGTGACCGGCGATCTGTCCAGCTTCGCGCCGCACGCCAAGGTCGTCCACGCCGACATCGACCCGGCGGAGATCTCCAAGAACCGCCACGCGGACGTGCCGATCGTGGGTGACTGCCGCGAGGTCATCAGCGACCTGATCGCGGCGATCGAGCATGAGCACGCCGACGGTCGCAAGGGCGACTTCGACGAGTGGTGGACCCTGCTCGACGGCTACCGGCGGACCTACCCCCTGGGTTACGAGGAGTTCGCCGACGGCTCCCTCGCTCCGCAGTACGTCATCGAGCGGCTGAGCGCCATCGTCGGCCCCGACGCGTACTACACGGCGGGCGTCGGCCAGCACCAGATGTGGGCGGCGCAGTTCATCGGCTACGAGAACCCGGGGACGTTCATCAACTCCGGCGGCGCGGGCACGATGGGGTTCGCGGTCCCGGCCGCGATGGGCGCCAAGATGGGGCGGCCCGAGTCCACCGTGTGGGCGATCGACGGCGACGGCTGCTTCCAGATGACCAACCAGGAGCTGGCCACCTGCGCCATCGAGGGTGTGCCGATCAAGGTGGCCGTCATCAACAACGGTAATCTCGGCATGGTTCGCCAGTGGCAGACGCTGTTCTACAACCAGCGGTACTCCAACACGAACCTGCAGACGGTCCGGAGGATCCCGGACTTCGTCAAGCTGGCCGAGGCGTACGGTTGTGTTGGTCTGCGCTGCGAACGACCGGAGGACGTCGACGCCACGATCCGCAAGGCCATGGAGATCAACGATGTTCCCGTGGTGGTCGACTTCGTCGTCCATCAGGACGCGATGGTCTGGCCGATGGTCGCCGCCGGCACCAGCAACGACGACATCAAGTACGCCCGAGACATGGCGCCGAAGTGGGAGAACGAGGACTGATGAGCAGGCACACGCTGTCGGTGCTGGTCGAGAACAAGCCCGGTGTGCTGGCCAGGGTCGCCAGCCTGTTCTCCCGGCGAGGCTTCAACATCGACTCGCTGGCCGTCGGGCCCACAGAGCACGACGACATCTCCCGGATGACCATCGTGGTCAGCGTGGAAGAACTCCCGCTGGAGCAGGTCACCAAGCAGCTCAACAAGCTGGTGAACGTCCTCAAGATCGTGGAGCTGGACACCGCCCAGTCGGTGCAGCGCGAGCTGATGCTGATCAAGGTGAGGGCGGACGCGGACAGCAGGTCGCACGTCCTCGAACTGGTCAACCTGTTCCGCGCGCGGTGCGTCGACGTGGTACCGGACGCGGTGACCATCGAGGTCACCGGAACGGTGGACAAGCTGGAGGCGTTCGTGCGGGTTCTGGAGCCCTACGGCATCAAGGAGCTCGTGCAGTCCGGCATGGTGGCCATCGGCCGCGGTGCCCGCTCCATCACCGATCGCTCGCTTCGTGCGCTGGACCGCACCGCGTAGCCGAATAAATCACTGAAAGGCAAGCAAGTGACTGAGATCTTCTACGATGACGACGCCGACCTGTCGATCATCCAGGGACGGCACGTGGCCGTGCTCGGCTACGGCAGCCAGGGCCACGCCCACGCGCTGAGCCTGCGCGACTCCGGTGTGGACGTGCGCGTCGGTCTGCCCGAGGGCTCCAAGAGCCGGGAGAAGGCCGAGGCCGACGGGCTGCGCGTGCTCTCGCCGTCGGAGGCCGTCGAAGAGGCCGATCTCACCATGATCCTGGCGCCGGACCACATCCAGCGTCACCTCTACACCGAGCACGTGGCGCCGAACCTCGTCGCGGGTGACGCCCTGTTCTTCGGCCACGGCCTCAACATCCGGTACGGCCTCATCGAGGCCCCGGAGGGTGTGGACGTCGCCATGGTCGCCCCGAAGGGTCCGGGCCACCTGGTCCGCCGCCAGTTCTCGGCCGGCCGCGGCGTGCCCTGCCTCGTCGCCGTCGAGAAGGACGCGACCGGCAACGCCTGGCCGCTCGTCCTGTCGTACGCCAAGGGCATCGGCGGCACCCGCGCCGGCGCGCTGAAGACGACCTTCACCGAGGAGACCGAGACCGACCTGTTCGGCGAGCAGGCCGTCCTCTGCGGTGGCGTCTCCGAGCTGATCAAGGCGGGCTTCGAGACCCTGATCGAGGCGGGCTACCAGCCCGAGGTCGCGTACTTCGAGTGCCTGCACGAGATGAAGCTGATCGTCGACCTCATGTACGAGGGCGGCATCTCCAAGATGTACTGGTCGGTGTCCGACACCGCCGAGTACGGCGGCTACAGCCGCGGCCCGCGCGTCGTCAACGCGGAGACCAAGAAGGAGATGCGCCGCATCCTGGACGAGATCCAGGACGGCCGCTTCGCCCGCGAGCTGGTCGAGGAGTTCGACTCGGGCCAGGGCAACTTCAACAAGTACCGCGAGGAGCTCGCCGGCCACCCGATCGAGCAGACCGGTGCCAAGCTCCGTCCGATGATGAGCTGGCTCAAGTCCCAGTAGTTCCGATCGCGAATCGGCGCCGCCCCCGTCGACGGGGACGGCGCCGATTCGCGTTCTCCTACGGCCGGGCCGGCCATCAGCCTCCCGCGCGGCTCAGCGGCACTGTCCGCGTCTCATCGGGCCGGGCGAGGCCGTACGCGTCCCGAGTGGTTCAGCACTCCACCGGTTTGCGCCAGGAGCATTCGAGGTCGTCACCCTGCGGCGTCTCGGCCGGTGTCTCGGCACGGAGCGTCCCGGCCGCCGCGTCCACCGGGGCGGAGCGGGTGAACTGGGCGAGCCTGACCGCGATCCGGTCCTCCAGATCCCTGGGGGCTCCGGAGAGGTAGCCGTTGGTCAGGATCGAGAAGACCAGCGGTTCGCCGTCCGCGCTCGTCACGTAGCCCGACAGCGCGGTGACACTGGTCAGCGAACCGGTCTTGGCGTGCACGTTCCCGGCGGCCGGGGTGCCGCGCATGCGGCTGCGCAGGGTGCCGCCGACGAGCCGGTCCGCCTGCCCGGCGATGGGCAGCGAGTCGTACCAGGCCGGGAACCACGGCTTGCCCTTCGCGGCGATGAGCAGTGACGTGATGCCCGACGGCGTGAGCCCGTCCACCCTGGACAGGCCGGAGCCGTCACGGAGTCTCAGCGTCCCCACGCCGTTCGCCCTGGCGAAGGCCGTGGTCACCGCGAGCCCGGCGGACCAGGTGCCCTCGCCGGAGACCTTTCGGCCCATCGCCTTGGTGAGGATCTCGGCGTGCATGTTGTTGCTCAGCTTCATGAACGGGGTCAGCAGCTGGCTGAGCGGCATGGACTCGCGGGTGGCCAGCGTCTTCGCCCCGGAGGGGGTGGCCTCGCGGACGGTCGAGCCGATGACGCGTACGCCGTGGGCGGCCAGCCCCTTACGGAAGAGGGAGGCCGCGTAGAGGGACGGCTCCCACACCGCCACCCACTCGTCGTACTGCTCGGCCACGGTCCCGGTGATCACGACGGTGTTCCCGCCGTGCTGCCGCTCGACCAGCACGTCGGTGTCGTCTCCGGTCACCGCCTTGTTGACGATCTTCACGTAGTCGGTGTCGGGGGTCGTCGTCACCTTGGCCGGCTTGCCCGGCCCGTCGCCGGGCGCGACCGACACGACGACCGAGCCCGCGTCGTAGTCGGTGTCGGGCGAGGCCGTCAGCGCGGAGATCTGGCCCGCGTAGTAGTACGGCTCGTCGTCCCACGTCCAGTCAGTGCCGAGCCGTACGTCGTCGAACCAGGTGTCGTCGACGACCAGCCGCCCGGTGACGACCTTGACGCCGGACGCGGCCACCTTGGCGGCGAGCGCGTCGTAGTCGGCGGCGAGCATGGTCGGGTCGCCGGTGCCCCTGAGGTAGAGGTCCCTTCCCTTGGAGAGCACCTCCGTGCTGAACCGGTAGTCCGCGCCCAGCGTCTCCATCGCGGCGGCGGAGGTGAGCAGCTTGGTGTTGGAGGCGGGGGCGAACAGCTTGCCCGAGTCGAGGGTGTACAGCTCCTCGCCGGTGGTGGCGTTGCGCACGACCACGCCCGCACGCGCCATCGTGAGCCGGGAGTCGCTGAGGATCTGGTCGATGTCGTGGATCAGGTCGCTGACGCCGGGGGCGGGGTCGAGCGCGTGGGCGGGGATTCCCGAGCCCGCGACCCCGGTGATCAGCACCGCGGAGGCCAGCATGATCGAGGTTCGTCGTGATAAGCGCACAGTCGCTCCAGCATGAGTGGGCTTTCCGCGATCATGAGGAACCATCGCACTGGCATCAATACGGAAATATGCGTATATGGAGGCTGCCGGGCGGACGCACGCGTCCCGGACGTTCGTCGGGACCTGTGGGTCGGGCTGAGCGTCGGGCGGGCGTCAGGCGGGGCTGGTCACCAGGAACACGCAGTCGCCGAAGGCGATCTCGTCACCCGGACGCACCCGCGCCGATCCGACCAGCCGCCAGCCGTTCAGCCGGGTGCCGTTGAGCGATCCCAGATCGACCAGGAGCCACGACTCCTCCTCGCGGCGCAGCTCGGCGTGCACGCGGGAGACCGTCACGTCCGACAACACCAGGTCGCAGGCGGAGCCGCGGCCGACGACGTAACGAATCCGGCTGTCGGCGGGGAGGGCCAGCCGGGGCAGCCGGGGACGGCGCCAGGCGGCCTCGATCCTGGTGGTGAGGTCCGACACCGAGGAGACGGCCTCGGTGATGCGCCGGCGCCAGCGCCCGCGATGCGGCAGGTCGGAGATGAGATCGTCGAGCTCGCCCGTGCTGCGCGCGCGCAGCGCCATGTCGACGCGCCCGACGAAGGTCTCCATGGAGAGCCGCCCCTCGGCGGCGCGGTCGCGGAGCTCGCTGAGCGCGCGCTCGCGGTCCCCGTCGGATGCGCGAACCGGAGGGTGCGTCGAGCTCATGTCAGGAGTATCCGCCGGGGAAACATGGGGTGTCCAGCCGACCGGCACATTCCTCGCTGTTTGGGATTACTCGAACCTGTCAGCCCCTGGCGAAGTCCTGGGTCCAGTACGGCCCGCCCGCCGCGGCGTGGCCGACGCCGATGTGCGTGTAGGCGCAGTTCAGCATGTTCTGCCGGTGTCCGGGGCTGTCCATCCACCCCTTCACCACGGCCGCCGCGGTCGGATAGCCCTTGGCGATGTTCTCCGCCGCGGCGGTGAAGGAGAACCCGGTCGCCTTGATGCGGTCGCTGAAGCTGCGACCGTCCTGGGAGGTGTGGCTGAAGTATCCCTTGGCGGACATGTCGGCCGAGTGTCCGAAGGCCGCGGCACGCAGCTTGGCGTCATGTGTGAGGGCGCCGCAGCCCGCCTTCGCCCGCTCGGCGTTGGTCAACCGTACGACCTCGTTCTCGAGCTCGGTGCCCACGCTCGAACCGCCGGAGCTCGAACCGCCGGAGCTCGAACCGCCGGAACCGGTGCCGCCGGAACCGTCCGGGTCGGTGGTCGCGCAGGTCAGGCGGACCTTCGTGGATTTTGAGATGTGCCCGTGGGTGTCCGCGACGGTGGTGAAGAACGTGCCCGGCACGCAGCTGAGGCTCGTGGCGATCCTGCCGTTGCGCACGATGGTGGAGCCGCTCTTCACGATCCGGTCCGGTCCGGGCAGCACCCTGACGATCCGGACGCGGACGCGGGCCCGCTCGGCGCAGCCGGTCCGCGTCGCCACCGCGCGGATCTGCCTGCTCTGCGTGACCTGCGGCTTCGCCGCGACGACGCGGCACCTGGCCTGCGTGGCGGCCTGAGCGGCGGCCTGCGTGGTCGCTGCGTTCGCGGGAACGGCGGGCATGACGATCGCCACCGCGCTTCCGAGACCAAGGATGGTCAGAGCGGTTGTGCGCACGAATCCTCCAGTGTTGGGGGTAACGAGCTGGATGGAGTCAGCATTATGGACGCCCTTGATGGCGCTATGCCCAGTAAATGGATGTTTTCTTTGGTATCTGACCTAGCGCGAAGCTAGTCACTTTGGTCCGATTTTCGCTGGTCATGGCGATGTGGATCGGTCCCGTCCGTGGCCGGAAAGTCGAGGTTGCCGAGAGCATACTGAGTATGCATACTCAGTATTCATGACGATCCGGCACGGCCTGCTGGCATTGCTCACCCAGGGCCCTCGGTACGGGTACCAGCTACGCGCGGAGTTCGAAGCGTCCACAGGGGCGACCTGGCCGCTCAACATCGGCCAGGTCTACACGACGCTGTCGCGCATGGAACGGGACGGGCTGGTCGCCCCCGGTGAGCAGGACGAACAGGGCCGCATGGTCTACGCCATCACCGAGAAGGGGCGGGCCGAGCTCGATCGGTGGTTCGCCACACCGGTGGCCCAGGCCGACCGGCCCCGTGACGAGCTGGTCATCAAGCTCGCCATGGCCATCACCGCCCCGGGCGTCGACGTGGCGCGGGTCGTGCAGGCCCAGCGTTCCGCGACCATGCGGACCCTGCAGGAGCTCACGCGGGCCAAGCGCGGCGCGGGCGCCGCCCAGCGGCTCGTCCTCGATTCCATGATCTTCCAGGCCGAGGCGGAGCAACGCTGGCTCGCGCACTGCGAAGCCGTCCTCGCCGCATCCCCCAAGGAGGGCATGTGACAACACGCGATCCAGATCCCGATCCGGGCACGGCCGCAGCCCCCGTGGCGCGGCTCGTCGAGGTGACCCGCCTGCACGGCGACGGCGCCGGCGCCGTGCACGCGCTGAAAGGGGTGAGCCTCGACGTCGCCGCCGGAGAGCTGGTCGCGGTGATGGGACCATCCGGATCGGGCAAATCCACCCTTCTCAACCTCGCCGGCGGCCTCGACCGGCCGTCATCGGGACACATCCAGGTCGAAGGCGTCGAGCTCGGAGGGTTGTCGGCCGCCGGGCTGGCCGCGCTGCGCAGGCGGAACGTGGGCTACGTGTTCCAGGACCTCAACCTCATCCCGTCGCTGACCGCCGCGGAGAACGTCATGCTTCCCCGCGAACTGGACGGAGTCCGTACGGCGAGGGCGCGCGAGGAGGCCCGTGCCGTGCTCGGCGAGGTCGGCGCGGGCGATTTGGCGGACCGTTTCCCGGACGAGATGTCCGGCGGCCAGCGCCAGCGGGTGGCCATCGCCAGGGCGCTTGTGGGGGAGCGGCGGCTGCTCCTCGCCGACGAGCCGACCGGGGCGGTCGACACCCTCGTGGGGGACGAGATCCTGCGGCTTCTGCGCGCGAAGGCGGACGCCGGCGCGGCCGTCCTCGTCGTCACCCACGAGCCCAGGTACGCCGCCTGGGCCGACCGGGTGGTGTTCCTGAAGGACGGAGAGATCGTCGACTCCGCGGCGGCGGGCCTGGTGAGCGCCCGATGAGCGCGCTTCGCGCCGCGTTACGTATCGCCCGCCGCGACGCCTGGCGGGCGAAAGGCCGCAGCCTGCTCATCATGATCATGATCGGCCTGCCCGTGCTCGCCTTCACCGTCGCCAGTACGTACACGGCGACCGGTGACCTCGATCCGCGTGAGCGGACCGGCTGGGATCTGGGCTCCGCCGCCGCGTTGGTGACCGACACCGGGGTGGCCGGTCCCATCAGGCAGAGCCCCACGCGATCCTCATGGTTCACCGGGCTCAACATCACCGAGCCCGGCCTCGCCGGGCCCGATGAACGGCCTCCGATGACGGAAGCCGAGATCGAGGCCGTGCTCGGCCCAGGTGCCCGCGTGATCCCGTCCCGCCAGGTGAGCGAGGAGTACCAGGAGCGCGACGGCTACAGGGGCGCGGTGGTCCGCGAGGTGGACGCGCGCGATCCCATCACGCGGGGCATGTTCCACCTGCTCGTCGGCAGGTTTCCGCAGGCGGACGACGAGGTGGCGGTGAGCGACCGGATCGGAGCGGCGGTGGGGAGCACGCTGCGCGTCACCAGGAACGGCGTCGCGAAGCGCGTCGTCGGTGTCGTGGCTGACCTTCCGGCCTCGGTCGGGCATGGCGTCCGCCAGATCATCGCCCTTCCTGGGACGGTGCCGGTCCGCGGGAATCCTGATCTCGAACGCGGCTGGCTCGTCGAGTCACGGGAGCCTTTCACCTGGGACCGGGTGCTCCAGATGAACCAGAAGGGGCTCAGCGTGCTGTCCAGAGCCGTTCTCGACGATCCGCCGCCGATCGGTGACGGGCTGGTCGACGCGGTGGAGGAGCCCGGCGTCAGGTGGAACGCCGTGCAGACGGTGACGCTGGTCACGGCGATCATGGTGATCGAGGTCGTCCTGCTCGCCGGTCCGGCCTTCGCGGTGGGGCTCCGGCGGCGACGCAGGGAGCTGGCCCTGATCGCTGCCCAGGGCGGTTCGGCCCGCCAGCTGAAACTCATGGTGATCTCTGACGGCCTGGTCCTGGGGACGGGCGCCTCCGTACTCGGTGCGGTCCTGGGTGTGGGCGTCGCCCGCGTCGTCGTCACCGTTCTCGGTCAGTGGCCCGATGGAGAGCTGGGGCCGTTCGAGGTGCCCCTCGGCCAGGTCGCCCTGGTCGTCGCGCTCGGCACGCTGAGCGGGCTGGCCGCCGCCGTCGTGCCCGCCGTACAGGCGGCTCGCTGGGACGTGGCCGCGGCCCTGGCCGACCGGCGCGACACGCGTCGTGACCGTGCCGGGCGGCCCCTGCTGGGGGCGATCCTCGTCGTGGCGGGCCTCGCCGCCCTTACGTACGGCGTCTGGAACGGGGAGAACGCCATCCTCGCCGGGGCGCTGCTCGGCCAGCTCGGCCTCGTGCTCGTCACGCCCTGGGTGATCAGCCGGATCGGTCCGCTGGCACGGCGTCTTCCGCTGCCGTTCCGGCTGGCCGTCCGCGACGGTGCCCGCAACCGGGGACGTACGGCTCCCGCCGTCGTGGCGGTCATGGCCGCCACCGCCGCGTTCAGCATGGTCTCCGTCGTGGTGGCCAGTGACGTCGTCCGGTGGGAGCAGACCTATCGATACTCGTTCGCACCGGGCACGACCGCCGTCTACGGCGCCGATGTCACCGAGGAGTCGTGGCGCGCGATTCGGCCCATCGTGGCGAAGACGTTGCCGGGGGTGCCGCTGGTCGAGGCCCTCCGTCCCGTCGACGAGAAGGGGGAATCGTTGTCCGTGCAGCTGACGGACCGGGGGTGTTACGAATGCCATGTGTCGAAGGGCTCGTTGGATGAGCTGCCATTGGGCGGCCCGGACCTTTTGCGCTATGTCCTGGGTCGTACGGACCCGGCGGCGGAGGCGGCCCTGGCCGCGGGCCGGGCCATCGTGTTCAACCCCGCGGCGGTCCGGAACGACGAGGTCCGGCTCCACCTGTTCTCCAGGAACATGAGCCCGGACGCGGGATCGGTCCGGATGTCCCTGCCCGCGACGATCGTGAAGGTCGACGGTCCCACGGAGGTCGCGGGGGTGGCTCCGGCGTCCGCGTTCACGTCGCGCGGGTACGCGGTGAAGCTCTCCCATCTCCTCGTCGATCCCCGGATCAAGCGGCTCAGCCCGGCGGAGGAGCAACGACTGAGCGCTCCCGTGCGGGCGGTGACGTCGAGGGTGGCGGTCACGGTGGAGCGTGGCCCGCGCGTGGAGATCGGGCAGCGACTGCTGGTGTTCGTGATCGCGACGGCAGTGATCGTGTTCGGTGCGACCTTCACCGCGACGGCTCTCGCTGCCGCGGACTCGCGTAGGGATCTGGACACGCTTTCCGCGACGGGGGCGCCGCCCCGGACCCGCCGGGCGGTGGTCGCGGGGCAGGCGGCCCTCATCGCCGGTCTCGGCGTGCCGGTGGGCCTGCTCGCCGGCCTGCCGCCCGGTGCCGCTCTCGCCATGCGGGCCGTCATCCAGTTCCATCACCTGCCTCCCGACACGGCGCTCAACGGGTATCGCCTGCCATCCCCGGAGATCGCGATCGCCATCCCCTGGCTGACGCTCGTGGCTGGGGCTGTGGGGCTGCCACTGGCGGCCGCCCTCGTGGCCGGGCTGTTCACCCGTACGCGGGTAAGGCTTTCGCGCCGGGTGGCATAAGTCCTGGCATGTCGCTACTTGCCCGCCAACCACCGGGGAACATACGGCACACGGTTGGGGGGCAAGTGAACATCTGGGCCGGTGTGTTCGCGCTGTGCCCTCGCCCCGTCTCGACTGGCGTCCACCGGCTCCGACGGGCTCAGCGCGTACGCGATCAGGCGTGGCCGTTCCGGCCGGGCAGCGTGACGCGGATCTTGGACTGCTTGGGAGGAAGCCTCTCCCAGTCCTCCATGAAGGTCGCCACGAGCCCGTGCCGTCCGGCCAGGTCGACCAGCGTCTCGGTGTGGTAGTAGAAGTCCTCGCGGAGCACCTGGTGCTCCTTGCCCTCCGTGCGGTCGAAGGTGAAGTCGAACCAGCCGTCGGGCGCCAGGACGCGGCCCACGTGGGTGAAGCACTCCTCGATCACGTGCAGCGGCGAGTGGGAGAACACGCTGTGCGCGTGCACCACGTCGAAGTGCCGGTCCGGCAGGAAGGCGAACTTCAGGTCCCTGACCGGCGTGAGATTGGGCAGCTTCTCCCGCAGGCCGTAGTCGACGATCGTGTTCTGCGCCGCGATGAGGATGTCGGGTGAGATGTCGATGCCGAAGTAGTGGCCCGTGTCCAGATAGTCGATGAGCAACCGGCCGGCGCGCAGGTTGCCGCAGCCGATCTCCAGGACGCGGTGCTCGGGCCGCAGACCGTGCTTGAGCAGGTAGTCGAACTGCGTCCGCCCCATCTTGATCCAGCGCTCGCGCGACTTGCTGCCCACCGCCGAGTACGGACTGCGCGCGGTGTCCGACCGCATCACGGCCCGGTAGTAGCTCGTGTGGTCGGGACTGCGCAGGCGCAGCCAGGTGTCCCTCGCCAGCCGGCGGACATGGCGCGGGACCCTGCCCGGGTGCTGGATGGCGTAGACGGCCTGACGGACGAGATTTGAACGATCCTTGTTGTGCACCGTGGTTTCCGTATGGCTCGGCGTTACTGGTCACGTTGGTCCCGTAGAGGATGCCAGTAATCGACCCGTCACGCACGGCCACCGGACGGGATGGATCGGACGATCTCGGTGCCGAACCTGGTCGTCGGTCGCCGGGATCAGGTGGTCGCGGGGGCGGTCGCGCCCGCCATGCGCTCCGCGGTCAGGTCGTACTTGAGCGTCATCAGCACGCCGGCCAGGGCGATCAGCGCCGGGACGATCGTCAGGCCCACGATGACCGCGGTGTACGCGCTGTCCGGCTGGGTGACCGGGTTCGCCGGATCGGAGGAGAGGAAGCCGCCGACGGTGAGCACCGCGCCGTAGATCGTCACGCCGAACGCCTGCACCGCGCTCTCGACCGCCGTCCACAACCCGGTGAAGACGCCGCCACGGCGCTTGCCGCTGACCGCGCCGTCGTAGGCGATGACGTCGGCGAGCATGGAGAACCCCAGGAGCTGGAGCCCCGCGTAGCCCACGCCGACGACCACCACGCACAGGTGCGCGTACAGCGAGCCCAGCCAGGGAGTGGCGACGGCGAGCAGGGCGCCGACGGTGAACAGCGTGCCGGAGAGGATCATGGCGCCGCGCTTGTCCAGCCTGCGGGCCAGCCACACCCACAGCGGCATCGTGACCAGCATCGGCCCGACGAGCGCGGCGAACAGCGTGCTGGTGGCGCCGGTGTCACCCAGCGTGTACGCGGCGAAGTAGGGGGCGCCCGCGAGCATCACGCCCGCGGCGAGAGTCTGCGCGCTGCAGAGGGCGAGCAGCCACAGGAACGGCTTCGACGTGCGCGCGGCGGCGAGCTGGCCGCGCAGCGTCCCCTCGGCCTCCTGCGGCCCGGTGAACGGGGCGCGCGCGGTGCCGAAGAAGGAGCCGAACATGGAGACCAGCAGGACGACCGCGAAGATCAGGCCCATCAGCCGGTACCCCTCGATCGACTTCCCCGCGAGGGCGGGCGCGAGGATCCCGCTCATCGCGATCGCGATCGCGACGAATACCATCCGCCACTGCAGCAGCGACGTCCGCTCGTGGTAGTCGGTGGTCATCTCGGCCGGCATCGCCTTGTACGGCACCTCGTACAGCGCGTATCCGGTGGCGGCCACCAGGAACGTCACCCCAACGAAGATCGCGGCGGAGGTGCCCGTCAGCGGCGGCCCGATGAACATCAGCCCGAAGGACAGGGGCAGGATGATCGACCCGGCCAGCATCCACGGCCGGCGCGGACCCCAGCGCGACACCGTACGGTCCGACCACTGGCCGACGAGGGTGTTGATGACCAGGTCCCAGGCCTTGGGCAGGAAGACGATGACGCCCGCGAGCAGCGGGGGGACCGCCAGTACGTCGGTCATGTAGATCAGCAGCAGCAGGCCGGGGATCGCGGAGAAGTTGGCGGTGCAGAACGACCCGACGGCATAGCCGAGCCGAACGCCACGGGACACGGTCAGGGGGGAGGGCGTCGCCGCCGGGGAGACCATGGGCGACATTCAAGCCGAGCAAGCGCCTGGCCGGAAGACACGAGCCGGACACGATGACGCCTCAGGTGAGGCCCATCCGGTAAACGGTCTCGTCAACCGCGAGAACGCGCCCGCGGCACCGGACACCGGCGACGCGCGGCGAATTCACAGCGGATGCACAGCGAACGCGTACCGGGCGCACCACGGCGAACGTCACAGGCCGCACTCCTCCAGGAGATAGAGCCAGATCTCGCTCACGGTCGGGAACGCCGGAACGGCGTGCCACAACCGGTCGAGGGGGACCTCGGCGGTCACCGCGACGGTGGCCCCGTGGAGGAGATCGACCACCGCGGGGCCGGCGAAGGTGACGCCGAGCAGCACGCGGCGGTCCTCGTCGACGACCGCCTTCGCCCGGCCGGTGTAGCCGTCGGCCTGGAGGAACGCGCCGGCGACCGCGCCCATGTCGTACTCCACGGCGCGTACCGCGAAACCGTCGGCGCGGGCCTGGGACTCCGTGCGCCCGACCACGCAGACCTGCGGGTCGGTGAAGATGACCTGAGGGGCGCCCCGGTCGTCGGCGGTGTCGCGGAGCGCCGGCAGGTCGTCGGGGAGGCCCTTGGCGCGGGCGGCGATCACGTCGCCGCACACCCGGGCCTGGTACTTACCCATGTGGGTGAGCAGGTTGCGCCCGTTGACGTCGCCGACGGCGTAGAGCCAGCCGTCGGGGACGCTCGTCGCCCGCATGCTCGCGTCCACCTCGATCGGTCCGTGCGCCTGCAGACCGACCGTCTCCAGGCCGATGTCGCCGACGGCCGCCCGGCGGCCGGTGCCGACGAGGATCTCGTCGGCCTCGATCCGTGTGCCGTCGTCGATGTGGACGGTCACCGGGCCGCCCGGGATCGGGCGCTCGACACGTACGGGCGAGCGGCCGAAGCGCACGTCGATGCCCGACTGCTGGAACGACTTCGCCAGCAACTCGCCGGCGAACGGCTCGGTCCGGGCGAGCAGGCGGTCGCCGCGTACGAGCATGGTCGTCTCCTGGGCGCCGAGGGCGTGCAGCGCCTGGGACATCTCGCAGGCGACGGGCCCGGCGCCGATCACGACGAGTCGCTTCGGCACCTGCTGGACGCTGGTCGCCTCCCGGTTCGTCCACGGGCGCGCCTCCCGCAGCCCGGGCACGTCGGGAACCGCGGGATCGCTGCCTGTCGCGATGACGACGGCGTGCCGGGCCCGCAGCGTCCGGGTGCCGCCGTCCGGTGTCGTCACCTCGGCCAGCAGAGGCCCGGCCAGGCGTCCCCGGCCCCGGACGAACGTCGCCGGGACGTTCTCGATCCAGCTCACCTGGCCGCCGTCGTCGAGGTGGGACACGGTCTCGTCGCGGCGGGCCAGCACCGCGGCGGCGTCGATCGGGCCGCGCAGCTCCAGCCCCGGCATCCGGCTCACCTCGGCCGCCAGATCCACGGGCCGCAGGAGCGCCTTGCTCGGGATGCACGCGTAGTAGGCGCACTCACCGCCCGCCAAGCGCTCCTCGACGACGGCCGCCGTCAGACCACCCCGTACGGCGCGGCCGGCGACGGTCTCCCCGACCGGTCCGGCACCTATCACGATCACGTCGAAGACGTCGTTACCGTCGGCCATGGCACCCCCCGTTGGCGCAGGTCGCCCTGCCACGCGACCAGCGTGCCTCGCGTCAGTCTTTCATCGCCTCGGGCGAGGGCGCGGAAAGCCACGGGCAAGGACGCATGCTTTGGTGCCGGTTGTCCGCCCGTAGCTGCCGACTCGGGCACCGTGTTGTCGGGCCAGGTTCAGGCGGTGCGGGCAGAGGTCCGTCGGGATCGGGGGCGCGGTGCCGCCATCTTCACGGCAAGGAGGTGGCCACGTCCTTCGCCGTCCGATCGGCCCGGGCGGCGCGGTGTCTCCGCTTCGGCGGCGTCGAGCTTCTCACGGGGACCGGCCGCCTCAGCGGTCGCTGCGGCGTGGTCGTCGCGGATCACCCTGTAGCGGTGGTCGGGGGCGGTTCGGCCGGTTGGTGCGGCAGGACGGAAACGGCGCCTTTGGCTTCGAAGATGGCGAGGTGGATGCCGGCCGTGCTGTGGTGCCCGTGCTGGCGTAGCACGGCGTCGAGGTCGGCTTCGGTGAGCCCGCAACGGCGCAGGTTCCCCTGGTTGACGTGCCCGTCCCGGATGAGGATCCGCAGTGGCGGGTCGACGAGCCGACGGATGACCGGGAGAAACCGCAGCCTGGTGATGGCCGCATGGCCGGCGAGGATGGCCAGCAACGCCGCGGTCCCGGTCAGCCATGAGGCATCGGACGCGGTGGCGGTACGTCCCACGAGGGCACCGACCGCGACGGCGGCGACCCAGTCGAACGGGGCGAACTCCGCCATGGTGCGGCGCTCGGTGAGCCGGAAGGCCACCGCGGCGGTCAGGAACAACGCCAGCCCTTTGACCGCGGCATAGGCGGCATGGTGCCAGTCACCGATCAGGGCGTCGCCGAAGCTGTCCATGGCCGGCCGCCGTCAGCCGGGATCCACAACGATGATCTTCAACGCCAGCGGCAGGGACAGAGCCGCCAAGATGAACCCCCACATCGATAACAGTGCGGCGCCGTTTCACCGCCACTGTGGCGTCGGCGGCCACCTGCCCGCCTTCAACGACCGGCCGCAAGCTCTTGATGGCCTCGCAGGGTGGGCATTTTCCCTTGCCGTGGTCGGATGAAACATGCCTGGTGGGCCCGTTCAGTCTCATTCGCTGACCTGTGTGGTCCTCGTGCGACCTCGGCAGCCAACGCCATCGATCTGCGGGCGCGACGACATGGCGCTGACAGCGACCGCCCGCGCGGCGGCCGTCATGCCTCCTCGGGATCCCGGGCGAGGACCGATCGCCCAACGTCGACCGGCCCGCACCTCATCGCCAAGACACAGCGCGTGCCGGACCCGTCGGAAGCGGGACCGGCTACCCGGTGAAGGTCGCGTGACAGGCCACTAACCGCGGACGTCCGCGCAGACCACGTGCGCTCCGATCTCGATCATCCGGCGTTCCGTGTGGGCGTCGGCCACCCGCGCCATGAGGACCGGCGCCTCGCTGGCCGCGAGTTGCGGCAGCCGGGCGCGGACCCCGCGATGGATGTCCCGCACGATGTCCTCGGCCGCCGACGTGTGCACCTTGACGTGCAGCATGATGCCGGACGAGCCGGAGACCGTCCGGGCCTCCGAGATCCACACGTGGTGGACGAGCGGCAGGTCGCGCAGGATCTCCGCGATCGCGACCCGCAATGCGGGCAGGATCGGGTGATGTGTCCTGCGGTACCCGGGATCGACCACCTGCATCGCGCCGGACAGATGCTGCCGCGGCGCCGGAATCCAGGACGGTGAGAGGGGGCCGGGAGAGGGAGTGGGGGGCGGGGAGGGAGTACGTACCGGTGCGGGGGGCGCCTGCGTCACCTGCGCCCGCGCGACGGTGGCCATCGCTCCCGTGGCGTACGCCGTGGGCGCCGGTGCGGACCTCGGCGCCGACAGGGCGGCGGAGGCGCCGCTCCGTGCCGACGTGAGATACCGCTGGAGATCCTCGATCGGTACGGCGGCGGCCGCGGGGCCGGCCGCGTCGATCACGATCTCCCGGACGCCGGTGACGCGCTGGATGTCGAGAATGGTCTCGGCGTCGCAGGCCGACAGGGAGTGGCTGCCCCGGTGACGGGCGTAGGTCGCCGGGGCGGTGTAACCGAGCAGCACGCGCTCGCCGCTCTGCGTCGTGCCGAGCACGACGGAACGGTCAGGCCGGACGGCCACCAGGATTCCCCATTCGGCGAGAGCCGCGAGCAGGCGTTGCGGGCCACCGTGCTGCGCGAGCACGTCGCCGAGAGAAGGGTTCCCGATGCTCATAGGCTGAACGATAGGTAGCGAACCATGGCTTATCAGGCTAATCGTGAAGAATGTGTGCGATCAATACCAAGATAGAGCCTCTCTGGATGGGACCGGTCCATCTTGGGTAAAGCCATCAGTTAGCGAACATGTGAGTGAATCTCACGATTCGTGATGATCTCCAGGGACCCGTACGTCTCGCATACCGGTCGCTCGTGAGAGCTTTCACAAGGCCCGGATAGACTCACGCGTGTCCGTGCAGCCGCACTTTCCTAAGGATCGCCAGTGAACAAGCCCGTCGTCCTTGTCGCAGAGGAGCTGTCCGATGCCGGTCTGGCCGTGCTCGGCGCGGACTTCGAGGTCCGTCACACCGACGGCGCCGACCGATCCCAGCTGCTGCCCGCGCTCGCCGACGTGGACGCGCTGATCGTCCGCAGCGCCACCCAGGTGGACGCCGAGGCCATCGCGCACGCGCCGAAGTTGCGCGTGGTGGCCCGCGCCGGGGTCGGCCTGGACAACGTCGACGTCGAGGCGGCCACCAAGGCCGGTGTCATGGTCGTCAACGCTCCGACGTCCAACATCACCAGCGCCGCCGAGCACACGGTCGCGCTGATCCTGGCCAGCGCCCGCAACGTCGCCCAGGGCCACAGCGCCCTCAAGGGCGGCGAGTGGAAGCGCTCCAAGTACACCGGTGTCGAACTCGACGAGAAGGTCGTCGGCATCCTCGGCCTCGGCAAGATCGGCCAGCTGGTCGCCCAGCGCCTGCAGCCGTTCGGCGTCGAGCTGATCGCCTACGACCCCTACCTCCAGCCGGCCCGCGCCGCCCAGATGGGCGTCAAGCTGGCGTCGCTGGAGGAGGTGCTCCAGCAGTCCGACTTCATCACCGTGCACCTGCCCAAGTCGAAGGAGACCGTCGGTCTCATCGGCGACCGCGAGCTCCACATGGTCAAGCCGTCGGTCCGGCTGATCAACGTCGCGCGCGGCGGCATCATCGACGAGAACGCGCTGTACTCCGCGCTCAAGGAGGGCCGCGTCGCGGGCGCCGGCATCGACGTCTTCGCCAAGGAGCCGTGCACGGACAGCCCGCTGTTCGAGTTCGACCAGGTCGTCGTCACCCCGCACCTCGGCGCGTCCACGCACGAGGCGCAGGAGAAGGCCGGCACCCAGGTCGCGCGCAGCGTCAAGCTGGCCCTGGCCGGCGAGTTCGTGCCCGACGCCGTCAACGTCCAGGGCGGCGCCGTCGCCGAGGACGTCAAGCCGGGCCTGCCGCTCACCGAGAAGCTCGGCCGCATCTTCACCGCGCTCGCCGGCGAGGTCGCCACCAAGCTCGACGTCGAAGTGCGCGGCGAGATCGCGGGACAGGACGTGCGCGTGCTCGAACTGGCCGCGCTCAAGGGCGTCTTCGCCGATGTCGTCGAGGACACGGTGACCTACGTCAACGCCCCGCTGCTCGCGAAGGACCGCGGCACCGTGGTCGAACTGGTCACCAGCGGCGAGAGCCCCGACTGGCGCAACGTCATCACCGTGCGCGGCGTGCTCGCCGACGGCCGCACCGTCTCGGTCTCCGGTACGCTGTCCGGCCCCCGGCAGATCACGAAGATCGTCGAGGTCAACGGCTTCGCCATGGAGATCGAGCCCACCGACCACCTGGCCTTCTTCACCTACGCCGACCGCCCCGGCATCGTCGGCATCGTGGGCCGGGTGCTCGGCGAGCACGGCGTCAACATCGCCTCCATGCAGGTCGCCCGTGGTGAGAAGGGCGGGAAGGCCCTGACCGCGCTGACCGTCGACTCGGCCATCCCGGCCGACGTCGTCGAGCAGATCATGAACGAGATCGGCGCCGACAGCGGCCGCACGGTCGACCTCGAGGACTGATCCGACCGCACGATCACACGTCGAAGAGGCCCGCTCCACACCAGTGGAGCGGGCCTGCTGTGTTTATTGGCGCTCGCTCCGCTCGGCGGGCTCGGGGCGCCTTTGAGGCGACTCGTGCCCTCCTCGCTCGGGGTCGCTCGTGCCTCGCTCCCACGCGCGCGGGCTCGGGGCGCAATTAGAGGCGACTCGTTGCCTCGCGTGCTGCGGAGAACCACGGCTCTTGTCTCGAATATTGAGATACTAGGTCGTCCTACGAGATTCTGGGGTAATCTGACGCAGATGGCGCGCCAGGTGTTCGTACTCATCATCTGCCGCGGCGGGGCCTGATCAAGGGCAGACCGGTAGACCCGCCGCGGTGTGCGGCGTCATGCCGGTCATGAGTTCCCTTCTTCGCCCATGGGCGCGCGATCCGCGCCCTCGGTGCGGCCCTGTCTCCGGATCCGCGATCGGATTCCGTCCCGTTTCATTCCGTTCCGTACGCACGAATGAGATCGATCATGTACGACATGTATCCCTGGAACAACGCCGAGGATGTCCACGACGAGGCGGCCGACGCACTGCAGACCGCGCTCGACCGCCGTGACAACGGCGGGTCGCCGGAGCGCTGACACCCGTCGAAAGGTCACGTGGCCCCGTGCTCGCGGGACCACGTGGCTGTGTGGCCCGTGCCCATGTGCTCCGTGGCCGTGTGCTCCGTGCCCATGTGATGTGGTCCGTGCTTACGTGGTGCTGCCGCGCCGGGCCAGGGAGTCGATCGCGACGGCGAGGGCGAGGACCGCGGCGGTCACCATGTACCGCACCGAGGAGTCCACGCTCAGCAGGTACATGCCGTTGGTGATCGACTGGATGACCAGGATGCCGAGCAGCGCCGCGTACGTCCGCCCGCGGCCGCCGAACAGCGACGTGCCGCCGATGACCGCGGCGGCGATCGCCATGAGCAGGATGTCACTGCCGCCCGACCCCTGGTTGACGGCGGAAAGGCGACTGGCCGCCAGGATGCCACCGAAGGCCGCCAGTACGGACGACAACACGAACGCCAGCACGCGGATCCGCGTCACGCCGATGCCCGCCCGGCGGGCCGCCTCGACGTTGCCTCCCACGGCGTACATCCACCGGCCGAACGCGGTGTGCCGCAGGACCAGGTCGAGAACCACCACCAGCCCGCCGAAGATCACCAGCAGGAGCGGTACGCCGCGGTCCGCCGACATCACGAGTACGGATCCCGCCAGCACGATCGCGAGGCCCCCGACCTTGGCGACCGGCCACCACGTGGCGGTCACCGGCAGGTCGGCGGCGATCCTCAGCCGCCGGCCGATCAGACCCGACGCCGCGTAGACGGTCACCAGCGCCGCGGCCACCGTCCAGGCCAGCCAGGACGGCAACCACGTGTCGCTCAGTTTCGCGACGAATCCGTCGAAGGGCAGGTTGATGATGCCGCCCGAGCCCAGCAGGTAGAGCAGCAGGCCCTGCCAGCCGATCAGGCCCGCCAGCGTCACCACGAACGACGGCATCCGGATCCGGGTGAACATCAGCCCGTGCAGCAGTCCGACGAGGGCACCCGCCACCAGGGCGGTGAGGATCGCCAGGAGCGGGTTCCAGTGCATCCGTTCGGAAAGGATGGCCATGACCACGGCGCACAGGCCGCTGACGGATCCCGCCGACAGATCGATCTCGCCGAGCAGCAGCACCATGATGATGCCGAGCGAGATCGTCCCGGTCGCCGCCATCTGGAGGGCCAGGTTGGTGAGGTTCTCCGGGGACAGGAAGTGCTCGTTGAGCGACCCGAAGACGATCGCGATCGCGATCAGCCCGCCGACGACCGGCCACGCGCCGAGGTCCCCGTGCCGCAACCGCTCGACGGCCTCCTTCGGCGTGTAGGGCTTGCGCACCGTGGTGGCGGCGTTCGTCATGCGGCGGCTCCGGTGATCGCGGCCACGATCGACTCCTGAGAGGCGTCGGCCGTACGGAACTCGCCGGCGTTGCGGCCCAGGCGCAGGACCACGACGCGGTCGCTGACCGCGCGCACGTCGGCGAGGTTGTGGGAGATGAGCAGCACCGCCAGGCCACGCTCGCGCAGCCGCCGGATGAGGTCGAGGACCTGGGCGGTCTGCTCGACGCCCAGGGCGGCGGTCGGCTCGTCGAGGATGACGAGCCGGGGCTCGCCGATCAGCGCGCGGGCGATGGCCACGGACTGGCGCTGGCCGCCGGAGAGCATCGCCACCGGCACCCGGATGTCGCGGATGCGCACGTCGAGCGAGGTGAGCAGGTCGCGCGCGGATCGCTCCATCCGGATATGGCTGAGGATCGACAACCGCCGCCGTTCTGACCCGAGGAAGAGGTTGGCCACCACGTCGAGGTTCTCGCACAGGGCGAGGTCCTGGTAGACGGTCGAGATGCCCAGTCGCTGGGCGTCGTGAGGGGTGCCGACGTGCACGGGCCGGTCGTCGATGACGAGTCCTCCCGAGTCGGGGCTGACGGCGCCCGCGATGACCTTGACCAGGGTCGACTTCCCCGCCCCGTTGTCGCCGACCAGGGCCACGACCTCGCCGGGGCGGAGGTCCAGGCTCACTCCCTGGAGGGCCTGGACCGCGCCGTACCGCTTGGATATGTCCGTCGCCGAGATCATCTACTTGATGCCCGCCTTGGCACACGCGTCCGTGAGTTCGGGCGTGCAGACGTCGGCCGCCTTGTAGAAGCCGTCCTTGATGATCGTGTCCGCGATCTTGTCGACGGTGACCGGGATGGGGTCGAGCAGGTACGCCGGGATGTCGGCCGTGCCGTTGTTCGCCTTGTCGGGAGCGGCCGGCTTCTCGCCCTTGGCCAGCGCGACGGCGAGCTCCGCCGATCTCTCCGCCTCGGCCCGGATGTCGAGGTAGATCGTCATGTACTGCTCGCCGCTGAGGATCCGTTGCACGGCCGCCAGTTCGGAGTCCTGCCCGGTGATCGGCGGCATGGTCGTGTAGCCGGCCCGCTTCATGGCGGCGATGGCGCCGCTCGCCATGCCGTCGTTGGCGGACAGCACGCCCACGATGTTGTCGCGGCCGATCGCGGTGATGGCCTGCTCCATCTCCTGCTGGGCCTTGTCCGGGCTCCAGTCGGGCGTGTCGAACTCCCGGCCGATCGTGACCTTGCCGTCGAGGATGTTGTGCGCGCCCTTCTTGTAGTCGGCCGAGCTGGGGTCGGTGGGCGAGCCGTGGATCATCACGATCTGTCCCTTGCCCGCCGTGCCCTTGGCGTTGAGCGCGTCCAGCAGCGCCTGGCCCTGCATCTCGCCGACACGGACGTTGTTGAACGAGACGTAGTACTCGTAGTCGATGCCGGAGATCAGCCGGTCGTAGGCGATCACCGGGACCTTCTTCTGCTTGGCCTTGTTGACCAGCGGCGCGACGGCGGCGGCGTCCACGGCGTCGAGCACGATCACGTCGGCCCCCTGGGTGAGGGCGGCCTCGACCTGTTGCTGCTGCTTGGCCGAGTCCTGGTCGGCGTTGGAGTACAGGACGTGGCAGTCCGGGCAGAGCTCCGCGACCTTGGCCTCGAACAACGGGCGGTCGAACGCCTCGTACCGCGTCGTCTTCGACTCGGGAAGGAACAGGGCGACGGTCTTGCCGCCGCCGGCCCCACCTGCCCCGCCCGCCGTGGTCTCGGACGGCTTCGCCTCCGTGTCGGAGCTGTTTCCGCAGGCGGCGCCGAACAGAAGCGCCGCGACGGAGACGGCCAGCATTCCTCGTCGCATCGGCACACGATTCCTTTCTCACGACCCCGAGGGTTGATAAGAAAGGTAATTTACTATCAGCTTCATGGCCAGGGGTTGAGGCGAGATCACGTCATGGAGGAGCGGATGGTGCAGGGCGATCCACCATTGATCAACTGGCCTGCCTTCCGGAGCGTGTATGCCACCCTGGGGAACGTGGTGAGCATGGGCGGCGGGACCGCCAACACGACCAGCCTGCTCCGGGTCATGAACGAGCGTGCGGTGTTCGCGGAGATCTTCCGGCTGGGCAAGGTCTCCCGGCCGGAGCTGGCGCAGGCCACCGGCCTGTCCAAACCCACGATCTCCGTCGCTCTGGCGGATCTGGAGCGTGCACGGCTGGTCCGCCCGGTCGGGCTGCGTACGGGCAACGCGGGCCGTGCCGCCCTGCTCTACGAGATCCGCCCGCAGGCCGGCTGGGTGCTGGCCGTCGACATCGGCCGGGCCTACGTACGGTTCGCGCTGGCCGACCTGGTGGGTGAGATCGTCGCGCGCAGGGACGAGCCGTCCCGGGCGGAGAGCTATGACGAGGTGCTGGCCCAGCTCACCGAGATGGCGGCCGCGCTCACCACCGAGGCCGGTCTCGCCCCCGGCGACATCACGCTGACGGTCTTCGGGACTCCGGGCATCCACGACAAGGAGACGGGCGCGCTGCGCGTGGCCCCCAACCTGCCCGGCTGGGAGCTGCCCGGCGCGGTCGAACGGCTCGCCGACGTCACCGGATCTCCGTACATCCTGGAGAACGACGTGGACCTCGCCGCGGTGGGGGAGGGCGCGTACGGCCTGGGCGAGGGCGTCCCCCATTTCGTCTACGTCTCCCTCGGCACGGGCATCGGCATGGGCGTGGTCATCGACGGCAAGCTCTATCGCGGCTCACGCGGAGCGGCCGGCGAGATCTCCTACATGCCGGTCGGCGAGGGCGACCCGCGGGCCGATCCGGGGCGCGGCATGTTCGAGTCGGTCGCGTCGGCGGACGGCGTGATCGCCGCGGCCGCCCGGTTGGGTATGATCGCCGCCACCGCGAAGGACGTCTTCGACGCGGCCAGGGCGGGAGACGAGACCGCGCTCAAGGTCGTCTCCGCCGAGGCCGACCACGTGGCGCACGCGCTCGCCGGGATCGTCGCCGTACTCGATCCCGAGCTGGTCGTGCTGGGCGGAGGCATCGGCACGCAGGCCGCCGACCTGCTCATCGGCCCCGTGACCGAGCGGCTTCCCGCGCTGGTCGCGTTGCGCCCGCCCCGGATCGAGGCGTCCACGCTCGGCGCGGACGCCGTGCTGCTCGGCGCGCTCGCGTTCGGTCTGGCGACGGCCCGAGACCTGGTCTTCGAGCGCGCCGTCGCGGTGACCCCGCCCGGATAGTGAGACCTTGCGTTCGATCTACGAGACGGACAGGTAAGGTACATGCATGGATTCGAGCAACATCCGTCTGGCGGTGATCCCGGGTGACGGGATCGGCATCGAGGTCGTCACCGAGGGACTCAAGGTCCTCAACGCGGTCGGCGTCAAGGTCGAGACCACTGAGTACGACCTGGGCGCGAAGCGCTATCACGCGACCGGGGAGGTCCTTCCCGACGCGGTGCTGGACGAGTTGCGCGGCTATGA
Organism: Microtetraspora glauca; assembly: GCF_040656155.1. Lineage (NCBI taxonomy): Bacteria > Bacillati > Actinomycetota > Actinomycetes > Streptosporangiales > Streptosporangiaceae > Microtetraspora > Microtetraspora glauca. The sequence continues at coordinate 209,604 of NZ_JBFALK010000008.1, forward strand.
CGCCATCGTGCTGGGTGCCGTCGGCGACCCCAGCGTCCCCCCGGGCATCCTCGAGCGCGACCTGCTGCTCCGGCTCCGCTTCGAGCTCGACCACTACGTGAACCTGCGTCCGGTCAAGCTCTTCCCCGGCGTGGAGACCCCGCTGGGCAAGTCCCGCCCCGAGGACATCGACATGGTCGTCGTCCGTGAGGGCACCGAGGGGCTGTACGCCGGAGCCGGCGGCACGCTGCGCCGCGGCACGCCGCACGAGATCGCCACCCAGGAGTCGCTCAACACGGCCTTCGGCGTCGAGCGGGTCGTCCGCTACGCCTTCGAGAAGGCCGCCCAGCGGCCGCGCAGGAAGCTCACCCTGGTTCACAAGACCAACGTGCTCACCTACGCCGGTGACCTCTGGGCCCGCACGGTCGCCCGGGTCAGCCTCGACTTCCCGCAGGTCGAGACCGACTACTGCCACATCGACGCGGCGTCGATGTTCTTCATCACCCAGCCCGAGCGGTTCGACGTGATCGTCACCGACAACCTCTTCGGCGACATCATCACCGACATCGGCGCGGCGGTGGCCGGCGGCATCGGCCTGGCCGCCAGCGGCAACATCAATCCCGACCGGACCGCGCCCTCCATGTTCGAGCCGGTCCACGGCAGCGCCCCCGACATCGCGGGCATGGGCAAGGCCGACCCGACCGCCACGATCCTGTCCATCGCCATGCTCCTCGACCACATCGGCCTCGCCGAGGACGCGCGGAAGGTCGAGCAGGCGGTCGCCGACGACCTCGTCGAGCGCCAGGGTGCCTGGACCGCCAGGACGACCCGTGAGATCGGCGACGACATCGCCGCCCGAGTAGCCGGCTGAGCCGGGCCGCTCACCTCGTCCATGCGCATGGCGGCCCGAGTCGGGCCGCCATGCGCTTTTTCATACCCTCTTTCATGCCTTAGGTTTCCCCGTAGGTCGCACAATGAATGTGACGACGTAGAGAGAAGGATCGCCGTAATGACCAGCCAGCTCAGCTTCGACGTGCAGCTCAACCAGCAGGCCCGCACCGCGGCCGAGCGTGAGCAGGTACTGGCCAACCCCGGCTTCGGGCAGATCTTCACCGATCACATGATCTCCATCGACTACACCGAAGGCCGCGGCTGGCACGACGCGAGGCTGGAGCCGTACGGGCCGCTGGTCCTGGACCCGGCGACGGCGGTGTTCCACTACGCGCAGGAACTGTTCGAGGGGCTCAAGGCGTACCGCCAGGCGAACGGCTCGATCGTGTCGTTCCGGCCGTACGCCAACGCGGCCAGGTTCAACAAGTCCGCGCTGCGGATGGCGATGCCCGAGCTGCCCGAGGAGGCGTTCGTCGAGTCGCTGGAACTGCTCGTCCAGACCGACAAGGAGTGGGTGCCGACGACTGAGGGGCACAGCCTCTACCTGCGGCCCTTCATCATCGCCACCCAGGTCGGACTCGGCGTGAACTACCCCTCGAAGACGTACCGCTACATGGTGATCGCCTCTCCCGCGGCGTCGTACTTCTCGGGCGGCGTCAAGCCGGTCTCGGTGTGGCTGTCCACGGAGTACACCCGGGCCGCCCCCGGAGGCACCGGCTTCGCCAAGTGCGGCGGCAACTACGCGGCGGCCTTCGTCGCCCAGCGCCAGGCCGTCGAGCAGGGCTGTGACCAGGTCGTCTGGCTCGACGCGAACGAGCACCGCTACGTCGAGGAGATGGGCGGGATGAACCTCTTCTTCGTCTTCGGCGACCGGCTGCTCACCCCCGCGCTGACCGGGACGCTCCTGCCCGGTGTCACCCGTGACTCGATCCTCGCCTTCGCCGCCGACCTGGGCCTGAAGGCCGAGGAGGGCCGGATCTCGATCGAGGAGTGGCAGGCCGGCTGCGAGTCGGGCGAACTGACCGAGGTCTTCGCCTGCGGCACCGCGGCCGTGGTCACCCCGGTGGGCACCGTCAAGGGCGCGGACCGCTCGTGGACGATCGGTGACGGCACCCCCGGCACGGTCACCCAGAAGATCCGCGAGGAGCTCATGGGCATCCAGTTCGGCAGCCGTCCCGACTCCTACAACTGGATCCACAAGATCTGCTAGTCGACACGGCAGGAGCCCGGCGGCCTCGCCTTCGCCGGGCTCCTGCCGATCACCGCTCCCACGCGCGACAGCGGTCCGTACGGCTCACGCCTCGATCAGCTTGGCGGTGTCGACGGCCATGTCCCACGGCTCCGGCAGCGGCAGCGGCTTGCCCAGCGTCACCTCGAGCTGGTGCTGGTACCCCTTGTCGCCCGGCTCGCTCATCAGCCTGGCGACGCCCTTGAAGGTGTCGATCACCAGATGGAGCGGCACCCCCGCCGAAGCACAGGTCCGCGGCTTGATGACATGGTCGTCCTGGACGCTGCTCCTGGACACCACTTCCACGATGAGCAGCGTGCTGTGCCCGTAGACCTCGTTATCGCCCCGCATGTGCCGCTTCTTCGGCACGATCGTCAGGTCCGGGATGGTGTAATCGCAAAGGTGTCCGTGTATCTGGAGTTCCCGCAAGTCAGCGCTTGCGGATGAGGGTGAGGCCGTCGGCGACCGGGAGGAGAATGGTGGTCACCCGCTCGTCACTCGCGACGAGGTCGTTGAACCGGCGCATCGCCGGTACGGAGCCACCGGCGTCGAGATCGATGATCGCGCCACTCTGGAGCGTGTTGTCCACGCAGATCAGCCCGCCGGGGACGAGTCGTGCCATGATCTCCTCGTAGTAGACGGGGTATCCCACCTTGTCCGCGTCGATGAACGCGAAGTCGACGAACTCCTTCCTGGGCATCGCCCGGAGCGTCTCGGCCGCCGGACCGAGACGCAGCTCGATCCTGTCCGAGACGCCTGCCTTCTCCCAGTAGCGGCGGGCGACCGAGGTCCACTCGTCGCTCAGATCGCAGGCGATCAGCTCGCCGTCCTCCGGCAGCCCCCGGGCGATGCAGATCGACGAGTAACCCGTGAACGTGCCGACCTCCATGGCCCGGCGGGCGCCGCTGATCTGGACGAGCATCGTGAGCAGGGTCCCCTGTTCCGGGGAGATCTGCATGATGGCGTCACCGCCTGTCGCCCTCGCCGTCTCCTCGGCGAGGCCGAGCAGTACGTCGTCAGGTCGGGTGGTGTGCGTGATGGTGTACGCGGCGACGGATGCGTCGATGAAGTTCGCGGCTTTCATGGTCATCACCTTAATTCTGGACTCGCCGCGACGCCCGAGCATTCGTCAGCGGGGCTGTTTTCCCAGTTCAGCCAGGACTACGGGTCGCGGCACAAGATTGGCGTCTCGTATCGTGAGACCGATGTACCGGGCATGTCACGGCGTGTGGCAGACTCAAGACACCATGTTCTACGGTCTGCTCATTATCGGCAGGCGCGCTGGCTGACATCAGGACAACGCCAGCGCGCAGACCTCTCACGTCCGTGAGGGGTCTTTTGTGTTTTCCGGCACAGCGATAGAGCCGAAGACCGCGCGCGGCGAGGAACACCCCGCGAAGGAGATAGCAAGAAATGGCCGATGACCGCTTCCACGTGTACGACACCACGCTGCGTGACGGAGCCCAGCAGGAAGGCCTGAACCTCACGGTCGCCGACAAGCTGGCCATCGCCCGTCAGCTGGACGGCCTCGGCGTCGGCTTCATCGAGGGCGGCTGGCCGGGCGCCAACCCCAAGGACACCGAATTCTTCCGGCGGGCTCAAACAGAGCTCGACCTGAAGCACGCGCAACTCGCCGCGTTCGGCGCGACCCGCCGAGCCGGAGTGAAGGCCGCCGACGACCCGCTGGTGGCCGCACTGCGCGAATCCGGCGCGCCCGTCGTGACCCTTGTCGCCAAGAGTCACGACAGGCACGTGGAGCTGGCTCTCCGCACGACTCTCCAGGAGAACCTCGCGATGATCCGCGACACGGTCTCTCACCTGCGTGCGGAGGGCCAGCGCGTCTTCCTCGACGCCGAGCACTTCTTCGACGGCTACGCGTCCAACCCGGCCTACGCCCTGGAAGTCCTCCGGACCGCTGCCGAAGCCGGGGCGTCGGTCATCGCGCTGTGCGACACCAACGGCGGCATGCTCCCCGACGAGCTGGCCGACGTGGTTCACGCCGCCGCGTCCACCGGAGCACGGGTCGGCATCCACTGCCACGACGACACCGGCTGCGCCGTCGCCAACACCCTCGCCGCAGTCAAGGCCGGCGCCACCCACGTGCAGGGCTGCGCCAACGGGTACGGCGAGCGCTCCGGCAACGCCAACCTGTTCACGGTCGTGGCGAACCTCCAGCTCAAGAAGGGGTTCGACCTCGTACCCGCGCAGTCTCTCCGGGAGATGACCCGCATCGCGCACGCGATCACCGAGGTCACCAACGTCACGCCGAACTCGCACCAGCCGTACGTCGGCACGTCCGCGTTCGCGCACAAGGCGGGGCTGCACGCCTCGGCCATCAAGATCGACCCGAACCTCTACCAGCACATCGACCCGGCCCAGGTCGGCAACGACATGCGCATGCTCGTCTCCGACATGGCCGGCCGGGCGTCCGTCGAGCTCAAGGGCAAGGAGCTCGGGTACGACCTGTCCTCGGACCAGTCCCGCCAGCTCGTCGAGCGCGTCAAGGAACTGGAGTCCCGCGGTCACACGTTCGAGGCCGCCGACGCGTCCTTCGAGCTGCTTCTGCGTGACACCGTCGCGGGTGAGCGCAGGCGCCACTTCTCCGTCGAGTCCTGGCGGGTCATCGTCGAGCGGCGCCCGTCCGGCGAGGTCGCGAGCGAGGCCACGGTCAAGCTGCACGCCAAGGGCGAGCGCATCGTCGCCACCGGCGAGGGCAACGGTCCCGTCAACGCCCTCGACAAGGCGGTACGGCTCGCACTGGAGAAGCTCTACCCCGAGCTGGCCGGCGTCGAGCTCATCGACTTCAAGGTCCGCATCCTGGAGGGCACCCACGGCACCGACGCCATCACCCGGGTGCTCATCACCTCCAGCGACGCCACCGCCGACTGGTCCACCGTCGGCGTCGCCGAGAACATCGTCGAGGCGTCCTGGCAGGCCCTGGAGCAGGCCGTCACGTACGGCCTCCTCCGCGCCGGATACAGCGCCTGACCGCCGCGCCCCTCGCGGGCGGGGTTGGGCGCCGTGGATCCCTTCGCTGACCCCGTCGTTGCGAGACGGCGGGGTCAGACGAGGTCGGAGCCGGAGATCTTGAAGGTGGCCGGGCCGTCGGAGGTGTGGACGATCACGGTACGGCCTGAGCAAGTGACGTCGGGCTTGGCCGTACCGGGCACGATGATCGTCAGCAGTGACGAGGCCGCGGGGGAGACCACCACCGGAGCGGGAGCCTTCTGCATGTAGGCCGGGGAGATCCACCCCTGGTAGGGGTTGGTCTGGCCGCGGACCACCTTCTGGCCGCCGATCGGCTTGCACGAGGGCATGGAGAGCTGCACCAGCGTCGCCCGCCACGAGCCTTCGCCGACGACGACGCTGCCCCCGGCGTTCGAGACGACCTTCAAGGACGGGTCGATGTGCCACAGGTTGCGGACCTTGCCGCCGGCCGTGTCGAGCACCGCCATGACGTCCTGGTCATGGTTCACGAGCACCGCTCTGGTACGGCTCACGCCGTACGCCTTGTCGGTGAGGGTGAACGACTGCCGGTCCTTGCCCACGGAGCGGCGGACGAGCGACGACGGCGTGCGGCCGCGGAACCTCTTCCCCACGACCACCGGGACATTGTGCGCCTCCGGCGTCATCGTCCAGCGCCGGTACGGGGTGTTCTCGTAGGAGTGGAACCCCGCCTCGGTGAGCAGGTTGCGGCCCTGCGCGTAGTAGGTCACGCCCAAGTGGTCCTCGTGGCCGTGGTACTTCATCCCCGGCCCGAACCTGATCGAGTAGTACGCCGACTGCGGGTCGCCCCACGCCGTACGGCCGAAGACGTAACCGGCCTTGAAGACCTGCACCGTCTCGGAGGAGTGGGTGAACCCCGCCGGCTGGATGTTCGGCGGCCCGTCCCCGAGCGGCACCATGTAGCCGTTGGGCTGCGTGGCCGCGGTGATGTGCTTGGGCAGGCCGTCCCATCGCCTGGCGAGGTCGTCGGGCACCTTGAGGTCGCAGTCCTTGATGGTGTCCGTCGCGACCCTGAGCCGGTCGTGCACGTAGATGGCGTACCGCGGGGCCTGCTCCCTGAGTGAGCCCTCGGAGTCGATGTCGAGCTTCATCGACTTCACCATGCGGCTCAGGGCGAGGTCCTTCCAGCCCTTCTGGTTGTAGCGGCAGCCGATCCGCAGCAGGCCGATGTCCTGGTCGAGCCCGTGGTTGTGCCCGATCTTGTAGAAGCGCGGGTCGGCCAGCACCTTCGCGTGCACGGCCAGGCTGTCCTTGAGCCAGGCGTCGGGGACGTACCTGCTCAGGCAGACCAGCGCCGGGGCGCGCAGCGCGGTCGGGTGGTCCATCCAGGCGTACTTGTTGGTGGTCCGCCCGCCGTAGGGGTTCTTCTCGACCCAGTCCTTGGCGATCTCGATCGCGCGGTTGAGATACGCCTGCTTGCCGGTGGCCTCGTAGTCGGCCACCAGGCGTCCCATCCAGCGCAACGACTGGAAGACCATCTGCCAGGACCGGCTCTTGTACGGGTCGAGCGACCAGTTGACCTTGGTCCCCACCTTGACGGCAGGACGGTCGAGGAACGACAGTTCACCGTTCATGACGTCGTCGGAGGTCGGTGTCGCCGGGAGCCAGTCTCCCTGGCATTCCGGCGTGCGTGTGGGCGCCTGAGCGGCCTCTGCGGGTACGGCCGGCCCACCACTGGCGAGGGCCAGCGCGGCGATGAGGCCAAGAGCGTGAGTGCGGGGGCGCACGCCAGTTCCTTCCGACCACAGGTGAGGGGGATTGATCATGCTGGCCGAATAGTAATGATTCGGTCAAGCCGCAGGTGACATCGTTAGCAGGATTTGACGTCCCTCTCCCGATCGCGGGAGGCCGGACGATCGCGGCGTTCGGGGCGCGCGTTCTCGACCGGTGTCCCCGGCTCAGGGGTTCGGCCCGGAGTTCCGCGCCTGTTCGAGGAACGGGCGGGGCGCACGCCGCTCAGCGCGGCAGCGGAAACCGTCGACAACGGTCAAGAACGGCATAGCGGGACGAATTGCAGCAAATCCGCTGGATGCTTGACCTTCTCCCGGGAAGGACTCGCGGAAAGGAGGCATCGATGATCAAAGGCGCGCACTGGCTCATGTACAGCCGTGATCCGGACGCCGACCGGGCCTTCCTCCGTGATGTGCTCGGCCTCGCGAACGTCGACGCGGGCAGCGGCTGGCTCATCTTCCGGTTGCCACCCGCCGAGCTGGGGGTGCACCCCACCAACGAGCGGCCGATGTTCGACCTCTACCTCATGTGCGACCGGATTGCGGAAACGGTCGGCGAGTTGACCGCGAAGGGGGTGACGTTCACCCGGGAGGTCGGGGACGAGGGCTACGGCCTGGTCACCGGCTTCCGCCTCCCGGGCGGAGCCGAGATCGGCCTCTACGAGCCCCGTCACCCGACCGCCATCTGACGTACGGCGAACAACCAGGTCAGCTGTGCTTCGGGGTGGCGCTCTGCACGACTTCGAAGGACCACAGCTCGGCGCCGGAGGCGGCCGGTCCCTGACCGTGGCCGTGGCCCTGCTGCGGGGCCTGCCCGTGTCCGTGGCCCTGCTGGCCGGCCTCCGCGGCCGCCTGGGCATGGCCCGCCTGGAAGGCGCGGCTCTCCTGCCAGCGCTGGAAGTCCTCCTCGCTACGCCACCGGGTGTAGACCATGTAGCGGTCCGTGCCCTCGACCGGCCGCAGCAGTTCGAACCATTCGAATCCGTCGGCCGTCTCCACCATCCCGGCGCGGTTGGCGAAGCGCTTCTCCAACTCATCGCGCATCTCCGCGCTCACCGTCAATACGTTGATCTTCACGACCGACACTGCGGGCTCCTCTGGTGAGTGAATTCCGACATGGCCACACTACGAGTCGCCCAGGTCGCCCCCCGGACGCGCCACGGCGGTTCGCCCGCCGCGGTTGTACGGCGGGCACGGAGAGGGGCGGACGCGCCCCGTCCCCGCCACCGCTCCCGCCGGGCCGACCTTGCCGGTCAGGGCACTAGCCTTGTGACCGTGCGTATCGCGAGGTTCTCCAAAGGCGACGGTGTCGCGTTCGGTGTGGTGGAAGAGGGCGAACAGGTCGTCGCCAGGATCGACGGTCATCCCTTCGGCGGGGTCGAGCTCACCGGCGAGAGATATCCGCTCGCGGAGGTCAGGATCGTCGCGCCGATGCTGCCCAGCAAGGTCGTGGCGATCGGTAAGAACTACGCCGACCACGCACGCGAGATGGGCGGCGAGGCCCCCGGGGAGCCGCTCATCTTCCTCAAGCCGAGCACCTCGGTGATCGGTCCCGGGGAGGCCATCGCCTACCCCGGCAAGCTGTCGCAGCAGGTCGACTACGAGGGCGAGCTGGCCGTGGTCATCGGACGGCTCTGCCGGGACGTGCCGGTCGAGCGCGCGCGTGAGGTGATCTTCGGCTACACGTGCGCCAACGACGTCACCGCCCGCGACCTGCAGAAGCAGGACGGCCAGTGGACCAGGGCCAAGGGCTTCGACACGTTCTGCCCGCTGGGCCCGTGGATCGAGACCGACCTGGACCCGGACGACCTCGCCCTCACGACCAGCGTGAACGGCGAGCTCAAGCAGAGCGCGCGCACGTCGCTCCTGCTGCATGACATCCCGACGCTCATCGCGTATGTGAGCTCGGTCATGACGCTGCTGCCCGGCGACATCATCCTGACCGGCACACCCGCCGGTGTCGGGCCCATGTCCGTCGGTGACGAGGTCAGCGTCGGCATCGAAGGAATCGGAACTCTCACCAACCGGGTGATCTCTCGTGACTGACCTGCGTGTCCGCTTCGCGCCCTCGCCGACCGGCATGTTCCATGTCGGCGGCGCCCGTTCCGCGCTCTACAACTGGGCGCTCGCCGAGCAGTCCGGGGGCACCTTCGTGCTCCGCATCGAGGACACCGACGCCGCGCGCAACCGGCCGGAGTGGACCGAGGGCATCATCTCGGCGCTCGCCTGGATCGGCATCCACGGCGACTCGCCGTTCTTCGAGGGCCCCTACTTCCAGTCCGCCTACGAGGCCCAGCACCGCGAGGCGGCGGCGACGCTGCTCAAGGACGGCAAGGCCTACCACTGCACCTGTACGCGTGACGACGTGAAGGCCAGGACGGGCTCCGAGCACCAGGGCTACGACGGCTTCTGCCGGGACCGCGGTCTGACGGAGGGCGCGGTCAGGTTCCGCACCCCCGACGAGGGCGTGACCGTGGTGGACGACCTGGTCCGCGGGCGGGTCGAGTTCCCGAACGCCGCCATGGAGGACTTCGTCATCGTGCGCGGCGACGGGTCGCCGCTGTTCATCCTCGCCAACGTGATCGACGACGTCGAGATGCGGATCTCCCACGTCGTACGCGCGGAGGAGCACCTGTCGAACACCCCCAAGCAGCAGTTGCTGTGGGAGGCGTTGGGGGTCACCCCGCCGATCTGGGCGCACGTCCCGGTCATCGTCAACGAGAAGCGGCAGAAGCTCTCCAAGCGGCGCGACAAGGTGGCCCTGGAGTCCTACCGGGACGAGGGCTATCTCGCCGAGGCGATGGTCAACTACCTCATGCTGCTCGGCTGGGGGCCCGGCGACGACCGGGAGATCATGCCCTGGTCGGAGATGATGCCGCTGTTCCGGCTTGAGGACGTCAACCCGTCCCCGGCGTTCTTCGACGAGAAGAAGCTGCGCGCCTTCAACGGCGAGTACATCCGGGCGCTGCCCCTCGACGTCTTCATCGAGCGGTGCGAGCCCTGGCTCGACCCGAGCTGGGACCGGGGCACGTTCGCCAGGCTCGCCGGGCTCGCGCAGACCCGCGTGGCGGTGCTGTCCGAGATCACGGCGAATGTGGACTTCCTCTTCCTGGACGTCCCGGTTCACGACCAGGCGTCGTGGGACAAGGCGATGAAGCCGGGCGCGGCCGAGATCCTCGCCGGGTACGCCGAGCGTCTGCAGGACGTCAGCTGGGACCCCGAGTCGCTCAAGACCGCACTTGAGGAGGTCGGGGCCGCGCACGGGCTCAAGCTGGGCAAGGCCCAGGCGCCGGTCCGGGTCGCGATCACCGGTCGCACGGTCGGCCTCCCGCTGTTCGAGTCGATCGAGGTCCTCGGCCGCGAACGGTCCCTCGAAAGGCTGCGTGCGGCTCTCGCGAAGCTCTCCTGAACCCGGTCGGCCATTTGGCCGGCCATGCCGTCAGCGTCATCGTGAGGGCCAGTGAGAGGGTCGCCCCGGCGGCCATCGCCAGCCACACGCCGGTGACGCCCAGCGAGGAGGAACTCAGCAGCGAGGCGAGGGGCAGCTGGACCGCGAAACCCGCCAGCGTGGCGACGAGCAGTCCGCTGCCCCTTCCGCTCGCCTGGAGTGTCCCGCCCACGGCGATGAGCCCGCCGAACGGCACCAGGTAGAGCGTCATGCACCGCAGGAACCACACGGCCGCCCCAGCCACCGCGGGATCGCCGGTGAAGAGACCGGCCACAGGCACGGCAGCCGCGTTGAGCACGAGCGCGGTGGCCACACCGGCCGCCACGCCGAGCCGCAGTGACGCTCCCGCGGTGGTGCCGCCTCCCCGCGCGGTACGGATCATCGCCGCCTGGCGCAGGGCGTAGAAGGCCATCGTCCCGGCCAGCATGATCTTCAGGCCGATGCCGTACCCGGCCAGCGCGGCGACGCCGTGACCGCCCACCATGCCGGTCAGCACCATGCCGGTCAGACTGCGCGCCAGGAAGTCACCGGACATCGGCAGGCCCGTGCGCAGGAGCTCCACGCCGTCGGCTCGGTTCACCATGCGGCCCGCGTGCGCCGGCCGTTCGCGCGGCAGCCGCCGTACGAGCAGGGTGGCCGCCACGGCCAGCGCGGCCAGCCTGGCCAGGACGGTAGCCAGCGCGGCTCCGCGCACACCCAGGCCGAAGCCGTAGATGAGCAGGGGATCGAGCCCGATCACCAACGCGTTGCAGAGCAACGCGGTCCGCATCGGCGTCGCCGTGTCGCCCAACCCTTTGAAGATCCCGTCCACCAGGGTCTGGGCGAAGAAGACCGGGATCGCGGAGAGCGACACCAGGAAGAAGTCCGAGGTCAGGGTTACGGTCGCGGAGTCCCCGGTGAAGAGCCGGGCCAGCCGTTCGCGGAGCAGTACGCCGGGCACGGCCACCACGATGCTGAACAGCGCCCCCACAGGATCCACGCGGTACGGATCATCGGCGTGAGAGGTGACACGCCCTCTCGCCTGCCGACCAGTACGGTCGTGCCCGTCGTCAGGGCCAGGATCACGCCCAGGGCCAGGTGCTCGGTGCTGGTGGCGATCGTGACGGCGGCGACCGCCGGACCGCCCAGACCCGAGACCCACAACGTGTCGATCAGGCCGACGGCCACAACGGCGGTCAGCAGCTCCACATAGACGGGCAGAGCCAGCCGGATGAGTGTATCCCATACCTCGTGTCGAGCTATATCGATTAGAGGTATAGCGATACGATGCAGCCATGGCAAGCGGGGAGCTGGCGCTGACGATCCTCGGCTTTCTCAACGAGGAGCCGATGCACGGCTACGAGCTCAAACAGCGGATCGCCGGGCTGAGTGGGCACGTCCGTCCCGTCAGCGACGGCGCGCTCTATCCGGCGATCACCCGGCTGGAGAAGGCGGGCATGGTCGACCGGCGTGAGGAGGAGGGGGCGGGCGCGGCCCGGCGGCAGGTGCTCTCACTCACGGAGAAGGGCCGGGAGGAGCTGTTCCGTCGCCTACGCGAGCCGTCCGATCTGGAGATCAGTGACCAGTCGCGCTTTTTCACGCTGCTGACGTTCTTGTCGGCGCTCCCCCGGGAGGAGCAGGTCAGGGTGCTGCTGCGGCGGCTGGACTTCCTGGAGGCGCCCGCGAGCTTCTTCTACCGCTCGGGAAAGCCGGTCAGGGCCGAGGAAGTCGCCGACCGCTTCCGTCGCGGCATGCTGGTCATGGCCCGCGAGATCGGAGCGGCGGAGAAGACCTGGCTCAAGGACACCATCGCGGAACTTTCCTGAGCAGACCGGCCCTCGCGTGGCCCGCGGGTCCGTCTGCCGGCCTGTCCGCACTCATCGGCGGGCAGGCCTGCAGACGGATGCTCGCGGCGTGGCAGGTCCGCGAGCCCCCGCGTGATCAGGACGGTGTCAGAGGAGACCGCGCCGGGTGAGGAGCGGCTCGATCCGCGGATCGCGCCCCCGGAAGTCGCGGAACGCCGTCAGCGCGTCCACGCTCCCACCCTTGGACAGCAGCCGCTGCCGGAACCGGTCGCCGTTCTCCCTGCGCAGGCCGCCGTTCTCCTTGAACCACTCGACCGTGTCCGCGTCGAGGACCTCGCTCCAGATGTAGGAGTAGTAACCCGCGCTGTAGCCGCTCGACCAGATGTGCGCGAAGTAGGTGCTGCGGTAGCGCGGCGGCACCGCGGGCAGGTCCACGCCCGCGTTCCGCAGGGCCTCGGCCTCGAACGCCTCGGCGTCGCCGCCGGTGTAGGCGGTGTGCCAGGCCCAGTCCAGCAGGGTCGCGGCCAGGTACTCGACCGTCGCGAAGCCCTGGTTGAACTTCTGCGACTCCAGCATCCGGTCCACGAGCTCCCGCGGCATGGGCTCGCCGGTCTCGTAGTGCTTGGCGTAGTTGGCGAGGATCTCCGGGTCGGTCGCCCACATCTCATTGACCTGCGAGGGGTACTCGACGAAGTCCCTCGGCACCGCCGTACCGGAGAACCGGGGGAAGCGGACGTCGGAGAACAGGCCGTGCAGGGCGTGCCCGAACTCGTGGAACATCGTGTTGACCTCGTCGAAGGTCAGCAGGGTCGGCTCACCCTTGACGATGTTGAGGTTGTTCACCACGACGGGCCGGGTGCCTTCGAGGGCCGACTGCTTGACCAGGTGGTTCATCCACGCTCCGCCGCGCTTGGAAGCACGGGCGAAGAAGTCGCCGAGGAACAGGCCCAGGGGCGAACCGTCCTCGTTGAACACCTCGAAGACGCGGACATCGGGGTGATATCCCTGCAGGTCCTCCCGCTCGCGGAAGGTGATCCCGTACAACCGCTGCGCCGCGTAGAACACGCCGCGCGACAGGACGCTGTTCAGTTCGAAATAGGGGCGCATCTGGGCGCTGTCGATGTCGTACCGCGCCTTGCATACCTTCTCGGCGTAGAAGGACCAGTCCCACGGCTGGATCGCGTGTCCGGCGATCTCCTCGAGGTCGCTCTGCTCCTTGCGGGCGTTGGCCACGGCGGGCGGGACGAGCCGGTCGAGCATCTCGGCGACCGCCTGGGTGGTCCCGGCCGTCTGGTCCGCCAGGACGTACTCGGCGTGGTTCGCGTACCCGAGCAGCCTGGCCCGCTCCTCGCGCAGCCGCGCGATGCGGGTGATCAGTTCGGCGTTGTCGGCTCCGCGTCCGGTGGACGCCTTGTGGATCCGCTCGCGCAGCGCCCGGTGGGTGAGCTCGGCGAGCGCGGGCTGGCCGGTGGGCAGGACGAGGGTGATGAGGTATCCCGCGTCCAGGCCACGCTCCTTGGCCGTCTCGTGGAGGCCCTGGACGGCGTCCGGCGACAGGCCGTCGAGTTCGGCGACGTCGTCGACGGTGATCGCCCGCGCGTTGGTGTCGGCGAGCAGGTTCTGCTGGAACGTGGTCGCCAGCGTGGACAGCTCCTCGTTGAGCTCCCTGAGCCGTGCCTGGTCCTCTTCACCGAGTACGGCTCCCGCCCGCGTGAAGTCGGTGAGATAGCGGTCGAGGAGCCACTGCTCGGCCTCGTCCGCGGCCTGGACGGCCCGGATGCGGGCGAACAGCCGGGCGTTCAGGTGGATCGCGTCGCTGTGCTTGGACAGCTTGGGCGTGACGTCCTTCTGGATCTCCTGGACGCCCGGTGTGGTGTCGGAGGAGGCCTGGTTGAAGAAGACCGTCGACACCCGGTCGAGCAGCCCGCCGGAACGCTCCAGAGCCTCGATGGTGTTCTCGAAGGTCGGCGGCTCGGGATTGTCCGCGATCACCGCGATCTCGGCGAGATGCTCGGCCATCCCCTGCTCGAACGCCGGCGCGTAGTGCTCCTCCGTGATCTCGTGGAACGGAGGCAGTCGGTACGGCAGGGAACTGGGGCTCAGAAACGGGTTGGCCGCCGCCTGGGTCATCGGGGGCTGCTCCTCACTGCTGCTGTGTGCTGATGGCTCTTCTCAGACTCGCACAAGGAGGCGCCTGACCTTTGTTGAGGAGCCACGCCGCAATCGTTTTGGTAGTGGGCTCCAAGCTGGGCTATTCTTTCGGAGTCGCGAGCGAGCCCCAAGGGGCGAGCGAGACGATGGGGTATGGTGTAATTGGCAGCACGACTGATTCTGGTTCAGTTAGTCTAGGTTCGAGTCCTGGTACCCCAGCTGCATCCCTCTCGGGGAGATGCTACGGATTCGGGTTCCCCCCGGCTCCGATCACAGTGTGTACGGTCCCGTCGTCTAGTGGCCCAGGACGCCGCCCTCTCAAGGCGGTAGCGGCGGTTCGAATCCGCTCGGGACTACCACACACACTGCGAGGTCCCGTCGTCTAGTGGCCTAGGACGCCGCCCTCTCAAGGCGGTAACGGCGGTTCGAATCCGCTCGGGACTACTTTTTCTCACCCTCGGAACTTCGGTTCCGGGGGTTTTTTCATGTGATGAATCCCTCACGCGGATCGCCGTACGGGCATTGATGGGGGAGTGCCACTATCCAGCGATTGGAGAGCGTCACTATCTAGTGCGGGCATGTGGATCTTCGTGTCGCCCGGCCGAGTCGGACGTCCGATCCGCCGACCGCGGCCGGAGAGGGCCGGTGGGTGGCGGAGCGGTGACGTCATGAGCGGAGCGGTGACGTCATGAGCGGAACGGTCGCTCCGGCTCGCGCGACCGCCGACGCTCGCGCCGGCCCCGACGGCTTCCACCCCTCGGGAAGGGGCTGCCGGGCCCGGGCGGAGCTTCGCCGAGTCGGTGGCGAGCGTGCTCGGGTTCGACCGGCGTCCGCGACTTGCGCCGGACGCCATCTGAGTTCCAAAATCATACTCATGATGTCGACACTGCGCTCGCGCACGCACAGCTGGGCTCCCGCCACTCTGCCGGGGGAGGTCGCGGAGCTGAGCGGGCTCGAATTCCTCCAGGCCATGCTCAACGGTGTGATCGCCGCTCCGCCGATCGCCGGCACCTTGGGCTTCACGATGCTGAAGGTCGAGCCGGGAGTCGCGATCTTCGAAGGGGAGACGGGCGAGCATCAGTACAACCCGATGGGTTCCGTGCACGGGGGCTATTTCGCGACCCTGCTCGACTCGGCGCTCGGGTGTGCGGTCATGACCATGTTGCCCGCCGGTGTGGGATACACCACGACCCAGTTGAACGTGCACATGGTGCGTCCGGCCTTCGCGCACACCGGCGCCCTGCGATGCGAGGCCAAAGCCGTACACGTGGGCAGGACGGTCGCGACGGCCGAGGCGCGCCTCGTCGGGGCGGACGACGACAAGCTGTACGCGCACGGCACCACGACCTGCGCCGTCTTCTCGATGCGCCGGTAGCTCCAGGCGACGGGAGCGCGCACTTCCGCACGGAACAACGAAACAACGAAACAGGGGACACGCCCGGTCGGGCGTGTCCCCTGTGAGTTCCGGTGACGAGCGTGCCGCGTCCGCCGGACGTGCTCAGCGGCGCGATCGGGCCTTGAAGAGCGCCCGTTTGGCCGCCTTACCCACCTGCTTGTCCGGATGGGCGTCACCGACCGCCTCGAGCAGCTCCTCCAGGTGCGGGTGAGGAACCTTCCAGATCACGTCGAGCAGGCCGATGATCTGCTGGGCGGGGCCGATGTCGTGCAGGCTGCTGACGAACTCCGCCCGGCCGAGCCCGGCCGAGATCGTCCACATGTCGAGAATGAGCCAGTGCGTGTCCGCCTGAGTGGGCTCCGGTGCGTCCTCGACGTCGAGCTGGGTCAGGTGCGTCGCCGCGTAGGGCCGGAGGGAGGGCTCCTCGAGCGCCTCGGTCCAGGCGGGTACGGCCACCTCGCCGAGGGCCCCGACCAGGCTGGCCGCCTGGACCCGGACCAGGGCGTCGGCCTCGTCCTCCGCGGCGGCGGCGAGCAGTTCGGTGGCCGCCCGGGCGGGGTCGCGCAGGCCGAGCCACGCGGCGAACTCGGCGTCCGCCTCCTCCTCGGGCAGGTCGGCGCTCAGCGACAGCAGGTCGATCGCGGTCATCGCGTCGATGGCGGGCCGGGCGTCGATGTCGATGTCCGCGTCGTCCACGAGGTGGACCACGCCTTCGGTGCCGAGGGGCGTGAGGCGCACCTCGTCGCCTTCCACGGCGACCATGCCGTAGCCGGTCAACCACGCGATCACAGGCGCGAGCGGGTCGCCGGCGGCGGCCCACGCGTCAGGGCCGAGGTCGTCGTACTCGGTCGCCGCCTCGGCCAGCTCCTCGCGCAGCTCGGTGATCGAGCGCGAGCCGCCGTTGATCAGGACCCGGACCAGGAGCGCCCGGGTCAGCCCGGACAGCGCCAGCGTCAGATCGTCGTCGTCCAGCTCGGGGTCGCCGTAGTCGACCGAGTGGAGACCGAGCATCCAGGCGTCGAGGACGTCCTCGTCGTCCTCGAACGGCCAGGCGGCGGTGTCGGCGTCGACGCTGACCGTGTCGTCCCCGTCCGGGGCGATGAACTCCAGGTCGATGGCGAGGTTCCAGAGGTTCCAGAGGGCCTGCGCGTCGCTCAGGCCGACGGTACGCACCGCCTCCTTGACCTCCTCCTCGGTGAGAAGGGTCTCCTCGCCGACCTTGCGGCCGGAGCCCACCCACCCCGCGAGATCGCGGGCCTGCGTGATGAGCGGGACCGCGCGAGCCGCCGCCGCGAGCTCGGAGTCCGGACGCAACCGGATCGTGGGGAGGTCGGCGATCTCGTCGGCGAAGGGCTCGAAGTCGCCGAGGCTCTCGTCCTCGTCGTCCTCGAACTCGTCCTCCTCCTCGTCCCAGTCGCGCTCGGCGATGGCGTCCTCCATCGTCTCGACGAAGTCGTCCTCGATCTCGTCGAGCTCGGCGAGGAGGGCGTCGAGCGAGGCGGAGCCCTTCACCAGCCGACCCGTCTCGGACAGGAACGTCAGGTAGGACCGCAGGGCGGGGACCATGCCGTCGGCGGCCTCGTCGGGATCCTCGACGACCTGCGGGATGCGTTCCAGCAGGATGGTGCGCAGGTCGCCCGCCTTCCACAACCCCGCGTCGTCGCGGGCATCCAGGCGATGCCACAGAACGGCCGGGCCCACCAGGTCGGGATCGCTGCCGGGAGCGTTGGCGGGAGCCCAGAGGATGAACTCCTGGAGCAGTGGACGCAGTTCAGCGGCGGCTGCCTCAATGCGGTCTGTCACCCCGCCAGCCTAGGGCTAACCGGGCATGCTCTCTAATCAGTTAGCGCGCCGCATCGCCTCGGTGATCCGTTCGGC
The DNA here is from genome assembly GCF_040656155.1 of Microtetraspora glauca. Taxonomy (NCBI): domain Bacteria; kingdom Bacillati; phylum Actinomycetota; class Actinomycetes; order Streptosporangiales; family Streptosporangiaceae; genus Microtetraspora; species Microtetraspora glauca. Next base: position 227,095 of record NZ_JBFALK010000008.1, read on the forward strand.
GGCGGCCACGACGGGGGCGGCGTGCATGCGGCCCGGCGTGCGGGTGAGCCGCTCGATCGGCCCGGAGACGGACACCGCCGCGATTACCTTGCCGCCCGCGCCCCGGATGGGCGCGGAGACGCTCGCCACTCCCTGCTCACGTTCGCCGACGCTGTGCGCCCATCCCCTCCTGCGTACGCTCGCGAGCGTGGCGGCGGTGAACTTCGCGCCGCGCAGGCCGCGGTGGAGCCGGTCGGGCTCCTCCCAGGCGAGCAGGATCTGCGCGGCCGATCCGGCGATCATGGGCAGCGCGGAGCCGACGGGAACGGTGTCGCGCAGGCCGCTCGCGCGCTCCGCGGCCGCGACGCAGACCCGCTCGTCACCCTGGCGCCGGTAGAGCTGCGCGCTCTCCCCGGTGAGATCACGGAGGTGGGTCAGGACCGGGCCGGCGACGGCGAGCAGCCGGTCCTCGCCGGCGGCCGTGGACAACTCCGACAGCCGGGGGCCCAGAACGAAGCGACCCTGGGTGTCGCGGGAGACGATGCGGTGGTGCTCAAGGGCGACGGCCAACCGGTGGGCCGTCGGCCGGGCGAGGCCGGTCGCCTGGACGAGCTGGGCCAGGGAAGCAGGCCCCGCTTCCAGGGCGTTGAGTACGAGAACGGCCTTGTCGAGCACTCCGACTCCGCTAGAGTTGTCCATACCCCGATACTGCCGTCTCGCGATCCGAGACGCAAACACAATGGTCCGGATTACCAGCTAGAGTTGTCCATATCCCGATATTTCCGTCTCATGATGAGAGACGTCGGGAGGTCGAAACGCAAGGAGGCGTCACAACCATGGGTCGCACACTGGCCGAGAAAGTCTGGGAGCAGCACGTCGTGCGTCGCGCCGACGGCGAGCCGGACCTGCTGTACATCGATCTCCACCTCGTCCACGAGGTGACCAGCCCGCAGGCGTTCGACGGCCTGCGTCTCGCCGGCCGGCCGGTCCGGCGGCCCGACCTCACCATCGCGACCGAGGACCACAACGTCCCGACCGTACTTGGCCCCATCTCCGACCCGGTGTCGCGCACCCAGGTCGAGACGCTGCGCAAGAACGCCGCCGAGTTCGGTGTCCGGCTGCACCCCATGGGCGACGCCGGTCAGGGCGTGGTGCACATCATCGGCCCGCAGTTCGGCCTGACGCAGCCCGGCATGACGATCGTCTGCGGTGACTCGCACACGTCCACGCACGGCGCCTTCGGCGGCATCGCGTTCGGCATCGGCACCTCCGAGGTGGAGCACGTGCTGGCCACCCAGACGCTGCCCGCCTACCGGCCCAAGACCATGGCCATCGAGGTCAAGGGCGACCTGCCGGTCGGGGTCACCGCCAAGGACCTGATCCTCGCCATCATCGCCAAGATCGGCACCGGCGGCGGCCAGGGGTACATCGTGGAGTACCGCGGCGAGGCCATCCGCAACCTCTCCATGGAGGGCCGGATGACCGTGTGCAACATGTCGATCGAGGCGGGCGCCCGCGCCGGCATGATCGCGCCGGACGAGACCACGTTCGCCTACCTCAAGGGCCGTCCCCACGCGCCGTCCGGCGCCGCCTGGGACGAGGCCGTCGAGTACTGGAAGAGCCTGCGCACCGACGACGACGCCGAGTTCGACCGGGTCGTGGAGATCGACGCCGCGACGCTGACGCCGTTCGTCACCTGGGGCACGAACCCGGGCCAGGGCGCTCCGCTGGGCTCCGCCGTACCCGCGCCGGAGCAGTTCACCGACCCGATCGAGCGGTCGGCCGCCGAGCGCGCCCTGGAGTACATGGGCCTGAGCGCCGGAACCCCGCTGAACGAGATCCAGGTGGACACCGTCTTCGTCGGGTCCTGCACCAACGGCCGGCTGGAGGACCTGCGCGCCGCCGCCGGCATCCTGCGCGGCCGCAAGGTCGTCACCCGCACGCTGATCGTGCCCGGCTCGATGCTGGTCAAGAAGGCCGCCGAGGAGGAGGGCCTGGACCAGGTGTTCAAGGACGCCGGGGCCGAGTGGCGCGAGGCCGGCTGTTCCATGTGCCTCGGCATGAACCCCGACACGCTGAAGCCGGGCGAGCGCAGCGCCTCCACCTCCAACCGCAACTTCGAGGGCCGTCAGGGCAAGGGGGGCCGCACCCACCTGGTGTCCCCGCAGGTCGCCGCCGCGACCGCCGTCACCGGCAAGCTGACCGCTCCCGCAGACCTGGCCTAGGCCCTGTTCAAGGAAGAACACCGATGGATGCCTTCACCACGCACACCGGCAGGGCCGTCCCCCTGCGCCGCAGCAACGTCGACACCGACCAGATCATCCCGGCCGTCTGGCTCAAGCAGGTCAGCCGTACCGGCTTCGAGAACGGGTTGTTCTCCGCATGGCGTGAGGACCCGTCCTTCATCCTGAACAACCCGGCCTACGAGGGCGCCTCGATCCTGCTGTCGGGTCCTGACTTCGGCACCGGCTCCTCGCGCGAGCACGCCGTATGGGCCCTGCAGCAGTACGGCTTCCGCGCCGTGATCGCGGCCCGTTTCGGCGACATTTTCCGCAACAACTCCACGAAGATGGGCCTGCTCCCGGTCGTCCTCCCCGCCGACGTCGTCGAGGGGCTGCAGGCGGCGGCCGAGGCGGACCCGGCCGTCGAGATCACGGTCGACCTGGCCGAGCGCGAGGTCAGGCTGGGATCCGACGCCTGGTCGTTCGAGATCGACGACTACACGCGCTGGCGGCTGATGGAGGGCCTGGACGACATCGGGCTGACCCTGCGTCACGCCGACGACATCGCGGTGTACGAGAATGGACGGCAGCCATGGCTGCCGACCACTGTCTGAACGAGTTTCAGCTAGAAGACGATCGCCTGGCGCGGGGGTTGCGCGATGCGCACCGCCGCGTCAGAGCGCTGGACGTGTCTCTCGAAGAGCGGACCCGCCTTACGCACAGGCTGCTTGCTATCTGTAACGTGGCAAAGCAGGACATAGAGCATGCAACCGCCCGGCTTGATGCCTTCATCGCCTATCTGGACGGCACATCCGACACACGGAGTGGGCGAAACACAGCGCCTGGTGATTGAGTCCCATGCACGCGTCCCCTAATTTCAAGCGCGTAAGGGGGAGGAACCAATGAACAAGAAGGAACTCGTCGACGCGATCACGGACCGCGTCGGTGACAAGAAGACGGCCACCGAGGCGGTCAATGCGATTCTCGACGCCATCCAGCATGCCGTCGCGAGTGGGGACAAGGTCTCTATCACCGGGTTCGGCGCCTTTGAGATGGTCCACAAGCCTGCCCGCACGGCTCGGAACCCTTCGACCGGCGCGCCGATCAAGGTTGAGGAGAGCTGGGGGCCCAAGTTCCGCCCCGGAAACGACTTCAAGGAGCTCGTCAACGCCGGCGGCAAGAAGTCTTCCAAGAAGTAGCGGCGGTCTCGGCCGAGGACGGCGTCCGGATCATCCGGGCGCCGTCCTGCTTTTCCGGGCCCGCCGTGCCGGAGGCGCGGCAATCAAGCGCAAAGGGGCACGAGCCGCCTCAAGGCCGGTCGAGTCCAGACCCGCCTGCCGGGTTCGTGATCGGCAGGAAATGTCGGTCATCGCGATACTTCCTTGGTCCGCCGCTCGAGAAAGGCCCGGAGAGCGGGATCCGCACTGAGCGTGGCCGCTTGGGCGTAGGCCGCGACCGCGTCCTGGTGTCGGTCGAGCTGGGCGAGTAGATCGCCGCGTGCCGCGTGATAGGGCTGGAACCGCTCCCGCTCGACGGGCAATGCCTCCAGCAGCGACAGCCCCGTCTGCGGTGACTGGGTTCGGCCGACGACGGCGGCGTGGGCGACCCGGCTGCCCAGACTCGGCGCGATCGCGACCAGAGCCGTGTAGAGGGTGCGCAGTGCGTTCCAGTCGGTGGCACCGCTGCGGGCCCGATCGCAGTGGACCGCCTGGATCGCCGCCTCGAGCTGGAAGCGCCCAGGCGCCTGGCCGGGCCGTTCGGCGCGCCGGAGATAGGCTTCGCCCTCGGCGATGAGGCGGTGGTCCCAATCGTCCGGGGCCTGGTCCTGCAGCGGTAGATAGCGATCGCCGGGAGTCGTGGCGCGTGCCGAGGCAAGGGTGAGCAGCGCCGCGAGCGCCCACGCCTCGGGCTCGTCGCCGAGCAGCGTCGCGGTGGTGACGGCCAGGTACCGGGCCTCGCCCGCGAGTGACGCTTCGTCGCCCCGCTCCGGAAAGGTCAGCGCGTAGCATCCGTACACCGCTTCGAGCACCGGTGGCAGCCGCTGGGGCATGGCCTGCCGCCCGGGAACGACGAAGGGGATCTTGGCGTCCCGGATCCGGCGCTTGGCCCGCACCAGGCGTTGCGACATCGCCCCGGCGGGTAGGGCGAAGGCACGCGCGATCTGGGTGGAGTCGAACCCGAGCACGGCCTGGAGCATCAGCGGGGTACGGACGCCCGCGGCGATGGCCGGGTGCGCGCAGACGAACAGCAGGGCCAGCCGGGGGTCGGGGATCTGGTCCGGATCGAGATGGCTCAGCGGCGAGACGGCGTCGGCAGCGATGTCGGTGGCCGCCTCCAGCGGCTGGTTGCGGCGGTGGGCGGCGGACTTCCACAGATCCCGCTGACGGTTGCGTGCGACCGTGAACAGCCAGGCCTCGGGGTTGTCCGGTACGCCGTCGCGCGGCCACGTGGTCAGAGCCTGCTCGAAGGCCTGCGCCAGGGTGTCTTCGGCGAGTTCGAGGTCGCCGGTCGGAGCGGCCAGCAGGGCGACCAGCCGACCGTGGGACGCACGTGCGGTGCGCTCGGCGACGTGCGCGGCCGTCTCGCCGGTCACGATGATGGAACCCATGTCCCGGCCTCGATGTGCACGGCACCGGGCCGGACCTCGACGGTGCCCCACGCCAGCGGCGGCGCCTGCCGGGCCCACTCCAGGGCGGCGTCCAGATCCGGCACGTCGATGACGATCACGCCCCCGAGCTGCTCCTTGGTGTCGGCGAACGGCCCGTCCTGGATGCGCGGCTCCCCGTCGACCAGTGTGAGTGTGGTCGAGCTGGCCGACGGCTGCAACACCTGGCCGCTCACCAGAATCCCGGCCTGCTCCAGCGTCGCGGCGTAACTGGCCATGGCTCGCAGCCCTGCGGCCATCGCCTCGGCCGCGATCGACTCCTCGCTCGCCTCGCCGTAATGGAACAACAGCATGTACCGCATGTCCCGATCCTTCCTCGTCACTTGACCCGATAGCGTGCGATCACCACACCGGTCGTGGCGATGATCGCCTCCTGGAGCGTCAGGTCGGTGCGTTCTCCCTCGCCAAACAGCCGCGTGCCCGAACCGAGCACGATCGGGTGGATCAGCAGGACGTACTCCTCGATCAGGCCCGCCGCATGGAGTGAGCGCACCAGCTCACCGCTGCCGATCACCCTGATCACGCCGTCGACCTCGTCCTTCAGCCGTGCGACGGTGTCGGCCGCTTCCCCCACCAGCAGCGTGGAGTCGGGGTAGGCGAGTTCGTTGCCCGCCTCGCGTGAGGCGACGTACTTGCGCGAGTTCACCAGCACCTCGGTGAACGGGTTGGGGCCGGTCACCGTTGTCCAGTGACCCAATAGGTCGTCGTACGTCCGACGCCCGAAGAGCATTGCTGTGGCTCTGCCCATCCCCGACCCGACGAACTTCCCGATCACCTCGTCGGTGTACCCGATGCCCCAACCGCCGTGAAGGAATCCGCCCCTGGTGTCCTCGTCCGCCCGGCCGGGCCCCTGCATGACGCCGTCCACACAGACGCTCTCGAAGACGCTGATCGTGCCCACCTCGTCCTCCTCATCTCATGATCGTCCAGGTCGCGGTCGTGCCTGGCATGGTGATGACGAGATCGGGAGGGGCGGACAGACACCTGCCGGTCCATCCGTGGACATCCGTGGAACCCGACCGCGCAGGCGGCTATGCCGGGCCGTCCGGACACGCACGTACACGGAGACGGCCTACACGGGCCACCTGTTCGGTGCGCACATTTCGCCGTTCCCGGCAGCGCATCCCCAGGTCGGCGCCCCGCACGCAGTCATGATCTCGAAGCGTGAGCCAAGTCAGGACGAGCGACCCCGCGCGAGAAGGGCACGAGCGTCTCAAGGGCGCCTCGCCGAGCGGAGCGAGGCCATGAGCGGGGCGAGGCGACAAGCGCCGCTCTACGGCAGTGGGAACGTGGAGAGGGTCACGTAGGTGATGCGGCCGCTGTCGACCACGATGTTCACCCGCTGGCCGGTGCGCAGCAGCCGCAGCGGGCCCGCGTCGAAGGCGTCGGCGTCGAAGGCGAGCTCCGCGCCGTCGTCCAGGAACACCGACCCGGAGCGGGTCGCGTCGTCGAAGGTCTTCACCGTGGCCTGCACCTGATCAGCGTACTCGGCCGCCTCCGGGCGGTGGTGGCACTGAGTCAGCTCTCGCCGGGACGCGGCTCGACGTACGACGCGAGGCCGCGCACGATGATGTCGAGGCCGAGCTCGAAGCGGTAGTCGTTGGACTCGTCCACCATGAGGTCGGCGATGGCGACTATGTTGGGGAACCGGTCGGGCGGGAGCGACGCGAAGTATTCCTTGATCTCATCGCGCATCTCGTCCCACGACCTGACGCCCTCGCCCTGAGATCGCTCCTTCCAGGCGCCCTCCTCGGCGACGAAGCCGTCGACGTACGTCGAGAGCAGGTCGCCGGCGATCGCCGCGACGTGGTCGGGCAGCCCGCCCACGCGCAGCAGCGCGAGCATCTTCTCCACGTACGGCAGCAGTTCGGGACCGAACGGCATCTGCCCCATGGAGATCCGGGCCATGTCGCGGTGCGCCAGCAGACGGGCGCGGCTCTCGCGCGCGAAGCCCTTGACCTGCTCCTGCCAGCGTTCGGGATCGGGTTCCGGCAGGTCGAAGCCGTCGAAGAGCCGCTCGTACATGAGCTCGAACAGTTCGTCCTTGTTGTCCACGTGCGCGTAGAGGGCCGAGACCGCGACGCCGAGCTCGGCGGCGACCCGGCGCATGCTCAGCCGGTCGAACCCCTCGCGGTCGAGCACGACGAAGGCCGCGTCGACGATGCGCCCCCGCGTGAGGGGGACGCGAGATGGAGCGGCTCGCCTCCGCGTTCGCTCCCACGGCGGCGTCGGCATGTCCGGCTGAGTCATCGGGGCCTCCCGCGCACATGCTATTGAACGCCGCTCAGCGGAACGAACGACGATCGCCAACGAGATATATCTTGTACATCAGGCAAAGGCGATATATCTTGAGAACATCGCACGTTCCTAATGAACACCATTCAATGATAGAACAGTGATCCACTCAGATGAACACTGTTCTCAAACCCCCTCATTGGAGGATCGATGTCCACTCATGCCGAGGTGGCGACGTCCACGCCGCCCGCGGACGAGCCGGCGCCGTACCGGTGGCGCTGGGCCGCGCTCTTCGTGATCCTCGCCGCGGAGGTCATGGACCTCCTCGACGCGATGGTCACCAACATCGCCGGTCCGACCATCCGGACCGATATCGGCGGCAGCGCGAGCACCCTGCAGTGGCTCGGCGCCGCGTACACGCTGGCCATGACGACCGGCCTGCTCACCGGCGGCCGTCTGGGCGACATCTTCGGCCGCAAGAGGATGTTCGTCATCGGAGCGGCCGGCTTCGTCGTGGGCTCGCTGCTGTGCGCCGTCGCCCAGTCGCCGGAGACCCTGATCGCGGCCCGCGTGGTTCAGGGCCTGTTCGGAGCCGTCATGCTGCCGCAGGGCCTGGGGATGATCAAGGAGATGTTCCCGCCCAAGGAGATGCAGTCGGCCTTCGTGTTGTTCGGCCCGGTCATGGGCCTGGCATCGGTCGGCGGCCCGATCCTGGCCGGCTGGCTGGTCGACGCGGACTTCTTCGGCACCGGCTGGCGCATGATCTTCATCATCAACCTGCCGTTCGGCCTGGCCGCGATTCTCGGCGCCCTGCGCTTCCTGCCCGAGTCGCGCTCGCCGCACGCGCTGAAGCTGGACCTGCCCGGTGTCGTCATCGCGTCGCTGGCGGCGGTCCTGATCGTCTTCCCGCTGGTCCAGGGACGTGAGAGCGACTGGCCGGTCTGGTCGTTCATCATGATCGGCGCGTCCGTCGTCACCTTCGCGCTCTTCGGATGGTTCGAGGCGCGCAAGAGCCGCGCAGGAGGCGACCCGCTGATCGTGCCGAGCCTGTTCCGCAAGCGCGCCTTCACCGGCGGCCTGCTGACCGGGGTCGTCTTCTTCTCCGGCATGGCCGGATTCATGCTGGTCTTCAACCTCTACACGCAGATCGGCCTGGGCTACTCGCCGATCAAGGCCGGTCTCGCCGGGGTGCCCTGGTCGGTCGGCATGATCCTCGGCATGGGCATCATGCAGACGGTCAAGCGGTTCGGCCGCAAGGTCCTGCACGGTGGAGCGCTCATCATGGCCCTGGGCGCGCTCGGTGTCTATCTGACGATCGACATGGCCGGGATCGGGGTCACGCCGTGGCAGCTCGCTCCCGCCCTGATCGTCACCGGCATCGGCATGGGCCTGCTCATGGGACCGTTCTTCGACATCGTGCTGGCCGGTGTCGAGCAGCACGAGACCGGATCGGCCTCCGGCACGCTCACGGCCGTGCAGCAGCTCGGCAACGCGTTCGGTGTGGCCCTGCTCGGCACGATCTTCTTCGACCTGCTCGGCCCGGTTCCCACCGGCACGACCTTCGAGCACGCCATGAAGATCACGCTGTGGGTCGTGGCGGGCATGCTGCTGCTGACCTTCCTCGTCGCCTTCCTCCTGCCGAAGTACGCCCGCGAGGAGGACGCTCCCGAGGGAGACGCGCCCAAGGAGGTCGTGTCCGCGAGCACCTGACCTGAGATGCGCGCCCCACGACCGCACCGCTCGACCGCGTGGCCACATGATCGCTCTGACCGATCATGTGGCCACGCCCGTTTCCCGGGCGGGCCGTACGGCGGACCGCCCGCTTCATCCCACGAGGCCGGGGGCGATCGGGGGCCGGATTCGCGCGACCACGCTCAGGGTGGTGGGGGGAAGGCCCAGGGCGAGCGCGTCCCGCAGGTCCTCGACCGTGTCGACGTCCCTGCGGACCGACGCGACGCCGTCCAGGGTCAGTTCCTTCGCGCCGCCCGACAGGTGCCTGGCCTTCGACTCGCCGCCGAAACGAGGTTCGAAGGACACGCCGGGCCGTACGCCGTAGAAGGTGGTGCCGACGTCCGCCGCGTCGGGGACGAACGCCTGGTCGAACTCCGCGGCGGCGGCGAGGACCAGGTCCAGCTCCGCCGGGCGCAACGCGGGCAGATCCGCCTGGAGCGCCCCGACGGCCCCGTCGGGCGCGAGCCGTACCGCCTCGGCGGCTCCGAAGCGGAGCGCGGTGTTGAGACCCCTGTCGGGGTCGGTCACCACATGGGCGCCCAGGGCGGCCAGCCGCTCCGCGGGCACCGGGTCCGCGGTGACGACGATCACGCGGCCGACCCGCGGGCAGCTCAGCGCCGCGGACACCGTGTCGCACGCGATGGCGACCGCCAGCTCGGCGCGGTACGGCCCCGCCGCACCCGCGAGACGGGTCTTCGCCCTGATGATGGTCTTGACCGGCACCACGAGGGTCCATCGCGTGAGCTGCATAACGTTAAGCATCCCGCCTCGACAGTGCTGGGAGCCAACCGGGAGACTTGGGGTCACCACGCCGCCGGGGGCGGCGGATCTGCACGTGGAGGAGCAAGTGAGCGGACAACGAAGCGCGATGGCGCGCGCCCGGGTACCCGCCGAGCCGGGCACGCCGAGCCGGCGCGGCGATTCGCGGTTCCCCGTCCGGCCGGCACGCGAGGAGTCGAGATGAAGCGCCGTGGCCGTCCCTCCCGGTTCTGGGAGTCCCTGGCCGTCCTGATCGTGAAGCCGTTGTCGATCCTGCTGATCAGGCGCGCCTGGCGCGGAGGCGAGTACGTCCCGCGCATGGGCGGTGTCATCATCGCGGCCAACCACATGTCGTGGTCGGACCCGGTCCTGCTCTCCCACTACCTCTACAACAACGGGCGCTGGCCGGTGATCCTCGCCAAGTCCGGGATCTTCAAGGTGCCGGTACTCGGCCACGTCGTCGCCAAGCTGCTCGCCATCCCGGTGCACCGGGGCAGCACCGAGGCCACCCAGTCGCTGAAGATCGCCGAGCAGCGGCTCAGGGACGGCGGGTGCGTCATCTTCTACCCCGAGGGCACGATCACCCGTGACCCCGAGCTGTGGCCGATGGCGGGCAAGACGGGCGTCGCCCGGCTGGCGCTGACGACCGGCGCGCCGGTGATCCCGATCGCTCACTGGGGCGCCCACGAGCTCCTGCCGTACGGCGAGAAGAAGCCGCGGCTGTTCCCGCGCAAGACGTTCAAGGTGCTGGCCGGGCCGCCGGTCGACCTGTCCCGGTTCGAGGGCCAGCCGATGCGGGGCACCGTGTTGCGCGAGGCCACCGCCGACATCATGGCCGCCATCACCGGCCAGCTCGCGGAGATCCGTGATGAGAAGGCCCCCGAATCCCCGTATGACCCGAAAAACACGGCTCACACAGGATGAGCGCGTACGGTGAAGGGGACGACGCGCGGGAAACAGGGAGCTACCGGTGAGCGGTGAGCGGGCCCGGCGCGGCGAGCGGAACGGCCGGCCGAGAGACGAGGCCGTTCCGTCGGACGACGAGGAGTGGTGAGCGACCGGTGAGCAGGGCTGTCGTTTTCGGTACTGGCTCGTGGGGGACCACGTTCGCGATGATCCTCGCGGAGGCGGGCACCAAGACGACGCTGTGGGGGAGACGCGCCTCGGTCGTCGACGCGATCAACGACAGGCACGAGAACCCCGAGTACCTCCCGGGACTGCGGCTGCCCGAGACCCTCCGCGCGACGACCGATCCGGCCGAGGCGATGGAGGGCGCCGACTTCGTGGTCCTCGCGGTGCCGGCCCAGACGCTCCGCGACAACCTGGCCGTCTGGAAGCCGTACATCCCGCGGGACGCCGTGCTGGTCAGTCTCATGAAGGGCGTCGAGCGGGGTACCTGCGAGCGGATGAGCGAGGTCATCAGCGAGGTCGCGGGCGTTCCGCTGGACCGGGTGGCGGTGGTGTCCGGCCCGAACCTCGTCCCGGAGCTGGCCCGGCGGCAGCCCGCGGCCGCCGTGGTGGCCTGCCCGGACGAGGAGGTGGCGCGGCGGCTCCAGGACGCCTGCCACCTGCCGTGGTTCCGTACCTACACCAATCCCGACGTCGTGGGCGTCGAACTCGGCGGCGCGGTGAAGAACGTCATCGCGCTCGCGGTCGGTGTCGCCGTCGGCATGGGATTGGGCGACAACGTGGCGGCGACGCTCATGACCCGCGGCCTCGCGGAGATCGCCCGGCTCGGCGCGGCTCTCGGCGCCGATCAGCACACGTTCGCGGGTCTGGCCGGAATGGGTGATCTGGTGGCGACCTGTAGTTCCCCGTTGTCCCGGAACCGCACCTTCGGTGAGAATCTGGGACGCGGGATGACCCTGGCCGAGGTCGTCGCCGTGACGAAGCAGACCGCCGAGGGAGTCAAATCGTGCGAGTCGGTTCTCGAGCTGGCAAGGAAACACGACGTGGAGATGCCGATCACCGAAGTCGTGGTCGGTGTGGTGCACGACGGGATGGCCCCGGACGAGGCGGCGATGCTGCTGATGTCGCGAACCCCGAAGCCGGAGCGTTACGGCGTGTAGGCCCATGAGGCGCGGGCGCAGGAGGCTCGGGGAGAACTCCCGGGCGGTCCACCTGCCGGCGCCTCCGCTTCCGCGCGAGGCCCCGACGGGCCAGCCCGTGTGGCGGACCTCCGGCTGGAACCTCCCCGGTTCCCCCGGAGACGCCGAGTCGGCGGCCGCCCGGTCATCGGGTCTCGCCTCGGATCGGGCCGACAACCCGACGGTCGCCGCGTTCGCCGCGGCCATGGCCGCGATGGAGGGCGCCGCCGCGCCCGAGGACGTCGCCGGCCAGGCGTTCCCCTCGGGCATGGCCGCGACGACCGCGGTGTTCCTGACCTTCCTGCGCGCGGGGACGCACGTCCTCGCGCCCGCTCCCGTCCACGGCGGCACCCACTCCCTGCTCACGAACGTGCTGTCCCGGTTCGGGATCGCCACCGATTTCGTGGACTATTCGGACCTGCGTCGCGTCCATCGGGCGATACGATCCACCACGAAGATCATTTATGCCGAGACGCTGGCCAACCCGACGATGGCGGTGGCCGACATCCGGGGCCTCTACCGGCTCGCCAGGGACGCCGGAGCGCTGCTGGTGGTCGACTCGACCCTCGCCACACCGGTCGTGTGCCGGCCGCTGGAGCACGGAGCCGATCTGGTCGTCCACTCGGCCACCAGGTACGTCGGCGGCCACGACGACTGCGCCGGCGGCGTGGTCGTCGGACGGCCCGACCTGATCAACCTGATCCGTGAGATCCGGGTCGACACCGGGGGGTCGTTGTCCCCGGACGACGCCTTCCTGCTGCGCCGGGGCATGGAGACGATGACGCTGCGGGTGCGCCGGATGTGCTCGACCGCGATGGTGTTCGCCGCCTCGCTGGCCAAGCATCCGGTGGTGCGCCGGGTGGACTATCCCGGGCTGCCCGCCCATCCCGGCCACCAGCTCGCCCGGCACCTGTTCGACTCCGGCCCGGAGGGCACCCGGTTCGGCGGCTGCGTCACCGTGACCGTCCACGGCGGGTACGACGCGGGCGCCGCGCTCGCCGACGCCCTGCGGCTCACCCGGCTCGCCGGGTCCCTCGGCGGGACCCGCACCACGGCCGTGCATCTCGCCTCGGCCGCCCATCCTGACGAGGCGCTCTCCGGTGTGGACGCGGGAGCCGTACGGTTCTCGATCGGGCTGGAGGACGCGGAGGATCTCATCGTGGACGTGACCCAGGCACTCGACGCCGTACGCGCCGGCAGCCACACGCGGGCCTGACAAGCAGGTTCCACGTCCGGAAGCGGTACATTCGAGCATCATGAACGAGCAGCGCGAGGTGCCTTCCCGGCCGATTCGAGTCGCCGTCGTCTTCGGCGGTCGCAATTCCGAGCACGCGGTGTCGCTGATGGGCGCGGGCAGCGTGCTCAGCGTGATCGACCGATCGCGGTACGAGGTCATTCCGGTCGGCATCGCACAGGACGGGCGCTGGGTCCTGGTGTCCGACGGGCAGAGTTACGCCATCGAGGAAGGTGAACTGCCGGTCGTGACCGAGTCCGGCACGGCCCTCGCGCTGCCGTCCGACTCCGGATCGCTCGTCGCGCTGGACCCCGGGCAGATCCCGCGGTCCCTCGGCGAGGTGGACGTGGTCTTCCCGATGCTGCACGGGCCGTTCGGCGAGGACGGCACCATCCAGGGACTCCTGGAGATGGCCGGGGTGCGCTACGTCGGCTCCGGCGTTCTGGCGAGCGCGGTCGGCATGGACAAGGCGTACATGAAGCTCGTGCTCAAGGCGGCGGGGCTCCCGGTCGGGCCGTTCGTCGTCGTCCGCGACCGCGACTGGCGCACCGACCGCGGGAGGGTGCTCAAGGAGGTCGAGGAGCTCGGCTGGCCGGTGTTCGTCAAGCCCGCCCGCGCCGGCTCGTCCCAGGGCATCTCGAAGGCGTACGACCCGGAGTCGCTGGAGACCGCGATCGAGCTGGCCCGCGAGCACGACCCCAAGGTGCTGGTCGAGGCCGCGATCGTCGGCAGGGAGATCGAGTGCGCCGTGCTCGAGTCCCTCGGCGACGCGCCCCCGGAGGCGAGCGTCCCCGGCGAGGTGCTGGTCCGGGGCGAGCGCGAGTTCTTCGACTTCGAGGCGAAGTACTACCCCGACCAGATGGCGCTCGACGCCCCCGCCGACATCCCGGCGGAGGCCGCCGAGGCGGTGCGGGCGATGGCCGTCCAGGCGTTCGAGGCGCTCTCCTGCGAGGGCCTGTCGCGGGTGGACTTCTTCTACACGTCCTCGGGGGAGCTCGTCCTCAACGAGATCAACACGATGCCGGGCTTCACGTCGCTCTCGGTCGCGCCGCAGCTCTGGGCCGCGACCGGACTGTCGTACGCCGAGCTCGTCGACCGGTTGCTCCAGCTCGCGCTCAACCGCCCGGCCGGGCTGCGCTGAGCCGTCCCGTCACTCCGGGACGGACGACTTGATCGGGCCCGCCAGATCCACCAGGACCTCTCCGGGGACATGCTTCCCGGAGACGGTCACCTCGACGTACGCCTCCCGGTTGATCGCCGTGAACAGCGTCGAGCGTTTGGGGTCGGCGTACCACGCGACGCCGTCGAGGTCGGAGACCTGGTCGGTCGCGGCCATCGAGGCGGGCCGGTCCACTCCGCAGCGCAGGGCGATCTCACCCGCCCCCCACACCGCCACGTACGGCGAGCGGGGCTCGCTCTCCACCCGCTCCGCGCCGTCGAGCCGGGAGGGCAGCGCGGTCGCGAGCTTCTGGCACGCCGACGCGGCGGCTCCGGCGGGCGTGGGCGGGTCCACCCGCACCGCGCCGGAGCATGCCGCGAGGGACAGTACGGCCAGGGCCCCGGCCGCGGGGATCAGTCTTCGCATCTCTTCCCAGGTCAGATGTGCACGATCGGACATGTAAGAGTACGCGTGATGCCCTCAACCGCCTGAATCTGGGCGACGACCAGCTTGCCCAGCTCGTCGACGTTGCGGGCCTCGGCCCGCACGATGACGTCATAAGGGCCGGTGACATCCTCTGCCTGGGTGACACCGCTGATCCCGGCTATCTGGCCGGCCACATTGGCGGCCTTGCCGACCTCGGTCTGGATAAGGATGTAGGCCTGCACCATAACGCCCTCCGGATAGAGATCAGTGCCGGAGCGTACCGTACCTCGAATGCACTAGGGGTGTGCCATCACAGTCGGAGATCTTGGCGAATTCGGTGTAATTGGACGTATCGCTGGGCGATTGCCGCAGGGCGCGGCCGTACTGCTCGGACCTGGAGACGACGCCGCCATCCTGAGCGCTCCGGACGGCCGGGTCGTCGTGAGTACGGATCTCCTAATCGAGGGTAGGCACTTCCGTCGTAATTGGTCCAGTGGCTATGACATTGGCCGTAAAGCCGCAGCTCAGAATCTTTCCGATATCGCCGCCATGGGGGCTGAACCGACGGCGATCTTCGTCGGTCTCGGGTTGCCCGCCGACGTCACGACGGACTGGCTGGACGCTCTGACCGACGGCTTTCGCGACGAGTGCGCGCTCGTCGGCGCCAGCGTGGCGGGAGGTGACATCTCCAGGTCCGACACGGTGGTGCTCGGCGTCACCGCGCTCGGCGACCTCGGCGGAAGACAGCCGGTGACCAGGTCGGGGGCCCGCCCCGGCCACGTCGTCGCCGTCGCGGGCCGCCTCGGCCACGCCGCGGCGGGACTCGCGCTGCTCCAGGCCGGCCGGGCGGACGGCGGAGACCTGGTGGACGCCCACCGCCGGCCGCGGCCGTTGTACGCCTGCGGTCCCGGCGCGGCCCGGCTCGGCGCCACCGCGATGCTCGACGTGAGCGACGGTCTCCTGCAGGATCTCGGCCACATCGCGGAGGCGAGCGGCACCGGGATCGAGCTGGATCCGGCCACGCTCCCGGTCGCCCCCGCACTCGCCGAAGCCGCCCGCGACCTTGGAGCCGACCCGCTGGAGTGGGTCCTCACGGGAGGCGACGACCACGCCTTCGCCGCCGCCTTCCCCGGTGATGTGCGCCTTCCGTCCCCCTGGCTGGTGGTGGGCCAGGTCATCGAGGGCAAGGGGGTCCACGTCACCGGCCGGTCCGGCACCGCCGGCGGCTGGGATCACTTCCGATGACATGAGCGTCCGCGGGAGCGGGGGGCTTCTCCGGCGGATCTGGTCTGTTCACCGTCCGGGGGACGACCTCTCCGGCGGACCGGCCGGTTCACCGCCCGGCCGGGCTGGAGACGTCGCCTGGTTTGATAGGACCATGACCTCCACTCCTCCACGCGTGCTCACCGTCGCCGGTTCCGATTCCGGCGGCGGCGCCGGAATCCAGGCCGACCTCAAGACGATGCTGGCCCTCGGAGTGCACGGCATGAGCGTCATCGCCGCCGTGACCGCGCAGAACTCGCTCGGCGTCCAGGGCTACTGGGAGCTGCCGGCGGAGGCGGTCCGGGCCCAGCTCGACTCCGTGCTCGGCGACATCGGGGTCCAGGCGGTCAAGACGGGGATGCTGGCCTCTCCGACGCTGGTGGAGACGGTCGCCGGAGCCCTCGCGAGCGTTGCGGCGCCCATCGTGGTCGATCCGGTCGGCGTCTCCAAGCACGGGGACTCGCTTCTCGCCCCCGAGGCCGTCGAGACCATGAAGGAGCTGCTGCTTCCGGTGGCGACGGTGGTCACGCCGAACCTCTGGGAGGTCGAGCAGCTCACCTCGGTCAAGGTGGAGGATGAGGACGACCTGCCACGCGCGGCGGAGGCCGTGCTCGCGCTCGGGCCCACCTGGGCCCTGATCAAGGGCGGCCACCTCCCCGGCGAGCCGGTGGACCTGCTGACCGACGGCGATCGGCGATATCGCTTCGCCGCCGAGCGCCACGACAACCGCCACACGCACGGAACCGGATGCACGCTCGCCTCGGCCATCGCCTCCCGCCTGGCCCTCGGCGACGACCTGCCGGAGGCCGTACGGCAGGCCAAGGAGTACGTCACGGGGGCGATCGCGCACGGCTTCCCCCTGGGCGCGGGCATCGGTCCCGTGGACCACGCCTGGCGCTGGCGGACCGGCGGATGACCGGACCCGGGCCCGCCACGCCAAGCGGGCCCGGCCGGGTCCGGTCCCGACGACATGAAAGGTCCGGCCCGGACGACACGAAACGTCTGGCCCGGACAACATGAAACGTCTGGCCCGGACAACACGAAAGCCCGTCACCGGATCGGTGACGGGCTCCGGAAGAGCTGGGTCAGCGGGTGACCTTGCCCGCCTTGATGCAGGAAGTGCACACGTTCATCCGCTTCGGCGTCCCGTTGACCGTCGCGCGCACGGTCTGGATGTTCGGGTTCCAGCGGCGGCGGGTGCGGCGGTGCGAGTGGGAGACGTTGTTGCCGAAAGTCGGCTTCTTAGCGCAGACGTCGCAGACGGAAGCCACGGTCATCGCTCCTTCAGATCAGTCGAATCGGCCCGGTCCGCCAAGAGCGGCTCATCCGAGCGTGCCGGGACAACCGGCTGGCCACACGAGGATATCCGATGTCGGCCGTTGCACGCCAAACGGGATCCCGGCGAACGGGGATAATCTCGTAGCGACCAACGGTAGCGCATCGGGACGGCGCCACGTGTGCGGGCCATGTCATCGAAGGGGCGGCGTTCATGCTTGAGGTGCTCGATCCGCCCGCCGTACGCCGCTGGTCGCGCCGGTGCGCGGACGCTCTCGGCCGCGCGAGGGCGGAGATAGACGCGCTCAACGTCTTTCCCGTCCCTGACGGGGACACCGGCACCAACCTGCACCTCACCGTCCTCTCCGCGGCCGAGGCGGTGGACGGCCTGCCCGGTGACGCGGGCCGCGACAGGACGTGGCAGACGCTCGCCCACGGCGCGTTGCTCGGTGCCCGCGGAAACTCGGGGGTGATCGTCAGCCAGGCGATACGCGGCCTGGCCGAGGTGCTCGGGATGGCGGAGGGGCGGGGAGCCGACCTGCGCCGGGCGTTGCTGCGGGCCGCCGAGATGGCCAGGGCCGCCGTGGTCCGTCCGGTCGAGGGGACCGTGCTCACCGTCCTGGCCGCCGTGGCGGAGGCCGTACGGCATGCTTCGGACGACCTCGGCGAGGTGGCACGGGTCGCCGCGGAGGAGGCGCGCGGCGCGCTGCGGCGGACCACGGGCCAGCTCGACGTGCTGGCCAGGAACCACGTGGTCGACGCGGGCGGCGCCGGGCTCGTGATCATCCTGGAGACCCTGGCCGAGGTGGTCGCCGAGGCGTTCAGCGAGCGGCACGAGATCCCGGCCCCGCCCGGCCGGGTGCCCGTCGACGAGGCGCGGGAGGACGTTCACGCGTCCGCGCCCGGATACGAGGTGATGTACCTCCTGGACGCGCCGGAGGCGGCGATCGGCCGGCTCAGGACCGAACTCGACGCGCTCGGCGACTCGCTCGTGATCGTGGGAGGTGACGGTCTGTGGAACGTGCACATCCACGCGGACGACGCCGGCGCCGTGATCGAGGCGGGACTCGCGGCCGGTCGCCCGCACCGCGTCCGCGTGACGTACCTCGGCGGCCGCATCCACGAACCGGCCCGGGCGCGCGGGGTGGTCGCCGTCGCGGCGGGGGACGGTCTCGCCGCTCTCTTCCGCCGGTCCGGGGCCGTGGTCGTACGGCGTGAGCCCGGAGCGAACCCGCCGCTCGCCGCCGTGCTCGCGGCGATCAGGGAGGCCGGAAGCGAGGTCGCGGTGCTGCCGAACGACGCCGGCGCCCAGGCGGTGGCCGCGGCCGCCGCCGAGATCGCCCGCGAGGAGGGGCTCACGGTCAGCGTGCTGCCGACGAAGGCGTCGGTCCAGGGCCTCGCCGCTCTGGCCGTGCACGATCCGCTGCGCCGCTTCGACGACGACGTGGTGGCCATGACCGACGCGGCGGGCCACACCCGGCACGGGCACGTGTGGGTGGCGGACCGCGAGGCCGTGACCAGCGCGGGGCTGTGCCGTCCCGGTGACGTGCTCGGCGTCGTCGACGGCGACGTGGCCCTCATCGGCGGCGCCGTCGCCGATGTGGCGGTCCAGGTGGCCGACCGCATGATGTCGTCGAGCAGTGAGATGGTGACGCTGGTGACCGGCGCCGATCCCTCCGAGACTCCGGCGGGAGCCGTACGGGACCATCTGGCGCGGGTCCGCCCGGACATCGAGGTGGTCGTCTACGAGGGGGGACAGGGCGGCTACCCGCTTCTCATCGGCGTCGAATGAACCGTAGGAGCAGGCGGCCGATCGCAGGCGGATCGGCGGAGCGACTGGCAGAGTCGCTGAACAGGACCGCCGCGCGAGGTGATTTCTGTCGGTGACCGGCGGTAGAACTTATCTCCATGACCGCGCGCCTACCGGTCACCGTGCGGAGTGCCGCGAGCGTGCGGTCGCCGTGCCGTGTTCAGTCGCCGGGCGGGGTACGGTCCCGTCACGTGAGGGGGGCGCATGACGAGGTTCGACGAGCCGCTCAAGCGGGCGCTCGGCAGGACCGCCGGCCCGCTGGAGCGCGCGCTCGGCATCGCCACGGTGGGGGAGTTGCTCCGGCACTACCCGCGGCGGTACGCGGACCGAGGAGAGCTGACCCCGATCTCGTCCCTGGAGCACGACGAGCATGTCACCGTCGTGGCCAGGGTGGCGGCGCTGCAACGCCGGCCGATGAAGAACCGGCAGGGCACCTGGCTGGACGTCGAGGTGACCGACGGTGAGGAGCGGCTGCACCTGGCCTTCTTCGGCAAGGGCGGATACGTGGCGGAGCAACGGCTGGCCCCCGGCACCGAGGCGATGTTCTCGGGCAAGGTCAACGTTTTCCCCCTGCCGAGCGGCCGGCGCCGGGTGTCCCTGACCCATCCCGAATACGAGACCGAGGAGACCGAGGACGCGGCGGAGTTCGCCGCCGCGCCGGTGCCCATCTACCCCTCGGCGCAGGGCCTGGCGACGTGGACGATCCGCCGCGCCGTACGCACCGTGCTCGACGTGCTGACGCTCGACGACCCGCTCCCGCCCGACATCAGGCGAAGGCACGACCTCCCGGAACTGGAGGTGGCGCTCCGCCACGTCCACCGGCCGAGGAGCCACGCCGACATCACCCTGGCCCGCAGGCGGCTCAAGTTCGACGAGGCGTTCCTGCTCCAGTCCGTGCTGGTCCGGCGCAGGCTGGCGGCGTCCGCGTGGCCTGCCCGGCCGCGCCCGGGACGGCCCGACGGCCTGCTGCACGGTTTCGAGGAGAGGCTGCCCTTCGAGTTGACCGAGGGCCAGCGCCAGGTCGGCGAGGAGATCGCGGCGGACCTGGCCCGCGAGCACCCCATGCACCGGCTGCTGCAGGGAGAGGTGGGCGCGGGCAAGACGGTGGTCGCGCTGCGCGCCATGCTCCAGGTGGTCGACTCCGGCGGTCAGGCGGTGCTGCTCGCCCCGACGGAGGTCCTGGCCCAGCAGCACCACAGGTCGATCACAGGCATGCTCGGAGACCTCGCGACCGGCGGCATGTTCGGCGGCACGGCCGTGGCCCTGCTGACGGGCTCCATGGGCACGGCCGCGCGGAGGAGAGCCCTGCTGGACGCCGCTTCGGGCGCGGCGGGGATCGTGGTCGGTACCCACGCCCTGATCCAGGAGCACGTCCAGTTCGCCGACCTCGGCCTGCTCGTCGTGGACGAGCAGCACCGCTTCGGTGTGGAACAGCGCGACGCGCTCCGCGAGAAGGGCGGCGGCGGCAGGCCCCATGTGCTGGTCATGACGGCCACACCCATCCCGAGGACGGTCGCGATGACCGTGTTCGGCGACCTGGAGATCTCCACGCTGTCCCAGCTGCCGTCCGGCCGCGCGCCGATCACCACGCACGTGGTGCCGGCCGCGGAGAAGCCGCACTTCCTCGACCGCACCTGGGAACGGGTGCGCGAGGAGGTCGGGCTGGGCCGCCAGGCGTACATCGTCTGCCCCCGCATCGGTGAGCAGGAGGGCGACGAGGGCGATCTCGACAAGGGCGAGGAGGAGCGCAGGCCGCCGCTGGCGGTCCTCGACGTGGCGGAGATGCTCGCCGAGGGCCCGTTGCACGGCATGCGGGTGGGAGTCCTGCACGGCAAGCTCCCACCGGAGGAGAAGGACGCGATCATGCGCGCCTTCACCAAGGGGGAGATCGACGTCCTGGTCGCGACGACGGTCATCGAGGTGGGCGTCGACGTCAGGAACGCCTCGGTCATGATCATCATGGACGCCGACCGGTTCGGCGTCTCGCAGCTCCACCAGTTGCGCGGCAGGGTCGGGCGCGGCGGCCTGCCCGGGTTGTGCCTGCTGGTGAGCGAGGCGCCCATGGGCACCCCGGCGCGTACGCGGCTGGACGCGGTGGCCGCGACGCTGGACGGCTTCGAGCTGTCCCGGGTGGACCTGGAGCAGCGCCGGGAGGGCGACGTCCTCGGCGCCGCGCAGTCGGGCCGCAAGTCGTCCCTGAAGATGTTGCAGCTGCTCCGCGACGAGGACGTCATCGAGGCCGCCAGGGAAGAGGCGATCACGGTGCTGACGGCCGATCCCGAACTGGCGGATCATCCCGCCCTGCGGGCCGAGCTCGACGCCCTGATCGGGGACGAGCGCGCTGAATACCTGGAGAAGGCCTGAGCGGTCCTGAGTGCCCTCACGCCGGCTTTCCGACGTTCCGGGTGGTGGGCGCGGGTTCCGGGCTGGTCTCCGGCTCTACAGAGCCGGTCGCGCGGCTCGTGGGGTCGGGTCGAGGCGTAACAAGGCCACTCGCGGGCTCCTGAGCTCGTCCCAGGCATACAGGGCCGGTTGCGGGCGGTCCTCGGCTCGTCCCCAGGCGTACAGGGCTAGGCGCGGGGCCCCTGAGCTCGTACCCGGGCGTACCGCCCGGGCACGCGGGCCGGGCACCGGGCGGTGGAGAAGATCTCGGAGGACGGCGGAGAAGATCTCGGAAAGGTCGACCTAGATCTCAGAAAGGCCGCAAAACCCGCGAGGTACTGCCGCTGTGGCAGCCTCGCGCATGAGAATGACCCAGGGCCCAGCCTTGGGACGGCCTCCCCCCGAATGCCGTCCCCGGCTGGGCCCACCCTCGGGTCAGGTGCCGAGGGCGCCGGCGTGCGGAAGGGCTCACGATCACGCCGGCCGGCCTCCCCCTGGGTCATCTCGAAGGCCGCAGAACTCATCATGCGGAACGCGGCGACCCCGCGATACCGCTCTTACCCATTCGTCGCCACCCCTTGCCCACTCTTGACCGCACGGGATCCGATCGCGGTGGGCGCACCGGCGTTCCCGGCCCCTCGCCGAGAGCGGGACAATGAACGAATGACGCGGGTCATCGCAGGTAGCGCCGGGGGACGCAGGCTGGCAGTGCCACCGGGCAGGGGCACCAGGCCGACGAGCGACCGGGCCAGGGAGGGGTTGTTCTCGACCGTGGGCTCGCTTTTGGGCTCGCTTGACGGGGCCCGGGTCCTCGATCTCTACGCCGGCTCCGGAGCGGTCGGCCTGGAGGCGCTGAGCAGAGGCGCCGCCCACGCGCTGCTCGTCGAGTCCGACGCGAGGGCCGCTCGGACGATCAGGGAGAACATCGCCGCGCTGGGGCTGCCCGGAGCCGTGCTCAGGCCGGAGAAGGTCGAGCGGGTCCTTTCCCAGGGCTGCGCGGAGCCGTACGACTTCGTGTTCGCCGATCCGCCCTACACGGTCACCGACGAGACGGTCACCAGGGTCCTGGAGACGCTCCGCTCGGAAGGGTGGCTCGTCGACGGCGCGCTGGTCGCGGTCGAACGGGAGTCCAGGGGAAAGGACCTGGTCTGGCCGCCGGGTTTCGAAGAGGAGAGGGTCCGCCGATACGGGGAAGCGGCCGTTTGGTACGGTCACGCAGCCGGGAACCCGTAAACCTGGGGGTGCGCCTTGCGTCGCGTCGTATGCCCGGGGTCCTTCGACCCCGTGACCAACGGACATCTGGACATCATCGGCCGGACCTCGCGGTTGTACGACGAGGTCGTCGTCGCCGTGTTGATCAACATGGAGAAGACCGGGTTGTTCACCGTCGACGAGCGGATAGAGATGCTCGAGGCGGTGACCAAGGAGTACGGAAACGTCCGGGTGGAGAAGTTCCACGGGCTGCTGGTCGACTACTGCCGGCAGAACGACATCCCGGCGATCGTGAAGGGCCTCCGCGCGGTCAGCGACTTCGACTACGAGCTCCAGATGGCACAGCTGAACTACCGCATGTCCGGAGTGGAGACGCTGTTCATGTCCACCAATCCGGAGTACTCCTTCCTCTCCTCGAGCAGGCTGAAGGAGATCGCACGGTATGGTGGGGACGTATCCGGCCTGGTCCCGGACCTCGTCCAGCGGCTGCTCGTCGAGCGGCTCAGAGGCTGACCACCGGCTGGTATCCTTTCTATTCGGCCTTGCACGACGGCGGTGATTCGTCATGCCTAACGAGAGCAGGATGACTCTGCGCAGCCTCGACCCCCGAGCCCCTTGGGTGATTTCCACTCACGATCTGGGACGGCGACCGGGGTCGATGCACAGGATCAGCCCGGTTCTTCCGGCACCGGCGGACCTCGCGGTCGGAATGATCGGCGTCCCCAAGGACGCCGACGTCGAGCTGGACATCCGGCTCGAGGCGGTGATGGAAGGCGTGCTCGTGACGGGCACGGCGCGGACTCCTCTCAGTGGAGAGTGCTCGCGCTGCCTGGATCCGCTGACCTCGGAGATCGAGGTCGGTTTCCAGGAGCTTTTCTTCTACTCGGCGGAGGACGCCGGAGAGGACGACTTGCTCCTCGACGGCGAACTGCTCGATCTCGAGCCGATATTCCGTGACGCGGTGGTGCTCTCACTGCCGCTGAGCCCGGTGTGCAGTGAGGACTGCCCCGGTCTCTGCGCGGAATGCGGGGTCAAGCTGGCGGAAGCCGGCTCGGACCACGGGCACGAGCGCATCGACGTGCGCTGGGCGTCGCTGCAGGGTTTGGTTGTGGACAACAAAGACGATCAGGAGGGTTGACGTGGCCGTCCCCAAGCGGAAGATGTCGCGGAGCAACACCCGCGCCCGCAGGTCCCAGTGGAAGGCCGCCGCGGTCGCGCTCGTGAGCTGCCCCCAGTGCCGCTCGCCGAAGCGCCCGCACGTGGCGTGCCCGAGCTGTGGCACCTACAACCGCCGTCAGGTCATCGAGCCGTCGGCCTGATCGCGCGATAAGCGGATAGGGACGCCGGCCGGGTCGTCAAGACGCCCCGGTCGGCGTTACCTTGCTTTCAGCGCGTACGGTGGCGGGCGGAGCATGAGCGACAGGCAAGACGTGCCCGCGGCCGTGGTGGACGCCGGGAGGCTCCAGTCTCTGGGGAACCGGCGCCCACCACGTCTTCGGGCTTCTCACCGGCCATGTCACTGTGCGGTGCTGCCGTGCATGGGTGATGAGGAGGAGCGGTGGGCGCAGCGATGAAGCCGGTGGCAGTGGAGATCGCCAGAGAAGAACTGGCGCGAGTGATCGACGTGCGGCTCAGCACGGACATCCTGGAACGGGCTCTCACGCACCGCTCCTACGCGTACGAGAACGGTGGCCTGCCCACGAACGAGCGCCTGGAGTTCCTGGGCGACTCGGTGCTCGGGCTGGTGGTCACCGACACGCTGTTCCGGGGGCACCCGGACCTTCCCGAGGGCCAGCTCGCCAAGCTGCGTGCCGCAGTGGTCAACATGCGGGCGCTCGCGGACGTGGCCCGGGGCCTGAATCTCGGAAAGTACCTCCGCCTCGGCCGGGGCGAGGAGGGCACCGGCGGGCGCGACAAGTCCTCGATCCTCGCCGACACCCTTGAGGCGCTGATCGGCACGGTCTACGTGGACAAGGGCCTGGACGAGGCGTTCCGGGTCGTGCACCTGCTCTTCGACCCGCTGATCACGCGGTCCGCGTCGTTGGGCGCCGGTCTCGACTGGAAGACCTCGCTGCAGGAGCTGACCGCCGCCGAGATGCTCGGCGTCCCGGAGTACCACGTCGAGGAGAGCGGCCCCGATCACGCGAAGTCCTTCGTGGCGACCGTCCGCGTCGGCGGGACGGAGTACGGCACGGGCGCGGGCCGGAGCAAGAAAGAGGCGGAGCAGCAGGCCGCCGAAGCGGCGTGGACGGCGATTCGCGCCGTCCGAGAGGCCCGTGAGGGCGCGGGACTCGGCCAGGGCTGAGCCGACCTCCGAGACGGACTGAGGGGGCGAGATGCCTGAGCTGCCTGAGGTCGAGGTCGTCAGGCGCGGGCTCGAACGATGGGTGTCCGGCCGGACGATCGCGTCGGCCGACGTGCTGCACCCGCGCGCGGTCCGCAGGAACGCGGGAGAGCTCGCCGACCAGTTGAAGGGCCGTGAGATCCGCTCGGCCGAGCGACGCGGCAAATATCTCTGGCTCCCGCTCGGCGACGAGGGGGAGCACGCGGCCGCGGAGCCTGCGGCCGACCGGACGGCCGAACACCCCTCCGGGCCGGAATCGGCCGAGCACGTGGCGGGAGAGGCGTTGCTCGCCCATCTGGGCATGAGCGGCCAACTCCTGATGGTCGATCCGGACGCTCCGTTGGAGAAGCACCTCCGGGTCCGGATCGGCTTCGCCGACGGCGGTCCCGACCTGCGCTTCGTCGACCAGCGCACGTTCGGTCATGTCCTCGTCGCGCCGCTGACCGTTCCCGTACGGCCGTCGCATGCCGGGCCGTACCGTCCGGTGCCGGAACCGGTCGCGCACATCGCGCCGGATCCGTTCGAGGACGTCTTCGACGACACGGAGTTCGCGATCAGGGTGCGCCGCCGGCGTACCGGGATCAAGCGGGCGCTGCTCGACCAGTCGCTGATCAGCGGGGTCGGCAACATCTACGCCGACGAGGCGCTGTGGCGGGCACGGCTGCACTGGGCCCGGCCCACCGAGACGCTGACCACCAAGAAGATCGCCGAACTCCTCGCCGCCGCCCGCGACGTGATGTCCGAGGCGCTCGGGGAGGGCGGGACCTCCTTCGACAGTCTGTACGTGAACGTCAACGGCGAGAGCGGCTACTTCGACCGGTCCCTGGCGGTGTACGGCAGGCGGGACGAGCCCTGCCGCCGCTGCGGCACCCCGATCAGGCGTGAGGCGTTCATGAACCGGTCCTCCTACAGCTGCCCCCGGTGCCAGCCGCGTCCCCGGGACGCCCGTCCCTGACCGCGACCCGCACCGCCGCGATTTCCGGGGGCCGGGCGGGCTCTTGGATACTGGGAGTCATGATCCGGTTGACGGCGTGGGTGCGCGGACGGGTGCAGGGTGTGGGGTTCCGCTGGTGGACCCGGGCCAGGGCGCTGGAGCTCGGGCTCGCCGGCTGGGCGGCGAACCTGTCCGACGGCAGGGTTGAGATCGTGGCCGAAGGTCCACGGGAATCATGTGAATCGCTTCTTGGGCTGCTGAGAGGCGGCGACACGCCCGGGCGAGTGGATGGCGTTACGGAGCGTTGGAGTGACGCTAAGGGCGGTTTGATGGGTTTTGTCGAGCGATAGCCCTTCCTTCAGGCGGCGCAAATGCGGTATATTTGCATGCCGGGAGTGCCCATCGGTGCGTCTGTGTGAAGCGTTCAACTTGACCGCCTCCAATGCCGGTGCGACTCTTGAGAGGAACCACGCGCACCCCTCCCGCGGCATGAAGTGCGCGAACCAGTCTGGTCACTCAGCGTGGAGGACCCTTTACTATGGCGAAGGCTCTACTCGGCCACGTCGGCGGTCCTGACCCTCGAATGGTCTCCGAAATGCGCCGTCTCCAGCAGCGCATCCGGGACCTGGAGGCAGAACTAACCCGGCTCCAGGCACAGAACGATGCGCTGGCGGCGCAGTCTCGGGATGAGGCACTGGTCCGGCTACAGGATCGCGAGCCGGCCCTCACCTGAGGCCGGGAGCGGAAACACCGTCAGGGGCGCCTGCCAAAGGCGTCCCTTGTCATTTGCGTACCATAATCCTTATCGCGGCCGGTTGAAACGCATTTGTGCCGTTATGTCTTCCCGGTGTCGGTCCGATAATCTCGCCGCCGCATAAAGTTGTCCCCACGGGTATTCCATGACGGGACTTAGTGTCGCGTTCGGGTGATATCCGATGCCTCTCGTCTGCGGGTGCCGGTAGTCTTCCCGGAAAGTTGGGCAGGGAGGGGGCCGGTCGTTGTACCTGAAGACCTTGACCCTGCGCGGCTTCAAGTCCTTCGCCTCCGCGACCACCCTGCGCTTCGAGCCCGGCATCACCTGCGTGGTCGGCCCCAACGGCTCGGGCAAGTCCAACGTCGTCGACGCGCTCGCCTGGGTGATGGGCGAGCACAGCGCGAAGTCGCTGCGCGGCGGCAAGATGGAGGACGTCATCTTCGCCGGGACCTCCAGCCGGCCGCCGCTCGGCCGGGCCGAGGTCACGCTCACGATCGACAACACCGACGGCGCGCTGCCGATCGACTACACCGAGGTGACGATCAGCCGCCTGATGTTCAGGTCGGGCCAGAGCGAATACGCCATCAACGGCGACACCTGCCGCCTCCTCGACATCCAGGAGCTCCTCTCCGACTCCGGCATCGGCCGCGAGATGCACGTGATCGTCGGGCAGGGCCAGCTCGACCAGGTGCTGCACGCCGGCCCCGAGGACCGCAGGGCGTTCATCGAGGAGGCCGCGGGCGTCCTCAAGCACCGCAAGCGCAAGGAGAAGGCGCTGCGGAAGCTCGACGCGATGCAGGCCAACCTCACCCGCGTGCAGGACCTCGCGACCGAGCTGCGCCGCCAGCTCAAGCCGCTCGGTCGCCAGGCGGAGATCGCGCGCAAGGCCGCGGTCATCCAGGCCGACCTGCGTGACGCCCGCCTGCGACTGCTCGCCGACGACGTGGTCACCCTCCGCGAGACCCTGGAACGTGAGGCCGCGGACGAGGCGGCCGTCCAGACGCGGCGCGCCCAGGTCGAGAGCGACCTCGCGCGGGACCAGCGGCGGGAGGCCGAGCTGGAGGCGGCGGCGGGTGAGGCCCAGCCGCGCCTCACCGCCGCCCAGGAGACGTTCTACCGGCTCTCGGCGATCCGGGAGCGGCTGCGCGGAGTCGAGAGCCTCGCCGTCGAGCGGGAGCGGCACGCCGCCGACGCGGCGTCGATCGAGCGACGCGGCCGCGACCCCGAGGAGTTCGAACGGGAGGCCGCCGAGGTCCGCGAGAAGGAGCGCATCCTCTCGGAGGAGCTCGACGAGGCACGCGAGCGGTTGTCCGCCGCGGTGGAGATCCGCGCCGAGGCCGAGGAGGCGCTGAGCCAGGAGGAGCGCAGGCTGGCCGTGGCCGCCAGGGCCGCCGCGGACCGGAGGGAGAGCCTCGCCAGGCTGCGCGGCCAGGTCGAGTCCGCCAGGAGCAGGGCCAGGGCCGCCGGTGACGAGATCGGCAGGCTCGCCCGGGCGCTGGAGGAGGCCCGGCAGCGTGCGGAGCGGGCGCAGGCCGACTGCGACGCGCACGAGCTCGACGAGCCGGCGGCCGACCCGGCGCTGGTCGCCGAGCTCGACACCGCCCAGGAGGGCGTGGATCTCGCCCGCGCCGCCGTCGAGTCGGCCAGGGCCGTGGTGGACCAGGCCAAGGAAGCGGTCGACGAGGCCAAGGAGGCCGTCGCGGCCCCCAGGTCCGCGCTCGCGGCCGCCACGTCGGCGGTCGGTACGGCTCGCGCCGCCGACCAGGAGTCCCAGCGCGCCGTCGCCGCGCTGGAGGCCCGCCGTGAAGCACTGGAGATGAGCCTCGCCCAGGGTGTCGACGGCGCGGCCGGGCTGCTCGGCGCGGGGATCCCCGGCGTGCTCGGCCCGATCGCGACTCTGCTGACCGTCCAGCCGGGAGCCGAATCCGCCGTCGCCTCCGTACTGGCGGCCGACGCGGTCGCCGTCGACTCCCTCAACAGCGCCGTCGAGGCGCTCGAACACCTGCGGGACGGCGACGGCGGCAGGGCGGGGCTGCTGATCGCGTCCCCGACGCCGGCGCGGCACGGTGGGACACCGCCCGTGCCGATCGACGGTGCCGCATGGGCGGCGGACCTAGTCACCGTTCCCGGCGAGCTGCGCGCCGCCGTGGACGGCGTCCTGTCCGGCGTGCTCGTCGTCGACGACCTCGCCGCCGCGCGCAAGGTGGTGGAGGGCCACCCGGGCGTCCGGGCCGTCACCCGTTCCGGCGACCTGCTCGGCGCGTACGAGGCGCGGGGCGGCTCGGGCACCGGCGGTTCGGCGCTTCAGATGCGGGCCGCGCTTGACGAGGCGGTCGCCGACCTGGAGGCGGCCCGCGCCGCCGCCGAGGAGAACGCTCAGGTCCTCGACGAGGCCATTGCCGCCGAAGGGGAGGCCCAGCTCGCGCTGGAGGCCGCCCAGGCGCGGGTGAACGAGGCCCAGACCGGGGTCAGTGCCGCGCAGAACACCGTCAACAGCGCGCAGAACGGGCTCAACGCGGCCCAGGCCGTACTGGACAGGGTCAGGACCAGGCAGCGGGACGCCGACCGGAAGGCCGCCGACGCGGCCAAACAGTTCGCCCGGCTGGAGGCCGCCGTCAAGGCGGCCCAGGATGAGGGCGCCCGGCTGGCGAAGGCCGTACAGGACGCGGAGGAGGCCAGGGAGGCGGCCCAGGCGGACGCGGCCGAGATGGAGGAGCGGCTGGCCGAGGCGGAGTACGCCCAGGAGCTGGAGGCCGAACCGACCACCGACACGCGAGACGAGCTGGCCGCCGCCTGCGGCGTGAGCAGACAGACGGAGATGGAGGCGCGGCTCGCCGTCCGCACCGCCGAGGAACGGGTCAGGGGCATCGCCGGTCGTGCCGAGGGGCTGCTGCGCGCCGCCCAGCGCGAGCGCGAGGATCGGGCCAGGGCGGCGGCACAGCGCGAGCGGCGGCGCAGGCAGGCCCAGACCGCCGCCGCGGTCGCCCGCGGCGCCCAGGCCGCGCTCACGGCGCTGGTGGGGTCGCTCGAACAGGCCGCGGCCGAGCGGGACGAGGCCGAGCGGGCGCGCGGCGAGATCGAGACGGAGCTCAAGACGGTACGGCTCCGCGTCCGCGAACTCGGCGGAGAGCTGGACAAGCTGGTCAACCGGGTACACGGCAGCGAGATGGCCCGCACCGAGCAGCGGCTGCGGCTCGAACAGCTGGAGCAGCGGGCCTTCGACGAGTACGGCGTCGAGCCGGACGCCCTGGTCGCCGAATACGGCCCGGAGGTTCCGGTGCCCGGCGAGCCTCCGGTCCCCTTCGTACGCGAGGAGCAGGAGAAGCGGGCCAGGACGGCGGAACGCCAGATGACCCAGCTCGGCAAGGTCAACCCGCTCGCCCTGGAGGAGTTCGCCGCGCTCGAGGAGCGGCACGCGTTCCTGACCTCCCAGCTGGAAGACCTCAAGAAGACCCGCAGGGATCTCCTCCTCGTCGTCAAGGAGGTCGACGACCGGGTCGAGCAGGTGTTCTCCGCGGCGTACGAGGACGTGGCCCGAGAGTTCTCCGAGATCTTCGGGCGGGTCTTCCCCGGCGGTGAGGGCCGCCTGCTGCTCACGGACCCCAGCGACATGCTGACCACGGGCGTCGAGGTCGAGGCCAGGCCGCCCGGCAAGAAGGTGAAGCGGCTGTCGCTGCTCTCCGGTGGAGAGCGGTCGCTCACCGCGGTCGCGTTCCTCGTCGCGATCTTCAAGGCCCGTCCGTCGCCGTTCTATGTGATGGACGAGGTCGAGGCGGCCCTGGACGACACCAACACGCAGCGGCTGCTGACCCTGTTCGAAGAGCTGCGGCAGAACTCCCAGCTGATCGTCATCACGCACCAGAAGCGCACCATGGAGATCGCCGACGCGCTGTACGGCGTGTCCATGCGCGGCGACGGCGTCACCCAGGTCGTCAGCCAGCGTCTTCGCGAAGCCGCGTCCTGACACTTCGACGGCGACGGGTGCCGGCATGCCGCCGCCCGCGGCGGGGATCACCGCTGGGGCAGGTCCGCGGTCGCGGTGCTGCGCCCCGGGGCCGGGGTCGCTCGTGCCTCGCTCCCCGCTCGCTTGTCGGTTACTTCCCCGCCGCGCCCCTCTGTGCTTGATTGCCGCGCCTTCGGCACGGCGGGTTCGGGGCGCCTTTGAGGCGGGTCGTGCCCTCCTCGCTCGGGGTCGCTCGTGCCTCGCTCCCCGCTCGCTTGTCGGTTACTTCCCCGCCGCGCCCCTCTCTTGTGCCTGAGCATTTGGGGGCGTCTGGAAAACTTGAGCGCGTGGAAGGCTACCTCGGCATCATCGTGATGGTCGTCGTCATCGCCGTGCTGGCGGTGGGCGGCCTGTTCCTGTTCCGGCCCAGAGGCAAAGGCCTCCCCCCGGTGGAGGCGCCGCCCGAGCCGCAGATCCCGGATCTGCGGGTCCCCCCGCAGGAGGGGCCCGTCGACCGAGAGGGTGGCACGACCACCACCCTGCCTCCTCCGGAGGAGGAGCTGCTCAAGGCGCCGGAGATCGAGGTTCCGCCGCCGTCGGCCGGTCGCATGGTACGGCTGCGCACCCGCCTGTCCCGCTCCCAGAACGTGCTGGGCAGGGGACTCCTCGAACTGCTCTCCCGCGACCGGCTCGACGACGACGTCTGGGACGAGATCGAGGAGACGCTGATCACCGCCGACGTCGGCGTCGCCCCGACCCGGGCGATGGTCGAGGAGCTGCGGACCAAGGTGAAGGTCCTCGGCACGCGCACGCCGGACGAGGTCCGCGGCCTGCTCAAGGAGGAGCTGCTCAAGCAGATCTCCCCTGACCTCGACCGCACCCTGCGTACCAGCTCGCACGCGGGACGGCCCGCCGTGCTCCTGGTCGTCGGGGTGAACGGCACCGGCAAGACGACCACGACGGGCAAGCTCGCCCGCGCGCTGGTCGGCGACGGCAACAAGGTCGTCCTGGGCGCGGCCGACAC
The DNA here is from genome assembly GCF_040656155.1 of Microtetraspora glauca. Classification (NCBI taxonomy): domain Bacteria; kingdom Bacillati; phylum Actinomycetota; class Actinomycetes; order Streptosporangiales; family Streptosporangiaceae; genus Microtetraspora; species Microtetraspora glauca. Next base: position 258,533 of record NZ_JBFALK010000008.1, read on the forward strand.
GTTCCGTGCCGCGGCCACTGACCAGCTGCAGACCTGGGGTGACCGCGTGGGCGCCGCCGTCGTACGCGGCCCTGAGGGCGGCGACCCGGCGTCCGTCGCGTTCGACGCGGTGGCCAGGGGCATCGAGGAGAGCGCCGACACGGTCATCATCGACACCGCCGGGCGGCTGCACACCAAGACCGGCCTCATGGACGAGCTCGGCAAGGTCAAGCGCGTGATCGAGAAGAAGGCCGTGGTGGACGAGGTGCTGCTCGTCCTCGACGCGACGACTGGGCAGAACGGCATGCGCCAGGCCCAGGTGTTCGCCGAGGCGGTGAACATCACCGGCATCGCCCTGACCAAGCTCGACGGCACCGCCAAGGGTGGCATCGTCATCTCGGTCCAGCGCGAGCTGGGCGTCCCGGTCAAGCTGGTCGGCCTGGGCGAGGGCCCCGACGACCTGGCCCCCTTCGATCCCGAGGTGTTCGTGGACGCCCTGCTGGGCGACTGATTCCGCGCTCGGCCTCCGGTGGAAGCGCTCGGCCGACTTCGCCACGGCGGCCGAGCGCTCAGGGCCGTGGCGTCCTGGTCTCGCACGTTCAGGCATGTCACGGGACTCCGAGCACATTTCGCTTCCCATTCCGGCGGTGAACCCGCCTCGTCGTAGGCGCTCACGGGCGGGTCCGCACCTGGACCCGCCCGTTTGTCATGCGCGCGGAGCCGGCCGTTCGTCATTGGCCGGGAGCCGCTCGGGCCGTGCTCGGGCCGTGCTCAGGCCGTGTCCCGGCCGAAGCGGGTCGGGGGCGACGGCCTGGGTTGGACCGTGCCGGAAGCCGGCCCAGTTCCTGGGCGATCCACCGTTTATCCGGATTTATCGGGAAATGACCATTACCGGCCAAGGTCTTGTTACTTGACGTGGACCGTGTTGACATGGGCGTCGTTCCCGAGACGCAATCGGAGAGGCCCTGATGAAGAAGGTCGTTGTTCACAAGCCCGGCACGGTCCAGCTTTCCGGCCAGGCCAGCGCCAAGCACCACGCGTGAGCGACGGGCGAGACCGGCCGCCGCACGGCATGGTCTCGCCTTTCCGGGGGCGACGAGGGGAGCCGGTGTGCGTCATCTGTGGGTCCGGGGGCAACGCTGGAACGGGGAACGTGACATTCCTCCGCTCGTCCTGCCCCCGATCGCCGTGGACGGTCGGGCGGGCGGGCCGGTGGACCGCGGGAGAGCCGGGCCGTACACGATCGCGAGCGCTCTGCTCCACGCTCTCGTCCCCCTGGCACGACGAGAGATCGTCGAAGCCCACGACATCGAGATCCGCGCGGCGGCTCCCGGCCTGAGGGACGTGGTCCCGGCTGTACGGGAGTCGGTCGCGGCGCACCTGCCCAAGGCGGAGCGGATCCTCGTCCCCGCGCCACGCCGCACGCTCCGGCTGTCCAACGGGCTCGTGGAGTTCCTCCACGATCACCTGAAGGAGGCCGGGCCCGGTGCGCTCGTCGTCGAGAGAGCGGACGAGGCCGACGAGACGGACCAGGAGTTCCTCGCCGTCCTGCTCCGCAGGATCGACCCCGCGCTGCTCACCGTGGTCGTGTGCGCGGAGGCCGGGGATCCCGTCCTGGCCGGCGCGCTCAACCGGCACGCGCTTCCCGTCGCCGTCGAGACCCCGGACGCCACCCCGGCGTGCGGCACGGCCCCCGCGGAGGCGGGAGCGGGAAGCGCGGTGGACGGCGGCGCCGGAACCGTGGAACGGTACTTCACGGAGGGCTTCCACCACGCGGCGGCCCGGCTCGGGCAGCGTATGCTGCGCGACGCCGACCCGAAGGCCGATCCGGAGGGCTGGTGGTCGCTCGTCCACCGCACCGCGGGTGCGCTCGCGGCCACCGAACGCGAGGATGACGCGCGGGCGCTCCTCGACCGGGCGCGGCGGGAGAGCGCCGATCCGAAGAACCGCGCGACCGCGGCCTACGCGACCGCGATGCTGCTGATGAGGCACCACGACCCGGCGGCACGCGACGTCGGGGAGGCGCTGTCGTGGATCAACGAGGCGGTCGCCATTACCTCGTTGTTGCCCGACCGGCGCGAGCGTGCCTTCCATCTGAGCTTCGACCTGAACGGCAAGGCGCTCGTGGAGACGCGGGCGGGCCGGCCGGACGAGGCGCTCCGGCTGGTGGAACAGGCCATCGCGCTCACCGAGCGTGATCTCGATCCGGGGGAGCACCCCATCCACCGGCTGGTCCTGCGCGCCAACCGAGGGCAGCTCGCCGCGATGCTCGGCGACCCCGAAGCCGCCCTGGCCGACCTGGACGCCGCCATCGCCGCGGATCCGGGATACCCCGACTACTACATCACCCGGGGCAACCTGCTGCACCGGCTCGGCCGTCCCGGAGAGGCGGTCGCCGACTACGAGACGGCGATGCGGGTCGGGCCGCCCTTCCCCGAGGCCTACTACAACCGGGCGGAGATCCGGTTCGAGGCCGGAGACCACGCCGGCGCGCTGGCCGACCTGGACTACGCGCTCGACCTCGACCCGGAGTTCGCCGACGCCTACGCCAACCGGGCCGGTCTCTTCGTCGAGTTCGGCGAGTACGGCAAGGCGCGCGCGGACGCGCTCCAGGGTCTCGCCCTCGACCCCCGCAATCCGTACCTGCTGTGCGCGCTCGGACAGGCGGAGGCGGCCGAAGGCAGGCACGCCGAGGCCAGGAAGGCGTTCGACGCGGGGCTGCACCACGATCCCGCGCTGGCGGCGCTCTGGGCGAGCCGGGGGATGCTGGCGTTCGAGACGGGCGAGCCGGAGCAGGCCGTGGCCGATCTCACCCGGGCGCTCGAATGCGGCGACGACGCGACGATCCGGTTCAACCGGTCGGTCGCGCTCCGCTCCATCGGACGTGAGGAGGAGGCGCGGGACGACCTCGTCAGGGCCGCCGAACTCGCCCCGGAGGACGAGGACGTCCGGCAGGCGCTGGAGCTCAGTCCCCGCCCGCCGTGCTGCCGATCGGCACCACCAGGGGAGTGCCCGCGACGGGATCCGTGATGATCTTGGCGTTCAGGCCGAAGACCTCGGCGAGCAGACTCTCGGTCAGCACCTCGTCCGGCGGTCCGGCGGCGACCACCCGGCCGTCGCGCATCGCCACGAGGCGGTCGGCGTACCTCGCCGCGAGATTCAGGTCGTGCAGCACCATGACGACTGTCTTGCCCGCCCGCGCGTGCAGGTGATGGACGAGTTCGAGCACCTCGATCTGGTGCGCCAGGTCCAGGAAGGTCGTCGGCTCGTCGAGCAGCAGGAGGCCCGTGCCCTGGGCGAGGGCCATCGAGATCCAGGCCCGCTGCCGCTGACCGCCGGACAGCTCGTCCAGCGGCCGGTCGGCGAGATCGAGCAGGCCCGTCCACTCCAGGGCCTCGGCCACCGCGCTCTCGTCGCCGGGCGACCACTGGCGATACCACGTCTGGTGCGGGTGCCTGCCGCGGGCGACCAGGTCGGCGACCGTCAGACCCTCGGGCGCCGCGGGCGCCTGAGGGAGGACGCCGAGGAGCCGGGCGACCTCGCGCGACGGCATCCTGTCGATCCGCTTCCCGTCGAGCAGCACGTGACCGTCCAGCGGCTTGATCAGCCGCCCCAGGGCGCGGAGCAGGGTGGACTTGCCGCATCCGTTCGGACCGATGATCGTCGTGACGGTCCCGCTCTCGACGCCGAGGTCGAGCCCGTCCACGATCACCCGGTCGCCGTAGCCGAGGCGGATGTCGACGGCTTCCAGCCGTGTGTTCAAGAGCGGGCCTCCCGGCGTGCGCGGACGAGCAGATAGATGAGGTAAGGGGCGCCGAGCACGGCCGTGACCACACCCACGGGCAGCTCCGCCGGGGCGAAGACGGTCCGGGCGGCGAGGTCGGCGGCCGACGTCAGGACCGCGCCCGTGACAGCGGAGACGACCAGCGGGGGCTGCGCCACTCCCGCGAGACGCAGCGCGATCTGCGGTGCCGCGAGGGCGACGAACGAGATGGGCCCGGCCGCGGCGACCGCGACCGCCGCGAGCAGCACCGCCCCGAGCAGCAGCAGGGCGCGCGCCGTGTTCAGCCGCACACCGAGCCCGGTCGCCGTCTCGTCGCCGAACCTGAGGGCCGACAGGACACGGGTCCCGACCAGGCAGAGCGGCACCAGCACCGCCAGCGCGTACGCCACGGGAACGACGTGCTCCCAGCCGCGCCCGCTGAGCGAGCCGCTGATCCACACCATCGCCCGGCTGCTGTCGTTCACGTCGCCGGTGGTCATCAACCAGTACTTGACGTTCGTGAAAACGGCGGCGACGCCGACGCCGACCAGGACCAGGCGGTATCCGTCCAGGCCACGCCGCCAGGCGAGCGAGTAGACGATCACCGCGCCCGCCAGGCCGCCGGCCAGCGCCGCGACGGGGACGCCCACGCTCGCGAGGGGTCCGCTGGCCCCGCCGTACACGGTTCCGCTCGCGACGATCACCGCGACCACGGTCACGCTCGCGCCGGAGGTCACGCCGAGGATGTCGGGGCTGGCCAGCGGGTTGCGCGCGATCGACTGGGTGATCGCGCCGGACAGCCCGAGCGCGGCCCCGACCAGCACGCCGGTCAGCGCGCGCGGGAGGCGCAGCTCCACCACCACGAAGTGGTTGCCTCCCGTCCCGGTCAGCGAGTCGACGATCTCGGCGAGCGACAGGGGGAAGTCGCCGATCCGCAGGCTGAGCGCGACCAGGGCCGTGATCAGGACGAGCCCGACCAGCCCCGCGACCACGCCGCGCGGGCGGATCACCCAGGAGACCCGTCCCGCCCGGTAGGGCCGGGCGTGCGGGAGCCGTACGCCGGTCACAGCCGCACCGGCTTCCTGCGGCGTACGAGCATGACGAAGAACGGGGCGCCGAGGAGGGCGAGGACGACTCCGGCCTCCAGCTCGCCCGGCCGGGCGAGGATCCGCCCGGTCACGTCCGCCAGCAGCAGCGCCGCCGCGCCGAGCAGTCCGGAGTACGGCACCAGCTTGCGGTGGTCGGGTCCGGACAGCGCGCGGGCCAGGTGGGGGACGATGAGGCCGATGAACGCGAGCGCGCCGCACGCCGCCACGGCCCCGGCGGTGAGCAGGGTCACGGCGGTGATGCCGAGCGCCCGGGTGGCCGTGACGTTCCTGCCGAGGGAGCGGGCGACGTCCTCGCCGAGGGACAGCGCGTTGAGTCCCGGCGCGTTCGCCATCGCGAGCACCAGCCCGGCCACGATGAACGGCAGGATCTGCCACGCCACGCCCGCGCCCCGACCGGCGATCGACCCCGCCTGCCAGAAGCGGAAGACGTCCATGGCCTGCTCGTCCACGAGAACGAGCCCGGAGGTCAGCGCGTACAGGAAGGCGCTGACGGCGGTTCCGGCGAGCGCCAGGGTGAGCGGGCTCGGGCCGCCCCTGCCGCCGACGGCGCCGATCGCGAAGACGCCGACGCTCGCGATCAGCGCGCCCGCGAGGCCGAACCAGATGTAGCCGTAGATGTCGGAGACGCCGAACACGATGATGGCGAGGACCATCGCGAAGGCCGCGCCCTGGGTGACGCCGAGCAGGCCGGGGTCGGCGAGCGGGTTGCGCGTGTGCCCCTGCATGAGGGCGCCCGCGACACCGAGCGCGACGCCCGCGAGTACGCCGAGGACGGTCCGGGGGACGCGCAGTGAACGGACGATGATGTCGTTCTCCGTACCACCCGGGAACCACAGGGCGTGCCACACGTCGGCGGGCGGCACGGTCTTCGCGCCGATCATGACGCTGAGCACGGCCGCGGCGAGCACCGCGACGACGAGCGCCGCCGGCACGCCCGCCCCCCGGCGCCGCGGACGCAGGGCACTCATGAGTTCGTGATCCCTCTCTCTGTCGCTTGACCTCGACGAGTATGTCAGGCTTAGGTGAGCCTTAGCTAATTTAGGCAGTCCTTACCTAAGAAAGGCTGATTTTTGATGAAAGCGCTTCGCGTCTTGGGTGCCGGGCTCGTGCTGGCCATGGCGGTCACCGCGTGCGGCTCGTCCACTTCCGCGAACGAGACCGGGAACGCGAGCGGAGCCGCCGGAGACGCGACGCAGGCGTCCCAGGCGGGGTTCCCGCGCGTGATCGAGCACGCGATGGGCACGACCGAGGTGAAGGCGCAGCCCAAGCGGGTCGTCGCGCTCGACCAGAGCTTCGTGGACGCCGTCCTGACGCTGGACACCGAGGTCATCGGGTTCACGATGTACCGGTCGATGGGTGAGGAACTGCCCGACTATCTCAAGCCGGTCGCCGCCAACGCCGCGAACGCGGTGACGGTGGGAACGCTGGAGGCGCCGAGCCTGGAGAAGATCGCCGCTCTGAAGCCGGACCTGATCGTGTCCGCGAAGGTCCGCCACGAGGCCCTGTACGACAAGCTCAGCGCCATCGCGCCGACCGTGTTCAGCGAGACCACCGGCGCCATCTGGAAGGAGAACCTCCGCCTGATGGGCAAGGCCCTGGGCAAGGAGGACCTCGCCGAGCAGCGGATCACGGCCTACCAGGAGCGCGCCGCGAAGATCGGCGGGGAGATCAAGGAGAAGAACGGCGGAACGCTGCCGACCATCTCGATCGCCCGTTTCGCCGGTGAGCCGACCGTCCGGCTCTATGTGGAGAACTCCTACTCGGGCGTCGTGCTCAAGGACGTCGGCTTCCCCCGGCCGGAGGGCCAGCCGACCGTCACGGACACGATCATGGTGGCGATCAGTGAGGAGCGCATCGCCGACCTCGACGCCGACCACATCTTCGTGAGCTCGTACGAGGACCCGTCGGTCGCCTCGACCCAGAAGAAGTTCGTGGCCAACCCGCTGTGGGGCAAGCTCAAGGGCGAGAAGCACGACGTCAACGACCAGACCTGGATGACGGCGGTCGGGATGCAGGGCGCGCACGTCATGCTCGACGACCTCGCCACCATCTTCGGCGTGGACCCCGCCAAGCAGGCCTGACGGCCCCGCACCCGCGCGTCCCGCACGGAGCCCGGTGTCCCTCTCAGAGGGGCGCCGGGCTCCGTCGTTCCCGGCCGGGGAGAGTCGACTTTGGTCGGTGTCGGGGTATCCGACCCGGATCTACCCTGAGCCTGTGGAAGCCGCTACCTGCCTGGACTCGGAGGAGGCGGCCGCGCGCCGGCTCACCCCCGGGCCCGCTGTCACGGCGGCGGTGACGGCCGCGGTCGGAGCATTGGTCGCGCTCGCGTTCTGGGGCGGTTCCGACGCGCACGGGGTGGCGACGGTGCTGGTCCTCGACATCGTGACCGGGGTGGCGGGCTGCGCCCTGGTCCCGGTGCTGCTGCGCCGGCCGGTCCTCGGCGGCGTGGCGCTCTCCGTGCTGGCCGCGCTGTCGCCGGTCGCCACCCCGCCGGCCACCGTCGGGGCCTGGTACGTCGCCCGGCGGCGGCGGTTCCCCGTCGCCGCCGCCGTGGCCGCCGCCGGGATCGCGGCACACGCCGTGCAGGGCCTGTGGCGGCCGGCGGGCGGGCTGTCCTACGGCTGGTGGCTGCTGCTGGTGGTCGCCGCGTACGCCGCTCTGGTCGGCTGGGGCGCGTTGGCGCAGGCGCGGCACGGGCTGATCGTGTCGCTGCGCGAGCGGGCCCACCGCGCGGAGGCGGAGCAGGGGAGGCGCGTGGCCGAGGCCCGGCTGCTCGAACGCGCCCAGATCGCCCGTGAGATGCACGACGTGCTGGCCCACCGGCTCTCCCTCCTGGCCACGTACGCGGGGGCGCTGGAGTATCGCCCGGACTCCTCGCCCGAGCAGCTCTCCCGGGCGGCGGGTGTGGTGCGGGCGGGCGTGCACCAGGCGCTCGACGAACTGCGCGGGGTGATCAGCCTGCTTCGTGACGAGGACACGGACACGGAAGGCGGCTCCGGAGAACGGCCGCAGCCGGCGCTGACCGATCTTCCCCGGCTGGTCGACGAGTCCCGGGACGCGGGGATGAGCGTGCGCGTGGACAACCGGATCGCCGATCCCGCCGCGCTGTCCGGCACGGTCGGTCGCGCGGCCTACCGCGTCGTGCAGGAGGGGCTGACCAACGCCCGCAAGCACGCCCCCGGCGAGCCCATCCGGGTGGCGCTGGACGGGCGGCCCGGCGCACGGCTGGTCATCGACATCCGCAACCCGGTGCCCGGCGACCCGGCCGCTCCGCCGGTCGTACGGGGCAGCGGCGTCGGCCTGGTCGGGCTGACCGAGCGGGTCCAGCTCGCCGGAGGGCGGCTCGACCACGAGGTCACCGCCGCCGGGGAGTTCCGCCTGCACGCCTGGCTACCATGGCCGGCGTGACCACGGCCGTGCGCGTCCTCATCGTGGACGACGATCCCCTCGTCCGAGCCGGGCTGACGATGATGCTCGACGGCGCGCACGGGATCGCGGTGGTCGCCGAGGCGGCCGACGGGGACGAGGTGCCCTCCGCGATCGACGCGCACGCGCCCGACGTCGTGCTCATGGACCTCCGGATGCCTCGGGTGGACGGGATCACGGCCATCCACCGGCTCCGGCGCCGCCGGAATCCGCCCCAGGTCATCGTGCTGACGACCTTCGACGCCGACGACGACGTGCTCCTGGCGCTGCGCGCCGGCGCCGGCGGCTTCCTGCTCAAGGACACGCCGCCCCACCAGATCGTCGACGCGGTCCACCGGGTCGCCGCCGGGGATCCGATCCTGTCCCCGAAGATCACTCGCCGGTTGATGGACCGTGCCGCCGCCGAGGCGGGCGCGTACGAACGGGCCAGGAACGCGCTCGCCGCTCTGAGCCCGCGTGAGCGCGACGTCGTCCTCGCCGTGGCCCGGGGCCGTACGAACGCGGAAATCGCCGCCGAGCTCTTCATGAGCGTGGGGACGGTGAAGGCCCACATCACGCACATCCTGGTCAAACTCGATCTGACCAACCGCACCCAGATCGCGCTCCTCGCGCACGACGCCGGCCTCGCCTGACCCCCCGCCGGAGGCGGAAGTCACGACGGGGAGAGGAAGCCGCGGAGATCGTCCAGGTGGGGGGCGATGTCGAGCCCCTGCCGGGTGAGCCACTGGTCGTCGCCGTAGGTGTCCCGGTAGCGCTCGCCGCCGTCGCAGATCAGCGTGACCACGCTGCCCCGCTCGCCCGCCGCCCGCATCTCCTTGATGATCTGTACGGCCGCCGCGACGTTGGTCCCGGTCGAGCCGCCCACGTCCAGGCGGGTGACCTCCTTGATCCAGCGCATGGCCGCGATCGACAGGGCGTCGGGTACCTGGGTCATCCGGTCGATGACCGCCGGCATGAACGATGGCTCGACCCGGGGTCGGCCGATGCCCTCGATCCTGGAGCCCGCCCCCATCTGCTCCTCGCGCGCGACCCAGGACGGGTAGAACGCCGAGCCCTCAGGATCGGCCACGCAGAGCCGCGTCAGGTGACGCCGATATCGGATGTACCGCCCGATGGTGGCGGATGTGCCGCCGGTGCCGGCGCTCACCACGATCCACGAGGGCTCGGGGTGCCGTTCGAGGGCCATCTGGTGGAAGATGCTCTCCGCGATGTTGTTGTTTCCCCGCCAGTCCGTCGCCCGCTCGGCGTAGGTGAACTGGTCCATGTAGTGGCCGCCGGTCTCCCGGGCGAGCCGCCGGGACTCCTCGTAGATCGTGCCGGGGTCCTCCACGAGGTGGCACTTCCCGCCGTGGAACTCGATGATCTCCCGCTTCTCCGGTGACGTGCTCGCCGGGATCACCGCGATGAACGGGAGGCCGAGCAACCGGGCGAAGTACGCCTCGCTGACCGCGGTGGAGCCGCTCGACGACTCGATGATCGTGGTCGTGGGCCCGATCCAGCCGTTGGCCAGGCCGTACAGGAAGAGGGACCGGGCGAGCCGGTGCTTGAGTGAACCGGTCGGGTGGACCGACTCGTCTTTGAGATAGAGGTCGACTCCCCAGTGCGGAGGGAGAGGGAAGACGTGCAGATGGGTGTCGCAGCTGCGGTTGGCGTCCGCCTCCACGGCCTGGATGGCCTCCGCCGCCCAGCGCCGGGTGGCCGGGTCGTGCCGTTCCACGTGTTTCATGCCATAACTCTAGCTAGTGAGCTTTGCCACAATTTCTACAGGATCGAGCATTGAGTGTTATTGTAATGAGACTTACTCGATCGGCGCGTGACTTCGCCGTGCCGATCCACGTCCACGGTGACCCTTCTGACCAGGGAAGACCTTAACGCTTCGCTTACGAGTCCCCTGCAACGATGTCAAGGGACGTAATCGGTCCCGTGCGCCCGCATGGGTTCACGCCGGAGGGGTAGCGGGGGAGCAGTTTCGTAGGGGGATGGACATGATCACGATGACCGATGAACAACGCCAGGCATGGTTCGAACGCGACGTCGTCCCGGTGACCGGTCAGCTCTATGCCTCCGCCATGCGCCTCACCCGCAACCAGGCCGACGCGGAAGACCTGGTCCAGGAGACGGTCGCCAAGGCGTACACCTCCTACCACCAGTTCCGTGAAGGCACGAACCTCAAGGCGTGGTTGCACCGGATCCTGACGAACAACTTCATCAACGACTACCGCAAGAAGCAGCGTTCGCCCAAGCTGTCGGCCGCCGAGGAGATCGAGGACTGGCAGCTCGCGGCTGCGGAGTCGCACATGTCCACCGGTTTGAAGTCCGCGGAGACCGAGGCGCTGGAACAGCTGCCCGACAGCGCCGTGATGAACGCTTTGCGCGCGTTGCCGGAGGACTTCCGCGTCGCGGTCTATCTCGCCGACGTCGAGGGTTTCGCGTACAAGGAGATCGCCGACCGGATGGGCACCCCCATCGGAACGGTGATGTCCCGCCTGCACCGTGGCCGCCGCCAGTTGCGCGGCATGCTCGCGGAGTACGCCCGCGAGGAGGGCGTCGTCCGCGTGCCCGTCGCCGCCTGAGACGGGTCGCTTGAGACAAGTCGCCTGAGACGCTGCCTGACGCGCTGCCTGAGACGCTCGCCTTCCCTGCGCCCGTTCCGTCGCCGCCCGGCGGCCGGGTGGTCAGGCGGGCGGCAGGGCGATCAGGCGGGCGGCAGGGCGATCAGTGCCACCGCGCCCAGCGCGAACCCCACTCCCGCTATCTGCACCCGGTTGAGCCGTTCGTCCAGCACGTATCGCGCGAGCAGCAGCGTGCTCGCGGGATAGAGCGACACCAGGACCGCCACCAGGCTGAGCATGCCTCCCCGGGCGGCCAGCAGGTAGAGGATGTTGGCGGCCATGTCGAGCACTCCGGCCGCGATCGTCACCGGAAGCGCGCCCGGAAGAGGACGCAGCGTCCTGCGCGATACGAGGGCCAGCAGCACGACGAGTGAGATCGACGCGATGCGCGCGCCGGCCAGCGGCCACAGGCCTGAGCCCGCCGGGGCCAGCTTGAGCAGGACGAAGAATCCGCCGAAGCCCGCACCGGACGCCAGGGCGCTCACGATCGGGCCGATCCGCGAGCCGGACGCGGCGGCGGAGTCACGGCTGACCAGGAGAACGGCGAGCAGCCCGAGCACGATCCCGGCCATCGCGGTGAGCGAGGGGCGCTCGCCGAGGACCAGGCCGAACAGCACGGGCACGGCCATCGAGGTCGTCGCCGTGGTCGGCGCGACCACCGACATCATCCCGGAGGCGAGTCCCCGGTAGAAGAGCACGACGCCGACCGCCCCGGCGACACCGGCGGCCATCCCCCACAGCAGCGCCGCGGGGCTCGGCGCGCCGGGCAGGACCGGCATCAGGGCACAGACCAGCAGCAGACCGCCGATCTGGGAGATCACGACGACGGCCAGGACGCGGGATCGTCGCGTGGCCAGGCCTCCGAAGAAGTCTGCCGTCCCGAAGATCACCGCACACGCCGTAGCGAGCGCCACTGCCGTCACCGCGCACCTCACAGTCCATTGAATTGCACTGTTCATACAACAGGTTGAGCGCAACAGATTGCAAATCAGATTCACTAGGCTGTACGCATGCCGGACCTGGAGACGATCAGCGCGGCCATCGCCACGAACGTTCGCGGGCAGCGCGCCCACCGGGGGATGACCCTCGACGAGCTGGCGGCACGGTCGGGGGTGAGCCGCGGCATGCTGATCCAGATCGAGCAGGGGCGGACGAACCCCAGCATCAACACGCTCAGCCGGATCGCGGAGGCCCTGGGCGTCACGGTCGGTCGGATCGTCGAGGTGTCGGAGACCCCGGTCGTGCGGGTCGTCCACGCCGCCGACGTGGTGACCTTCCGGCACGCCGCCGGGGGCGAGGCACGCCTGCTCGTCGGCGCGGACACCCCCGCCATCCTCGAACTGTGGGACTGGCGGTTCGGCCCCGGCGAGCATCACGACGGCGACCCCCATCCGGCGGGAACCCGCGAGATGCTCACCGTGCTGGAGGGCGAACTCACCCTCACCGTGTACGGCAAGAGCCACACCGTGGGCACGGACGAGGCGGTGGTGTTCAACGCGGACCGCCCGCATCGCTACGCCAACGACGGGACCGCCCCGCTCCGCTTCGTGATGGTGGTCATCGAGCCCCGCGAGCAGGCGGATTAGATCCCCGTTCCCAGGTCTCCGAACGGCCCTCGCGCCCCGGCGGCCGTCGTACCCCCCTCGTACCCGAAGCCCCCGCGGCCTCGTACCCGCAGCCCCCGCGGCCTCTCACCCCCGAGGTCCTCGTACCTCCGCGGCACTGCGGCCTCGCGCCCCCGCCTGCGACCGGGTAACGGCGGGTTCAATGACTTTGTCATAGCGTGATGAAGATCGAGGCTTGTGGGTGTTTGGCGGCCCCATGTCCCTGGGAAGTCATCCAACGTGCGATGGAAAGGCGTCTTCGGGGCGGCGCCGGGCGCAACGGTCAGGCCAATATTCCTGCGCGGTAACGGGCTGGAGCCCCATGATTACTCCATGAGTTCTGCTGTGCCGGGACAAAGACTGTTAGACCACTCTTTCCGTGCCGTTCCGTGGCCACGGAGCGTGAGCGATGGCTGAGTCCGCGGACGCGCTGGCGAAGCTGCGGGCCGAGCTCGCCGCTCTCGGCGTTTCCGACGCGTACGAGATCGGGGACGGGGCCACGCTCTCCGTCTGGATCGGTCTCGTCGTGAGCTTCCGGGACGGGGTTTACCGGTGGCAGGAGGCTTCCGTGAAACGCCGCCATGTGGGTAGTGACCCCTCCGGATGCGCCATCAGGGTGGCCCGAAGGTATGCCGAGCTCCGAGCGAACGTGCCGCCCTGGTGGGAGGACCTGGCCAGGGTCATACGGGGGGACAAGGCCAGGGGATATCCCTGATCCCCGCCTGCTCGGGGGGAACATATGCGGGTCGGCCTCGCCCTTCTGTCACTGCTCGTGGTGACGGGATGCGGTGTCGCGTCGATCCTGCGGACGACAGCTCCCGCGCCCCCTCCGACCGCTCCTCCGACGGCCGCTCCGACGACCGGAGGCGCGACGCCCGGACCGGAGACCGTAGACCCGTCCGGCACCGGACAGGCGGGGGAGCCCGGGCGACCGCGCCCCTGGCCGAGCCCGACGGCGCCGGAACCCCGTGACATCAGCTGCGCGCGGACCAGATGTGTGGCGCTGACCTTCGACGACGGGCCGGGGAACTACACCTCGACCGTCCTCGACGTGCTCGCCCGGCATCACGCCAGGGCGACGTTCTTCCTGGTCGGCGAGATGATCGGCAAGGACGACCGGCCGGTGCTGCGCCGCATGGTCGCCGAAGGGCACGAGCTCGGCAACCACACCTGGGACCACCGTGACCTCACCGCGATGAGCGACGCGGGCCTCAGGCGCGAGATCGTCAGGACCGAGAAGCTCGTCAAGGATCTGACCGGCGTCCGCATGCACGGCATGCGCCCGCCGTACGGTGCGACCGACCGCAGGGTGACCGAGGAGACGAGGCGGCTCGGACTCGCGCAGATCCTCTGGGCGATCGACACCCTCGACTGGCGCGACCGGGTGCCCAAGCTGGTGGTACAGCGCAGCACGAAGGCGAAGCCGGGGGACATCGTCCTGATGCACGACATCCACAAGACCACCGTGGAGGCGCTGCCGCGCCTGCTCAAGGTGCTCGACGAGAAGGGCTTCACGTACGTGACCGTGTCCGAATTGTTCGGCCATCTCACGCCGGGGAAGCGGTACTCCGACCGTTGATTCCTCTTTTTGGGGGAAGCCCGGGGCTCCACGCTCGAGGAGGTTCGATGAAGGGCTACGACTTCGAGGGGCCGGCGCTGGAACTGGGCGCGCTGGTGACGGACGGGCGGGCCGACCCCTCCCAGAAGATCAGGATCCCGCTCGCCATGATGAACCGGCACGGCCTGGTCGCGGGCGCCACCGGGACGGGGAAGACCAAGACGCTCCAGATGACGGCCGAGCAGCTCTCCGCCCAGGGGGTGCCGGTCTTCCTCGCCGACATGAAGGGCGACCTGTCCGGCCTCGCCTCACCCGGCGTGGCCTCCGACCGGGTGACCGCGCGGGCCGCGGAGGTCGGCGAGACCTGGTCGGGCACGGCGTCGCCCACCGAGTTCTTCTCGCTCGGCGGCATCGGGGAGGGCATCCCGCTCCGGTCCACCATGACGTCGTTCGGCCCCACGCTGCTGGCCAAGGTCCTCGGGCTCAACGAGACCCAGGAGTCCTCGCTCGGACTGATCTTCTACTTCGCCGACAAGCACGGCCTGCCGCTGCTGGACCTGAAGGACCTGATCGCGGTCATCCAGTACCTCACGGACAATCCGGAGGCGCTGAAGGGGATCGGAGGCCTGTCGGCGCAGACCGCCGGGGTGATCCTGCGCTCGCTGATCAACTTCCAGGCGCAGGGCGCGGACGCGTTCTTCGGCGAGCCCGAGTTCGACACCCATGACCTGCTCCGGGTGACGCCCGACGGAAGGGGCGTGATCTCCATCCTGGAGCTGCCCGCCGTACAGGACCGGCCGCAGCTCTTCTCGACCTTCCTGATGTGGCTGCTGGCGGACCTGTTCGAGGGGCTGCCCGAGATCGGCGATCCGGACAAGCCGCGGCTGGTGTTCTTCTTCGACGAGGCCCACCTGCTGTTCGGCGACGCGTCCAAGGCGTTCCTTCAGTCGATCACGCAGACCGTGCGGCTGATCCGCTCGAAGGGGGTCGGGGTCTTCTTCGTCACCCAGACGCCCAAGGACGTGCCCGCCGACGTACTGGCCCAGCTCGGCTCGCGCGTGCAGCACGCCCTGCGCGCCTTCACACCGCAGGACGCCAAGGCGCTGAAGGCGACCGTGTCCACGTTCCCCTCGTCGTCGTACGACCTGGAGGAGTTGCTCACGCAGCTCGGCATCGGCGAGGCGGTGGTGACCGTGCTGTCAGAGACTGGCGCGCCCACGCCGGTCGCGTGGACCCGCCTGCGCGCGCCGCGGAGCCTGATGGCGCCGTCCGACCCCGCCGTTGTCCGGCAGGCCGTCACCACCTCTCCGCTTCTCCCCAAGTACGGCACGGCGGTCGACAGGGAGTCGGCGTACGAGATGCTGAGCGCCCGGCTCACCCCGCACGCGCCCGCCCCCACGGCACCCGCCGAAACGGCCGAGCGGCCGAGAGAGAGGCGCGAGGAGGCGAGGGAGCGGCCGGGCGAGAAGTCGACCCTGGAGGGCGTGCTCGGCTCGCCCGCGTTCCGGTCGCTGGCGCGGTCGGCCGCGTCCGCCCTCGGCAAGGAGATCACGCGGTCCATCTTCGGGACCGCACGCCGTCGCCGCTGATGTCGAGGAACGCTGACGTCGGTCTGACATCGGTGTGTACGGCTCGCACCCCCCGGGCGAGCCGTACCGGATTCAGCGCGCGATCAGCAGCACCAGCGCTCCGATGATCAACCAGGCGCCGGTCTGCGCGGTGTACAGCATCGTGTTGACGAGTCTCATGACGGATTCCCCCTCTCGTGGAGGCACCGCACCCCCGTGGTGCTCTCCTACAGGCATGGTGCCCCGGGCGGCTTGTGCGCCACTTGGGGGCGGCTTGGGGCATCAGTGGACGACGCCGCAGGCGATCCGGTTGCCGGTGTCGCCGGCCTTCAACGTGGTCGCGTCGGCGCCCGTCGTCCCCGTCACGTCCGCCGGGTGCGTGTAGCGGACGGGGATGTTGCCGTAGTTGTCCGGCAGCGCGTGAATGACGACGGCGCTGCCGTCCGAGTCGGTCAGCTGCGAGACACGGAACCGGTCGGTGACGAACGAGGCGCGGCCGGTGCCGTTCCGGCCCACGAGCAGGGCGGGGAGGTCTCCGGAGTGGTCGCCGTGGTGCCCGGACGCGTCGAGGTCGAGATGCCCGCCGGCCGAGGTGAACGGGCTCCCGGTCACCGGATCGACCGCCTTGGCGTCACACGTGCCGGTGGTATGGACATGGAAGCCGTGATAGCCGGCGGGCAGGCCCCAGACGCTCACGGTGATCCGGGTCGCCTGCGGTCCCTCGTCCTCGATCCGCAGTACGCCGACCCGCTTGCCGTTCGCGTCGCGGAGCGTGGCGTCGAGGGGGCGGGCGATGCGGCCGGGTGTCGCCTCGGCGGCGGAGGATCCGGCGACGGCCCCTCCGAGCATGAGCATCACGGCGAGTGCGAAATGTGTCCTGCCGGGCATGGTGACTCCTGCTTTGTGCGTTGGGTTGCGTTCCGATTACCTTCCGTTACGCAGGAAACCATGCGTGGGCCATGTCGCGGGTGGGAAACGGCGGCCTGGATGGCGTCGTATTGCGCCCTCTTGGCCCCGTCGAGACGATGTGCCCGGCTCGTCGGCGCGCGGTGGGCCGGAACGCAGGCGGCCGCCTGAACCGGTTTCGGTTCAGGCGGCCGGCGTGCGGATCTCCCGGTCGCTGCCCTGCGCGATCAGTTGGCGCGCTTGGCCCGCGCGGCGGTCCGGCCGCGGGTGGCGGCGTCCAGGACGACCTTGCGGATGCGGACGGTCTGGGGAGTGATCTCCACGCACTCGTCCTCGCGGATGAACTCCAGCGCCTGCTCCAGCGACAGGACGCGCGGCGGGATGACCTTCTCGGTCTCGTCCGCCGTGGAGGAGCGCATGTTCGTGAGCTTCTTCTCCTTGGTGATGTTCACGTCCATGTCGTCGGAACGGGAGTTCTCGCCGACGATCATGCCCTCGTACACTTCGGTGGTCGGGGAGACGAACAGCGTGCCGCGCTCCTGCAGGTTGAGCATGGCGAACGCGGTGACAGGGCCGGAGCGGTCGGCGACCAGGGAGCCGTTGTTGCGGGTGCGCAGCTCGCCGAACCACGGCTCGTACGCCTCGAAGACGTGGTGCACCAGGCCGGTGCCGCGCGTCTCGGTGAGGAACTCCGTACGGAAGCCGATCAGGCCGCGGGCCGGGACCACGAACTCCATCCGGATCCAGCCGGTGCCGTGGTTGGTCATGTGCTCCATGCGGCCCTTGCGGACGGCGAGGAGCTGGGTGACCGCGCCGAGGTACTCCTCGGGGCAGTCGACCGTGAGCCGCTCGACCGGCTCGTGCACCTTGCCGTTGATCTGCTTGGTGACGACCTGCGGCTTGCCGACGGTCAGCTCGTAGCCCTCGCGGCGCATCTGCTCGACCAGGATGGCCAGGGCGAGCTCGCCGCGGCCCTGGACCTCCCAGGAGTCGGGCCGGTCCGTCGGGAGCACCCGCAGCGAGACGTTGCCGACGAGCTCCTTGTCGAGGCGGTCCTTGACCATGCGGGCGGTGACCTTGGAGCCCTTGACCTTGCCGACCAGCGGGCTGGTGTTGGTGCCGATGGTCATGGAGATCGCCGGCTCGTCCACGGTGATCAGCGGCAGCGGGCGCGGGTCGTCGGGGTCGGCCAGCGTCTCGCCGATCATGATGTCGGGGATGCCGGCGATCGCGATGATGTCACCGGGGCCCGCCTCCTCGGCGGGCTTGCGCTCCAGAGCGTCCGTCATGAGCAGCTCGGAGATCTTCACCCGCTGGACGGTGCCGTCAGTGCGGCACCACGCGACCTGCTGGCCCTTCTTGATCGTGCCCTGGTGCACCCGGCACAGCGCGATCCGGCCGAGGTAGCTGGACGCGTCGAGGTTGGTGACGTGGGCCTGCAGCGGCGCGGTCGGGTCATAGACCGGCGCCGGAATCGTCGACGCGATCGTCTCGAACAGCGGCTCGAGGTCGTCGGCGTCGGGCATGCCACCGTCCTGCGGCCGGTTCAGCGAGGCCCGGCCCGCCTTGGCGGACGCGTAGACGATCGGGAAGTCGATCTGCTCCTCAGTGGCGTCGAGGTCCATGAAGAGCTCGTAGACCTCGTCGACGACCTCGGAGATCCGGGCGTCGGGCCGGTCGACCTTGTTGATGCACAGGATGACCGGCATCTTGGCGGACAGTGCCTTGCGCAGCACGAAACGGGTCTGCGGCAGCGGTCCCTCGGAGGCGTCGACCAGCAGGACGACACCGTCCACCATGGACAGGCCGCGCTCCACCTCGCCGCCGAAGTCGGCGTGGCCGGGCGTGTCGATGATGTTGAGCGTCATGCCCCCGTGCTTGACCGCGGTGTTCTTGGCGAGAATGGTGATGCCCTTCTCGCGCTCCAGGTCGTTGGAGTCCATGACGCGCTCGTCGACGTCCTGGTTGGCGCGGAACGCCCCGGACTGCCAGAGCATGGCGTCCACGAGCGTGGTCTTGCCGTGGTCGACATGCGCGATGATCGCGATGTTCCGCAGGTCGTCGCGGCTGTTCAATGGCATAGTGGAGTCTCGCTCTGGTTCGTTGGGGCTGTCCGTCCGCGTCCCGGGAACCGGCTCGTGTCCCGTCGCGAGACGCTCTGGCCGCGAGTGCGACCTTCAGATTTTAGTTGATGCCCGTCACCGCCGCGCGCCATGGGCGCACGATCTGGCACATCTCCACGTTTGTCGCCGAAAGTTCCATCGCTGATGGGTTCACGGATGGCGGTCGGCGGCCTGCCCCTGATCTGCGACGAGATCTCGAAGAAGATCACCCTGGCGGGATCGGTCACGTGGCTGGAGGATCGACCTCTTCGATTCACATGATCTGCTCAAAACCACTTTAGCATGTGATTAGCATCATATTTCCGGACAAAACGGAATCCTGGGATATCGGCCGTGTGTTCGTCCTGCCGTTGAATCTCCCCGAAGAAGGACACGACGGTGGCTTTACCCGCGGCGACGCTGCGTTCCCTTCGGCACCGTAACTATCGGTTCTGGGCCGCCGCCGACCTCGTCTCCGTGACCGGGACCTGGATGCAGGTGCTGGGCGTCAACTGGCTGATCCTCTCGGCCACCGGCTCGGCCACCAGCGTCGGGCTCAGCCTCGTGCTCCAGGCGCTGCCCACGCTCGTGCTCGGCATGTGGGGTGGTTCGCTGGCCGACCGGCTGCCCTCCCGGCCCGTCGTGCTGGCCGCGCAGATCGCCCAGGGAGGGCTCGCCCTGGCCCTCGCGATGATCGCGATGGGCGAGCCCCGGTCGATGGTCCCCCTCTATGCCGTGATGCTCGCCTCCGGGGTGGTCAACGCGATCGGCGGCCCCGCTCTCGGCCGGTTCGGCGCGGAGGTCGTGCCGCCCGAGGACCTCCCCAACGCGATGGCGCTCGGTTCGGTGATCAGCTCGGGTGCGCGCATCCTCGGCATGAGCGCGGCCGGCGTGCTGCTCCCGATCACCGGCATGAGCGCCCTGTTCCTCATCAACGCGGCGAGCTTCCTCGCCGTGATCGGCGCGATCTTCGCCATGCGCCGCGACGAGATGCACGTCCTGCCCAGGGCATCCTCCACCGGGGAACGCGGCGTCGGCGAGGGCCTGCGCTACGTGCTGCGCACGCCCTGGCTCCTGGTGCTCCTCGGTCTCGCCCTCGTCCTGGGGAGCCTCGGGCGCAACTATCAGGTCACCATGGCGGCGATGAGCGCGGGCCCCCTGGCCGCCGGCTCCGCGGGGTACGGCGTGCTCTCGACGGTCTTCGCCGTCGGCACGGTGATCGGCGGCGTGGTCGCGGCCGGCCGGGCCCGGCTCACGCTGCGGCTGCTGCTGTGCGCCGCTCTGCTGGCCAGCGCGGTCCAGCTGCTGAGCGGCCTGGCTCCGGGCTTCGTCTCGTTCGCCGCTCTCATGCTGCCCGTCGCCGCGAGCGCGGTCGTGCTCGACACCGCCGTATCGGCGCGTGCCCAGCTGGACAGCCCCGATCACATGCGCGGCCGCGTCATCGCGGTCCTCGGCGTGGTCTCCGCGGCGTCCGGCGCGGTGGGCGGCCCGCTGCTCGGCTGGCTGAGCGACTCCTTCGGCCCCCGGCTGGCCCTCCAGCTCGGCGGCGTCGTGACGGTGGCCGCCACGATGCTCGCCGCCGCCCTGTTCGCCCGCCTCGCCGGCGTACGGCTCGGCACGGCGCTGCGCGAGCCACTGCGGCGGGCCGCGCTGCGCCGCGCGGAGGTCGTCCCCGAACAGGTGTGAGCCGGGGCGCGCCCGCAACCGTGGATCCACGCGGGCGCGCTCCACGGCGGAGACGTTCACGGCGGAGACGTCCTCCTGAGAACCGTGTCGGGAGGCGCCGTTAAGGTTGGGGGACATGACCTTCGCTCCGGCCTTCGCGGCGATGCTGCGCACGTCGGACGGCGTGCGGATCGACGCTTCGCACACGCCCAACGGCTCCCTCGACCTCGGCATCGTGCTCGCCCACGGATTCACCGGATCCTGGCGAACGCGGTGCACGCGGCGCATCGTGCACGTCCTGGCCGGCTTCGGGGGTGTGCTCTCCTTCGACTTCCGCGGGCACGGGCGTTCCACCGGCAAGTCGACGGTGGGCGACCTTGAGGTGCTCGATCTCGACGCGGCGGTGAAGCACGCCAGGTCGATCGGCTACCGGCGGGTAGTGACCATCGGTTTCTCGATGGGCGCGGCCGTGGCCGTACGGCATGCCGCGCTGCACCGGGGCGTGGACGCGGTCGTCGCGGTGAGCGGCCCCGCGTGGTGGTACTACCGGGGCACCAAGCCGATGCGCCAGGTGCACTGGGCGATCGAGCGTCCGGAGGGGCGGCTCGCCGCGCGGTGGATCAAGCGGACCCGGATCGCGACGGGTGAGTGGGACCCCGTGCCGCTGCCGCCGTACGAGGCGGCCGCGCTCATCGCGCCGACGCCGTTCCTGATCGTCCATGGTGACGCCGACCCGTTCTTCCCGCTGGACCACCCGCACGAGCTCTACGGCAACGCCCGCGACCCGAAGGAGATGTGGATCATCCCCGGGTACGGCCACGCCGAGGCGGCGGCGACGCCGGATCTGGTCCGGAAAATTGGTCGCTGGATTTCGCGAACCAAACCCGAATAACGGTCGTCTACCTGAGTTGAACGGATCAAATCCCTCGGGAGTGGTCCAATCCGCCGGTTTGGGGAGATCGGTGTGCACCATTGTGTACTCATGGTGTGGCCCAGCGTCGCGGGGGCGCGCTGGGCGGCCTTCGGTCCCGTACGGCCGGAGCGGTGGCGAGGTGATGCCTCGCACGCCGACGGCCGTGCGGGACCGGTGGGATGTCATCCCGCCCGAGTCAGTCAGCCCCAGTCGGTCAGCCCGAGCCAATCAGCCCGAGCCAATCAGCCCGAGCCAATCAGCCCGAGTCGACCCGGCCGGATGACCCGCCGGACGATCCGGTCAGGTGACCCGGCCCGGTGTCCCGTTCAGCCGAGGCGGGCGATCGACTTGTACTCCAGATAGGCCGACAGGCCCTCGGGGCCGAGTTCCCGGCCGAGCCCGCTCGCCTTGTATCCGCCGAACGGTGTGGACGGCTCCATGGTGTTCATCATGTTGACGCCGTAGGTGCCCGTGCGGACCTGGCGGGCGACGTCCATGCCGTGGTCGGTGTCCGCGGTCCAGACCGAGCCGGACAGCCCGTAGTCGCTGTCGTTGGCGATGCGGATCGCGTCCGCCTCGTCGTCGTACGGGATCACCGCCAGGACCGGCCCGAAGATCTCCTCGCGGGCGATGCGCATGTCGTTGGTCGCCCCGGCGAACACGGTGGGGGCGACGTACCAGCCACGGTCGAACGGCCGGTCGAGGCCGCCGACGACCGTCTTGGCGCCCTCGTCGATGCCGATCCTGATGTATCCCTCGACCCGCTCCTGCTGCCGCCTGGCCACCAGCGGGCCGATGCCCGTGGCCGGGTCGGCGGGGTCGCCGACCTGCTGGCCGACCACCATGTCGGCCACCGCCTGCACGACCTCGTCGTACCGGTTCCTGGAGGCGAGGATGCGGGTCTGCGCGACGCACGCCTGGCCGTTGTTCATGAGCGAGGCGATCGACAGGAAGCCCATCGCGGACGGCAGGTCGCAGTCGTCCAGGATGATCGCCGCCGACTTGCCGCCGAGCTCCAGGCTGCAGCGCTTGAGCTGCTCGCCGCAGATGGAGGCGATCCGACGGCCCGCGGCGGTGGAACCGGTGAAGGCCACCTTGTCGACGCCGGGGTGGGAGACGAGGTGCTCGCCCGCCTCACGCCCGGCGGCCACGATGTTGACCACGCCGTCGGGGATCCCGGCCTCCTTGACCATCTCGGCGAGCAGGTAGGCGTCGAGCGGCGTCTCCGGGGCCGGCTTGACGACGATGGTGCAGCCGGCGACGAGCGCGGGGGCGAGCTTGGTCATGATGACGAACTGCGGGACGTTCCACGGAACGACGGCGGCGACGACGCCGACCGGCTCGCGGCGCACGGTGATGGGGCCGAACATGCCCGGCCGCTCGTCCTCGACGGCGAAGGTCGCGCCCAGCTCGGCGAAGTACTGCAGCATCCCGAGCGGCTGCGGGGCCTGGGCGAGCTGAGAGAACGTGATCGGTGAGCCCATCTCCAGGGTGATCACGTCGGCGATCTCGTTCTGGCGCGCCGCGTAGATCTCGGCGAGCCTCGCGACGACGGCCGCGCGCTCGGCCATGCTCATCCGGGGCCACGGTCCGGCGTCGAACGCCTCGCGCGCCGCGCCGACCGCGCGGTCCATGTCGGCGGCGGTGCCGTCGGGAACCCGCCCGACCACCTCCTCGGTGTGCGGCGACACGACGTCGATGGTCCCGGTGCCCGCGGGGGCCACCCAGTCGCCCCCGATGAAGAGCCTGTCGTGGTGAAGCATGCTGGTCCGCCTCCCGGTCGGGCGTGCCTGATTTGAGCGAATGCTTGTTTGGTTAACAGTCTGTGCGTCGCAGCGGTGCGGGACAAGTACCGACCCGCCATTGGGACCGAATCATGTTCTGTCTGTGCTGGCAAGATGCTCAATTGCTCGCAAATACCGGCAAACAAGAGGAAACATGCACAGGATCGCCCGTTCAGGTGGCGGCTTTCAAGATCATCTTCTATAGTTTCGGACCGTCTGCAGGGGAGGATCACGTGCAACCGGGGCGCTG
Source organism: Microtetraspora glauca (assembly GCF_040656155.1). Classification (NCBI taxonomy): domain Bacteria; kingdom Bacillati; phylum Actinomycetota; class Actinomycetes; order Streptosporangiales; family Streptosporangiaceae; genus Microtetraspora; species Microtetraspora glauca. Next base: position 281,772 of record NZ_JBFALK010000008.1, read on the forward strand.
GGTCGGCCTGGCGGTGATGTTCACCGCGCTCCTTGGCGCGCTCACCGCACCCGGAGCGCAGGCGGCACCGGACGAGCAGGCCAAACTCAAGAAACTCACCCAGGACGCCGCCGATCTCGCCAAGGCGTACCGCGGGGAGATCGTCAGCCTCGACGACACCATGAAGCTCGCGAAGAACGCCTCCGCGCGGTTGACGAAGCTGAAGCGCTCTCAGATCAAGGCCGAGCAGCGGGTGGCCATGTTCGCCCAGACCTCGTACATGGGCGGAGGGTTCGACGCGTCCGAACTGATGCTGCCGCAGACCGACCTCGGCACGTACTCGATCATGTCCTACCTCTCCAGTGAGAAGACGCAGCACCTCAACTCGATCAAGACGCTGATCGCGGAGCAGAAGAAGGCCGCGAAGGACGCCGACGCGAAGATCGCCAAGCTGGAGAGGCACATCAAGGAGCTGAAGGCCAAGCAGCGCGAGGTCGAGGAGAAGCTGGCCAAGTTCGGCTTCCAGACCCCCGGCTCCGCGAGCGGTTTAACCCAGCGGCTGATCACCCTGCGGGGCATCGTCATGCAATCCTTCCCGATGCCCTTCGGGGTGGGCTGCCTGCGCGTGGGCGACCCCGGAGAGCACGGCAAGGGCCGCGCCTGCGACTTCATGATGAGCAACGGCCGCATGCCCGATCCCGTGGCCAAGGCGCGCGGCGACGCCCTCGCCCAATGGTGCATCGACAACGCCGACAAGTACGGGATCATGTACATCATCTGGCAGCAGCGCTTCTATGACATGCGTACGGGCGCGGGCTGGCGGATGATGTCCGACCGCGGTGGCATCACCGCGAACCACTACGACCACGTCCACGTCTCCGTGCTCTGAGCTCCGCGTCAGGGGCCGGCGCGGAGGGCGCGAGTCGCCTCAAGGGCACCCCGAGCCCGCCGCGCCGCAGGTGCGGCCCTCCGGCAGGGATCACTCCGCGATCAGTTGCCTGAGCCAGTGGTAGCTGGCCTTCGGGGTGCGCTTCTGGGTCTCGAAGTCGACGTGGACGAGGCCGAAGCGCTGGTGGTACCCCTCGGCCCACTCGAAGTTGTCGAGCAGCGACCAGATGAAGTAGCCGCGGACGTCCACGCCCTCGGCCTGGGCCCGCCTGATCGCCTTGATGTGACCGTCGAGGTAGTCGATCCGCTCCTGGTCCTCGATCCCGTCGTACGAGCAGCCGTTCTCTGTGATGTAGACCGGCGGGAGCGCGGTGCCGTACCGCTCCTTGAGGGAGACGAGCAGCTCGCGCAGGCCGTCGGGCACGACGGGCCAGCCGAACGCCGTGGTCGGGTAGCCGGTGATTCCCGCGTCGTCGAACGGCAGAAGGTCGGTGGACGGCGCGGAGATCCGCGTGGGGTTGTAGTAGTTGATCCCGAGCCCGTCGAGCGGCTGCGCGATCGTCGCCAGATCCCCGTCGTGGATGAAGTCCAGATTCTCCACTCCGAACGCCGAGAAGTCGGGATAGGAGCCGACGAAGAGGGGGTCGTTGAACAGCCGGTTGTGCATGGTGTCGTAGGCGGCCGCGGCGGCGAGGTCGGCCGGGTCGTCCGAGGCCGGCCACACCGGCGTGCAGTTGTTCGTGATAAGCACCTGCTCGGCGCCGTTCGCCCGCAGCGCCGCCGTGGCGAGGCCGTGCCCGAGAAGCTGGTGATGGGCGACGGGCAGGGCGTCGAGGAGCAGCGTACGGCCCGGCGCGTGGACGCCCATGGCGTACCCGAACGTCATGTGCACGATGGGCTCGTTGAGGGTGATCCACATTTTGACCCGGTCGGACAGTCGCTCCGCCACTATGGCCGCGTAATCCGCGAAATATCCGGATGTGTCGCGGTTCAGCCAGCCGCCCTCGTCCTCCAGCGCCTGGGGCAGGTCCCAGTGGAACAGCGTCAGCGCGGGGGTGATGCCCTTCTCGCACAGGCCGTCCACCAGCCGGTCGTAGAAGTCGAGCCCCGCCTGGTTGACCTCGCCCCGTCCGGTGGGCTGGATCCGCGGCCACGCGACCGAGAAGCGGTACGCGTTGAGGCCCGCGTCGGCCATCAGCGCGACGTCCTCCGGCCAGCGATGGTAGTGATCACAGGCCACGTCGCCGGTGTGCCCGTCCCGGACCTTCCCGGGCTCGTGGGAGAACGTGTCCCAGATCGAGACGCCGCGTCCGTCCTCGGAGACCGCGCCCTCGATCTGGTAGGAGGCGGTAGCCGTACCCCAGAGGAACATGTGCCACCCTTTCGGATATGAGTGACGCTCATGTTAACGCGCGTACGGGTCATCCGGTAGAGAATGGGCCAATGACGAACGCCGCGGGTGGAACGCTGCGCCGCCGCCCTTCCCAGCGCCGCAGCCTCGAACGGGTCGAGCGGATGTTGGACGAGTGCGCCCTGCTGCTCGACGAGGTCGGCTACGAACAGCTGACGACCAAGGAGGTCGCCCGCCGGGCCGAGGTGCCCATCGGGACCTTCTACCAGTTCTTCCCCGACAAGCAGGGGCTGGTCCGCGCGCTCGCCCTGCGCAACCTCGACGCCTTCCTCGACCGGATGGCCGCCCGGGTGGTCGGCGCCTCCCTCAAGGACTGGACCGAGGCCGTCGACCTCGTCATCGACGAGTTCGTCCACATGAAGCGGACGATGCCCGGCTTCGGGGTCGTCGACTTCGGCGAGATACTGACCACGCCCGGCGGCCCCGCGCTGCCCGAGAGCCGGCGCATGCTCGACCGAGCCCTGGACAACAACGTCATCGTGGCCGACCGGCTTCGCTCGCTCATCATCGAGTTGCTGGGCGCGCCCAGGAACGAGGGCCTCGGCCGCGCGTTCATCGTCGCGGTGGAGGCGGCCGACGCCGTGCTCAAGCTCGCCTTCCGCGCCCACCCGGAGGGCGACCCGGATCTGATCGTCGAGTGCAAGCGGTTGGTCCGCCGCTACCTGTCCGAGCACATCTCCGAGCCGCCCGTGGAGTGATCAGGCGGGGGCGTCCAGCCGGGCTCGCAGCTCGTCGTCCAGCGTGACCTCCGCCAGCAGCTCCTCGATCTGGGCCACCGCGCTCGCGCCCACGATCGGGATGATGCCCTGCGCGCGCAACCAGGCCAGGACGACCTGGTTCCGCGTCGCGCCGACCTCACGCGCGACCTCGTCCAGCGCGGCGAGCCGCCGCGTCGTGCCCGGATGGTCGTACTGCTCGGGCAGCGGCTTACTCGTGTACGCCCCGGCCAGCAGCGAGGTGTAGACCCACAGGGTCAGATCCGGCTCCGAGCGCACGTAGTCCAGGGTCTCCTCCCCGACCTGGACGTGGCCGCCCTCCGGCAGGCGTACGCCGGGGCGTGGGCGCAGGTAGGAGTGACGCATCTGCAGGTGGGCGTACCGCGCCCGGCCGCCCGCCAACGCGACCTGCCGGGCCCGCTCGACCCGCCAGGCGGGATGGTTGCTCGCGCCGACCTCCCGGACCTTCCCCTCGTCCACCAGACGGCCGAACGCCTCGACGGTCTCGTCCAGGGGTACGGAGCGGTCCTCGACGTGGGCCCAGTAGACGTCGATGGCGTCGACGCCGAGCCGGCGCAGGCTGCCCTCGGTCGCCGTACGGATCGTCCCGGCGGACAGGCCCTCGGCCGAGGCGAGGGTCAGGTCGCCGGGAACCGTCGGCCGGGCCCCGCACTTGGTGCTGATGACGACCCGGTCCCTGACGCCGCGCGAGGCGAGCCACCTGCCGACGGTGACCTCGCTCTCGTCGCCGGTCGCGCCGACCTGCCAGAAGGGATAGTTGTTCGAGGTGTCCACGATCGTCCCGCCGCCCTCGACGAATCGGTCGAGGATGGCGAACGAGGTCGCCTCGTCCACAGTGGTGCCGAACGGGATCGTGCCCAACGCGAGTCTCATGTCGCCCACCGTGCACGCTGGAGCGCACTCCAGCGCAAACCGCTTGACCTGGAGCCGACTCCAGGTGCCACCATGGGGCGGGTGACTGCGTACACACCGGGACAGGTGGCGGAGGAGACGGGGTTCAGCCTGGACACGCTCCGCTACTACGAGCGAATAGGGCTGCTGGAACCGATCGAGCGCAACGCCGCCGGGCAGCGCCGCTTCAGCGACGGCGACGTCGGCTGGCTGGGCATGATCCGGTGCCTGCGGGACACCGGCATGTCGATCGCCGAGATGCTGCGCTTCGCCGAGCTCACCCGCGAGGGCGAGCACACCATCCGTGACCGGATCGCGCTGCTCGCGGCACACGACCGGGCGGTCGAGGACCAGATCGCCGCCCTGCGGCAGAAGCAGGGGGCGATCCAGCGCAAGATCCAGTACTACCGGGACGTGCTGGCCATCCCCGACGCGCTCTACGCGTGCGAGGACGAGCGCGCCTCCTGACTCAGGTGGTGCGGTATGCCTCGGCCTGGAGGTTGTAGAGCTCGGCGTAGATGCCGGAGCGCGCCATGAGCTCGGCGTGCGTGCCGTCCTCGGCCACCTTTCCGTGGTCGAGGACGTAGATCCGGTCGGCGTAACGCACGCTGGCCATCCGGTGCGTGATCAGCACCACGGTGCGCCCGTCCGCGTGCTCCCTGATCCGTTCGAAGAGCGCGTGCTCGGCCCGGGCGTCGAGCGCGGCCGTCGGCTCGTCGCAGATCAGCAGCGGCGCGTCCCGATAGAAGCCGCGGGCGACGGCGATCCGCTGCCACTGACCGCCCGACAGCTCGTGGCCGTCCTTGAACCGCTTGTCGAGGAGGGTGCGGTAGCCGAGTGGCAGCTCCGCGATGACCTCGTCCGCGCCCGCGACCTCGGCCGCCCGGCGCACCGCGTCCTCGCCCTTCTCGGTGCCCATCGTGATGTTGTGCCGGGCGTTCAACGGCCAGTGGCTGTGGTCCTGGGCGATCACCGCGATCCGGCCGCGCAGCAGCTGTGGATCCACGTCGCGCAGGTCGGTGGCGTCCCACAGGACCCGGCCGCCGTCCGGGACGTACAGCCCGGCCAGGATCCGCGACAGGGTGGTCTTGCCCGAGCCGTTCTCGCCGACGAGCGCGATGACCTCGCCTCGGTCGATCCGGATCGACACGCCGCGCAGCGCCGGAGTCTCCGATCCCGGATAGGTGAAGCTGACGTCCTCGACCGTGATCCGCTGGAACTCCCCGGGCGGCGCCTCCCGCCGCTCCGGCGTGCGCTCCGACCCCGCGCTCGCGCAGAAGTCGACGAAGTCGGTGAAGTAGAGCCCGTTCTCGTAGAGGCGGTTCACGGCGAACAGCAGGCTCGCCAGGGACGACTGGCCCGAGCGGATCGCCAGCACGGCGGTGCCCGCGACGGCGAGCGGGACCGCGCCGAGGGCGAGGAGCAACCCGAGCGCGATGTAGACCAGGGCGGTGCCGAGCCCGCCCAACGCCTCGCCGATGAGCCGGGCGAACGTCTGCCGCCGGGCCAGAGCGATCAGGACCGCCTGCTCGGCGCGGGCGACCCGGTCGTAGACCTCGAGCAGGAATCCCCGCATGGTGAAGGAGCGCACCTCGGCCGCGGTCGATCGCGCGCTGAGCAGCTCGCTGATGATCCACTTGCGGCGGTAGTTGGGAACCAGCGACAACATCGTGGTGTAGCGCATGCGGGCGGCGCGCACCGTGGCCCAGGCGTCGGGCAGGACGGCGACGACGAGCAGCGGCAGCAGCACCGGGTGCAGGACGCCGAGCACGCCCGCCGCCGCGATGAGGCCGATGGCCGAGGTCAGCACGTCGATCGTCGAGTCGACCACCGCGTCGGACGATCCGACGCCGCGTGTCTGGGCTCGCTGAAGCGCGTCGTGGAAGTCGGAGCCGTCGAAGCGGATCAGCTCGACGTCACTGGTCACGCCATAGAGCCGCTTCTCGGCGATGCGGCTCACCTGGGGTTCGAGCCGCGCCTGCGCCCAGTTGGCGCCTGCCTGCAGGCTGGTGCGTATGGTCGCCGCCGCGCCGACGGCGAGCAGCGCGGGCAGCGCCGCGCGTACCCGCTCGGGTGTCGGCCCCGCCGCCAGCAGGGCCTGCAGCACGCCGGTTGTGGCCAGCAGCCCGAACGCGGTGAAGACGCCGGCGAGCAGGCTGAGCCCGATCGTGGCGACCGTGTCGCGGCGGCTGGCCTCCCACGCCATGCGCACGGCCTGGCCGATCAGCGCGGGCAGCCGCCGTGCGATGGTGAGGAAGCCGATGTTGCGCATTATGTCGTCGTGTTCGTGCCAGCGATTCGGCGTGAGGTCGGAGAAGTCCGGAAGGTCCTCCGGCCGGGATTGCCCGCCCGCCTCGGCCTCCGCCTCCGCCTGCTGTCTGCCGGGCTCCGACGACGATCCCGGTCCTGATGTGGGGCCTGTTTCCGGGCTCGCCCCTGTGCCCGCCCCCCGCGTGACAGTCATGGCAGCAGTGTGACGAGGGTCACTGACATTTCGCCATCGGCGGCGGGTCGCCAGGAACACGTCCCCGGAGACAGGCGAATCCCTCCCGCGCGTCGGCATGGGGCGGCCCGCCCGGTGGTACGCGGAGCCCCGCGGCGCGTACGCGGGGCCGGCGCCCCGGCGGTATGCGGAGACGTTATCCGGGCGTAGCCGCACATCCCTTGACGCCCGATGGTGCGAGATGGGTTGATAAAGGTTCTTGCTGACAACGTTGTCAGTTCTCGGGGGTAAGGATTTTCGACGACCACACCCCGAAGGGATGTGCGATGAGACGACGGTGGTTGGCGGCCGTGGCGGTCTCGGTGGCCGGTCTGCTCACCCTCACGGCCTGCGGAGGAAGCGACGACAAGGCCGCCGGAGGCGGGCAGTCCGGGCAGAAGAAAGTCGAGGTCTTCTCCTGGTGGACGGGCCCCGGCGAGGCCGACGGGCTGAAGGCCATGCGGGAGATCTTCGAGAAGGGCAATCCCGGCTTCACGTTCTATGACGCGGCCGTCGCGGGCGGCTCCGGAGACCAGGCCCGCGCGCTGCTTTCCAGCAAGCTCCAGGCCAACCAGCCTCCGGACACCTTCCAGGGGCACGCCGGCGCCGAGCTGCAGGGATACATCAAGGCGGGCAAGCTGGAGCCGCTGAACTTCCTTTATGACGAGCTCAAGCTGAAGGACGTCCTGCCCCAGGAGCTGATCGACCAGATCTCGGTCCAGGGCCAGGTCTATTCGGTGCCGGTGAACATCCACAGGTCCAACGTCCTGTGGTTCAACCCGTCGGTCCTCAAGGCGGCCGGGATCTCCGAGGCGCCCAAGACGATCGACGAGTTCATCGCCGACCTCGGCAAGGTGAAGAAGACGGGCAAGATCCCGCTCTCGATCGGCTCGCAGTGGACCGCCGTCCACCTGCTGGAGAGCGTCATGCTCGGCTCGCTCGGCACCGACGCGTACAACGAGCTCTGGACGGCGAACGCCGACTGGTCCGGCGCGAACGTGACGAAGGCGCTGGAGAACTTCAAGACCATCCTGTCGTACGCCGGGACGCCGCAGGAGGACTGGCAGCCCGCGGCCAAGCAGGTCGCCGACGGCGAGGCCGCGTTCAACATCATGGGCGACTGGGCCTACGGCTACTTCCACAACCCGCCGGACGGCGGCCTGGGCAAGCAGTCCAAGACCGACTTCGACTGGGCGGCGTCTCCGGGTACGGACGGCACCTTCATGTGGCTGTCGGACAGCTTCACCCTGCCCAAGGGCGCTCCCAACAGGGACGGAGCGGTGGCGTGGCTGAAGGTCGCCGCCAGCAAGGAGGGCCAGGACGCCTTCAACCCCAAGAAGGGCTCCATCCCGGCCCGCAAGGACGCCGACAAGTCGCTCTACCAGGACTACCTCGCCTGGGATCTCGACCAGTGGGCGAGCGCCAAGCTGGCCGGCTCCATCCAGCACGGTGTCGTCGCGAACGACGCCTGGCGTACCGCGATCAACGACGCGGTCGGCCTCTTCCAGCAGGACCAGGACGTGGCCAAGTTCCAGCAGGCACTGATCGCCGCCGCCAAGAACAGCGGCCAGTGAGTTGACCCCCCTTGTACGGCTCGCGCCGCGCCGGACGCCCTCCGCGCCGGCCGGCGCGGGCCGTACTCGACGTTGAGAGGTGCGAGTGACGCGGGTACGCAGGTGGCTGCCCGGACTGCTCCTGGTAACGCCGTCGATCGTCGCCGTCGCGGTCTTCGTGTACGGCCTGCTCGGCTGGAACCTCAAGGTCGCGATGACCGACCAGCACGACGAGATCTCCCAGGGGAGCTTCGTCGGCCTGGAGAACTTCACCGCCATCTGGGATCAGGAGCGCTGGGGCATCTCGGTCCGGCACGCGATCGTCTTCACGGTCGTCTTCGTCGGAGGGGCGCTCGTCCTCGGCTGGCTCCTGGCCTTCCTGATGGAGAAGGGGATCCGCGGCGAGAGCGGGTTCCGGGCGGTCTACCTGTTCCCCATGGCCGTCTCCTTCATCGCCACCGGCGTGGTCTGGCGGTGGCTGATGAACAGCGGCACGGGGGAGCGCGCGGTCGGCCTGAACAGCCTGTTCCACTATCTGGGGCTGGACTTCCTGCAATGGCAGTGGTTCCGCGACCCGGACTGGGGGATGGCCGCGATGGCGATCCCCGCGATCTGGCAGATGTCCGGATATGTCATGGCATTGTTCCTCGCGGGTTTCCGCGGCGTACCCGACGAGCTGCGCGAGTCCGCCAGGGTCGACGGGTGCGGGGAGTGGCAGGTCTACCGGCACATCGTGCTGCCGATGCTGCGCCCGGTGACCCTGTCCGCCCTGATCATCCTCGGGCACATCTCGCTGAAGGTCTTCGACCTGATCGTGGCGGTGTCCGGCAAGCAGATCATCACCGACGTGCCCGCCATCTTCATGTGGACGGCCGTCTTCGACTCGCACGACCCGGCCAAGGGGGCCACGATCGCGTCGTACATCGTGATCTCCGTCGCCGTCTTCGTCGTCCCGTATCTGGTGTGGAACGCGCGCAAGGGGAAGCGGTCATGAGCGTCGCGCAGGAGGCCGTACGGCACGCGGCCCCGGCGGATCGGGCCAGGCAACGGGCCGCCGTCGCCCGGTGGGTGCGGCTCGCGCTGCTGCTGATCTTCGTCGTGGTGTTCCTGATCCCCGTCTACGTGCTGCTGGTGACCAGCTTCAAGCCGCTGTCGGAGGCCGACCCCGGCCAGGCGTGGAACCTGCCGAAGGTCTGGACGACCGAGGCGTGGAGCATCGCCTGGGAGAAACTCGAACCGGGCATCGTCAACAGCGTCCTGCTCGCCGTGCCGGGGTCGCTGATCTCCGCCGTGCTCGGCTCGATGAACGGGTACGTGCTGTCCAAATGGCGCTTCCCCGGGGCCGACGTCGTGTTCACCCTGTTCCTGTTCGGGATGTTCATCCCATACCAGGGGGTGATGATCCCTCTCGTCCAGCTCATGGTGAACCTCGGCGTCTACGGCGGCATCCCGGGGCTGACGCTCGCCCACGTCGTGTACGGCATCCCGATCTGCACGCTGATCTTCCGGAACTACTACGTGACGATCCCCGACGAGCTCATCGAGGCGTCCCGGGTCGACGGCGCGGGCATGCTCCGGACATTCTGGTCGATCATCCTGCCGGTCTCCGGCCCGGCGTTCGCCGTGGTGATCATCTGGCAGTTCACGTCGATGTGGAACGACTTCCTGTTCGCCGTCTTCCTCACCGCGCCGACCTCGTGGCCGACCACCGTCATGCTCAACAACATCGCCGGGGCCCAGACCGTGCCGTACAGCCAGCAGATGGCCGCCGCGATCCTGGCGTCCGTCCCCACCATGGTCGTGTACGTCCTGCTGGGCCGGTTCTTCATGCGCGGCCTCATGGCCGGAGCCCTCAAGGGCTGAGAGCCGACCGGCGGGTGATCCTGATCAGGGGTCGTTCCCCGGTCAGCCGCGAAGCGGCAGCTCGCCCGAGCCGCGTACGACGAGGCGTGTGGGCAGCTCCAGCCGCTGAGGAGGGCCGCTCTCGCCGGCCAGGCGGCGGAACAGCAGCTCCGCCGCCACGCGGCCCAGTCGGGCCGGGTCCTGCGCGACCACGGTGATCCCCAGCAGGTCGGCCAGTTCGAAGTCGTCGAACCCGACGACGGCCACCGGAGGGCCGTGCGTGATGGGGGCGGCCAGGGCACGGAGGGTGGCGACGGTGGTCCGGCCGTTTCCGGTGAACAGCGCGGTCGGGGGATCGGCGAGCCTGAAGAGGCGTTCCAGGTCGGCGAGCGCGCGGGCCCGGCCGGGCGGGGCCATGGCGACCAGTTCCTCGTCGTACGGCAGGCCGGCGGAGGCGAGGGCCTCCCGATAGCCGCGCAGCCGCTCGGTCGCCGTGAAGATCGACGGCGAGTCGGCGAGGAAGGCGATGCGGCGGTGCCCGTGGGCGAGGAGATGCTCGGTGCCGACGCGGGCGCCGCCCGCGTTGTCGCAGACGACCGTGTCCGCGTCGGGGCCCGCTCCGGGCGGCCGGTCGGCGAAGACGGCCGCGATCCCGGCGTCGATCTCGGGTGTGAGGTAGTCGTGGTCGGTTCCGGCGGGCACGATGATCAGCCCGTCGACGCGTCGCGCGCAGAAGGCGAGCACGAGCTCGCGCTCCCGCGAGGCGTCCTCGCCGGACGATCCGGTGAAGACGAGGCAGCCCTCGTCGAGCGCGACGTCCTCGACCGCCCTGCTGAGCCCGGAGTAGAACGGATCGGCGACGTCCTCGATCACCAGGCCGATGCTGGCGGTGCGACCGCGGCGCAGCGTCCTGGCGCCGTCGTTGCGCCGGTAGCCGAGGCGCTCGATGGCGGCGTGGACCCGCTCCGCGGTGGTGGCGTTCACGCCGGGCTCGTTGTTGACGACTCTCGACACGGTCTTGAGCGCGACCCCTGCGGCGGCGGCGACGTCGTTCATGGTCGGGCGACCGCGTCTCGTCTCTGGCACGTCCGGATCATCCCGCATTTCAGAGGCGGTGACAACGTTGTCAAATCGAGAGCCGGACTCCCGCGGGACGCGTCGGCGGGGCGGTGCGCCGTTCGAGGGGATGGTGGTGCGCGGATCGGCAGGAGTCGTGCGCACGACGAACGAATGCGTCGTGTTGTTGACTGGAAGATCAACCCCGGCGTAGCTTCCACTCAGGATTTCCGCAGAGAGAACTCTCGTTCGCATGGCGAACATCTGGAGTACTTGTTGGCAGCTCCTCGTCGGCATGCGGCAGCGGATCGCCATCGCCCGCTTCGCCGAACTGCGTGGGCATCAGGTTCACGCGGAGGGGGCCGCCTGCGTCGGTCGGCCGGGGGAATCCGCGCTCCCTCTCCTCCGGAGTCGGTCGGTGCGTGTCGACAGCGTGGCGGTCTGGTTACCGGGGGTGGGAGGTGGGTGTGCGTAGGTCGTACAAGCTCCTGCTGCGCCCGGCCCGGCGTCAGCGGATCGCACTCGTCGACTGTCCTGGGGATCACCGGCAGCTCTCCAACGTGCCAGAGGTGGGATTTTCGTGACGTTTGTGACAGTCAGGGATGCGACGTTCGACGTACTGCGTCGTACGGGCATGACGACGATATTCAGCAATCCGGGGTCCACGGAGGTTCCGCTGCTGACCGGGTTGCCGGAGGACCTGGAGTTCGTGCTCGCCCTGCACGAGGGGTCCGTCGTCGGGATGGCGACCGGGTGGGCGCTCGCGCGTGAACGTCCGGCGCTCGCGCTGCTGCACACGACCGCCGGGCTCGGCAACGCGGTCGGCGCGATCGCGACGGCCAGGGTCAACCGCGCGCCCGTCGTGGTCGTCGTGGGCCAGCAGGACCGCAGGCATCTCGCGCTCGAACCCTTCCTGGCCGGGCGGCTCCACGGGCTGGCGGGGGACTACCCCGTCTGGGTGGACCAGCCGGCCCGCGCCCAGGACGTGCCGGGCGCGATCGCCCGCGCGGGCCACGAGGCGGTCACCGGCCGTGGCCCGGCGCTGGTGATCGTCCCGATGGACGACTGGTCGGCGGAGTGGGACGGCACGGTCGTCGCGGCCCCGCACGTCGTGGCGCGGCCGGTCGCCGTGGACGACGGCGATCTCGCGCCGCTCGTCGCGCTGCTGGAGGGCGCCGCGTCGCCGGTCATCGTCACCGGTTCCGGCGCGGACTCGCCGCGAGGCTGGGAGGGGCTGGTCGCGCTCGCCGAGCGGCTCGGCTGCCCGGTGTGGCAGGAGTCCTTCGGAGCGAGGGCGGGCTTCCCCCAGGACCATCCGCTGTTCGCCGGGATCCTGCCCGCCGGCCGTGCCGGGCTGCGCGGCGCGCTCGGGAGGCACGACGCCGTCCTGGCCGTCGGCGCCCCGGTCTTCCGCCAGTATCCGTACGAGCCGGGGCCGTTGGTCGAGCCGGGCACCCGCGTCGCGATCGTGAGCGACGACCCTGCCGAGGTGCACCGCAGCCCCGCCGAACTGGCCTTCCTGGCCGACCCCGGCACCGTCGCCGGGCGGCTCGCCGCGCTGCTTCCCGGACGTGCGGGCGAGGGCGCCACCGGGCGGCCGGTTCCGCCGCCCGCGCCCGGGCCGGGCGAGCCGCTGCGGGCGGCTCATGTCATGCACGAACTCGCCGTACGGCTCCCGCCGGATGCGGTCGTGGTGGAGGAGACGCCGTCGTCCCGGCCGGATCTGCACCGGTTGATGCCGGCCCGGCGGCCGCTGGGGTTCCTCTCCGCGGCGATGGGCGGGCTGGGGTTCGCCCTTCCCGCGGCGGTGGGGGTGCGCATGGCCGCGCCGTACCGGCCGGTCGTGGCGGTCACGGGGGACGGCTCGGCCATCTACGGGATCCAGGCGTTGTGGAGCGCGGCGCACTATCGGGTCGGCGCGCTTTTCGTCGTGCTGGCGAACGGCAGATATGCGGTCATGGACCGCCTGGCGGAGAAGAACGGTGCGGGAAAGGTGCCGTGGCCGGCGTTCACCGAGGTCAGTTTGTCGGCGATGGCCCGATCGTTCGGCTGCCCCGCGACGCGGGTGGACTCCCATCACGAACTCGTGGGAATTCTCGACGACATCGTCCCCGAACTCGGTTCGCGTACGGAGCCGCTTCTTCTTGCAGCAACGGTCATTCCTGATCTCGAATTCCACCCTTAGGAGGATTTTTCGTGACCTTCGTGGGCGCAAAGATCTGGACGGGATCGGGAGCCGACCGGTCGAACCGGGCGAGCCGGGCGAGCACCGTGGTGGTCACGCACACCCCGTGCGTGACCACGCGGGGCGACATCACCGGGCACTCGTTCTAACATTCGGCCGTGAATCGGGGAACCGACGGCGAGCCGGGCCGGATGCTGCTGATCGTGGGGTTCGTTCTCGCGGCGCTGAACCTCCGGCCCGCACTCGCGGGCGTGTCGCCGCTGCTCAGCGACATCATGGGCGACCTCGGGCTGAACGCGGCGGCGGGCGGCGCCATCACCACCGTCATGGTGGTCTGCCTCGGCCTGCTCGCGCCGCTGGCGCCCGCGCTCGCCGGGCGGATCGGGCTGGACCGCACGCTTCTCGTCGGCCTGCTCATCCTCGCCGTCGGAGTCATCGTGCGCAGTGTGGACGGCCTCGTCGCCCTGTACGGCGGAGCCGCACTCGCCGGCACGGCCATCGCGATCATGAACGTCGCCATGCCCGCGATCGTCAAGCAGCACTTCCCGTCACGGGTCGGGCCCTACACCGCGGTTTACGTGTCCTGCCTGGTGGCCGGGGCCGCGGGAGCGTCGGCGGTGATGGTCCCGCTGGCCCGCGAGTTCGGCTGGCGGGCCGCGGCCGCATCGGCGGCCATGCTCGCGATCGTCGCCGCCGTGCTCTGGACGCCGCAGGCGCTGCGCCGGCCGCCGGGGACGTACGGCAAGGGCGGGCGCCGGCCGTACCGGACCCTGCTGGGCAGCAGGATGACCTGGTTCGTCATGGCGTTCATGGGCCTGCAGTCGTTGACGTTCTACATCATGCTGGCGTGGCTGCCCACGATCTTCCAGGACGCGGGACTCCCGGCGGACCAGGCCGGATACCTTCTCGGGCTGACGAACCTGGCCCAGATAGCGGCGACGCTGACCGTGCCCGTGCACGCGGGTGGCGCCCGATCGCAGGTGCCGCACGTCGTGGGGGCGGCGGCTCTCACCATCGCCGGATATGCCGGGGTCCTGCTGGCTCCCGCGACATCGCCGTGGCTGTGGATGATCATCCTGGGGGTGGGCCAGGGTGCCTCCATCGCACTGGCCCTGCTGATCATCGCGCTGCGTGCGCCGGACCCGGCCTCGGTGACCGCGCTCTCGGCGGTCGCGCAGTCGAGCGGCTACGTGCTGGCCGCGGTCGGCCCGCTCCTCTTCGGCCTGCTGCACCAGCTTTCCGGTGACTGGACGCTTCCGCTGCTCGCGGGGCTCGGCGCGTGCGCCCTCCAGCTCCTGTTCGGCTGCCTCGCCGGGCGCCCCGCGCCCGCGGGCTGAGCCGGGACGCGGGCGCGGCGACCGGACGGGTCAGGCCGGGACGGGAACGCTCACGCCGGGTCGAGCGGGCGCAGCTCGTCGGCGTAGCTGACGGACAGCCGGCGCATCATCCCGTCGTCGCCGATGGAGTACTGCCCCAGACGCCACAGGGGCGGCGAGTAGGCGTGGATCGACACGCTGCCGTGCTCCACGCCGGTCAGCCGGTGGATGTGGTCCGGCCCGAACGAGAACGAGTCGCCCGCCGTGACGGTCGTCTCCAGGTGCAGGCCGCCGATCCTGGGGTTGGACTCCTTGAGGGTGCCGTTCACCACGCGGACCGCTCCCGAGGAGATGTCGTGGTCGTGCCAGCCCGTGTCGTCCTCCGGGCGCCAGCACAGCAGCCACACGTCCACGTGCGAGTCGCGATGGAGCGAGGCGTAGTGGCGCCCGCCGTCCTCGGCCCCGTCGAAGTTGAGGTGCTCCTCCCACAGCTCCGGCCGGGCGGCGAGGTCGTTGACGAGGGTCGCCAGCTCGCGGCGGTCCAGCGCGCGGGCCGGCAGCCGCTCATACGGAGCGTCGCTCTCGGTGACCTGGACTGTGGGCGTGCTCATGACTGCGGCTCCTTTCGTGACGGCGTGTGCGGGTGTACTCGTGTCGTTGTGTGCGGCTGTGTCTCTGAATACGGCTGTGTCTCTGAGTACGGCTGTGACGTCCTGAGCTGCTGTGACGTCGTGCGTGATGGTGATGGTGACGGTGACGGCTCGGGTGAGGGCGACGGCCTGTGGTGCGACCGCGCCTGGAGCAGCCGGATGGCGTTGGCATGGCCGATGGCGTGACGTGCGGCGTCGCCGAAGTCCAGGGACGGGGCCTCGGCGTAGGGCTGGTCGGAGCCGTTGACCACGACGTCGATGCCGAGCTCGCGGATCACCGCGTCGATGGCGCGCGACCCGTACGACGACGTCTCGACGAACGCGCCGGGATCCACCCGCCCGCGCCCGGGGGCGCCCCTGTTCGTCGCGCGCTCGGAGTGGAGCGGCGCCAGCCCGGCGAGCAGGGCGAAGCAGATCTTGAGGTCGGGATGGCGGGGCCGTCCCACGGCCTGGAAGGCGTACCAGGAGGCGTGCATCTGCTGCGCGTACGGCACGACCGCCGCCCACCAGGCGGGGCTTCCGGAAGGGACCGCGGCGGGTCCGGGGTGCATGAAAAGGGGAAGCCCGCGCTCCGCGAGCACGTCGAGCAGCGGGGCGGCCACCGCGAATGCCGCGGCGTCCCGCAGTGCGGTGGCCGGGAGCTGGAGCCCGGCGAAGCCCTGGTCGAGGGTGTGCGACAGCCGTGCGGGGTCGATGTCCGTCACCGGGGCGGCGGCCCAGGCGCGGAAGGGAGCGGGCAGTTCCGCGGCCCCCGCATGATAGGCGTCGATCAGCGGCCACGCCTCGTCCGGTGGCAGGTGCTCGATCCCGAGCGGGCTGGACAGGGAGACCAGGGCGAGGTCGAGTCCCGCGGCCCGCGACGCCCGGACGGCGAGGTCGTGGTCGTCCGGATCCACCTCGTACGGCGGCTCGCCGTCCAGGAGGAGGGTCCAACCGTCGAGGCGGGGTGGCGCCGAACGGCGGCGCAGGGCGTCGAGGAACGACGGCGTCCACAGATGCTGGTGCACGTCGATGCTCATCGCCACCCCCCGGGTTATCGGTATTCCCTACTCATAATAAGGGTTATTCGGCGCGAGGGCGACCAGGGTGGGATGTGGCGGCCGACACGATGGTGGGTGAAGTCCCACTTCGGCCGTGGGCGATCCGACCGCCGGCCGGCCTCGTCGGCGTCCGCGTCATCGTGCCGCGCCCGGTCGAACGTGCGGGCTCGCCCCGACGGAGTGACTCAGGCGGGGGCCCGGCGCCGGGTGGCGCCGGGCGCCGCGAGGCCGTCGAGGATCACCGTGGTCAGGTGGTCGTCCGCGCGCGCCCCGGGACGGCAGACGGCCACGTTGAGCAGGCCGATGACCTCGCTCGGCGGGATGTCACGACGCATCGTCCCCTCCTCCTGCGCCTGTTCCGCGATCTGGGCGAACAGGGTGTCGAGGTCCTGTCGCAGCCTCACCAGTTCGGGGTGGGCCGACGGGGCGTCGGACAGCGACTTGGTCAAGGCCAGCGGCAGCCCGGCGCAGTGCGCCACGATGAGCAGCAGGGCTTGCCACGGCGACGCGGTCCGCTCGATCGTGGCCTGGCCGAACGTGAGCAGCCGCCGGAGAACGTCGGCGGCGATGTCCTCCACCAGTGCCTGCCGATCGGGGAAGTGCCGGTAGAGGGTGCCGACGCCGAGCCCGGCGCTCCTGGCGATCTCTTCCATCGACACGCCCGTTCCCCGCTCCGCGAACAACCTGAGAGCGGTGGCGACGATGAGTTGCTGGTTGCGCCGCGCGTCGGCTCGCACAGAACCGCCTCTCCAAACAGCAGAACAATCGGAACGCACGGTTCATGTTAGTGTCGGCCCTGCATCGGAAGGTGAACATCCGGTTCAGGTTAGGAGCGCCATGAAGACAGGGCTGTACATCGGCGGCGGCGGGTCGACCGTGGACGCGACGGTCGGGCAGGTGCGCGCCGCGGCCGAGGCGGGGCTGGACAGCGTCTTCCTCAGCCAGCTCACCTCATGGGACGCCCTCACGCTGCTGGCCGTCATCGGTCAGCGGGTCCCCGCGATCGAGTTGGGGACCGCGGTGGTGCAGACCTATCCCCGGCACCCGCTCGCGCTGGCGGGTCAGGCACTCACAACGCAGGCGGTCACGGGCAACCGGCTCACCCTCGGGATCGGGCCGAGCCATCGCCAGATCATCGAGGGACAGTTCGGCCACTCCTACGACCGTCCCGCCCGGCACGTCCGGGAGTACCTGTCGGCACTTCAGCCCCTGCTGCGCGGCGAACAGGTCGAGTACCGGGGCCAGACGCTCACCGCGGTGGGGCAGATCGACGTACCCGGCACGAAACCGCCCTCCGTGCTGGTCTCCGCGCTCGGCCCGGTCATGCTGCGCATCGCCGCCGAACTCGCCGACGGCACGGTGACCGTGTGGACGGGCCCGGAAGCCATCGCCGACTACGTCCAGCCGACGATCACCCGCGCCGCGGCGGAGGCGGGACGGCCGGCGCCCCGGATCGTGGCGTCGGTGATGGTCAGCGTCACCGACGATCCGGACGGGGCCAGGCGGCGGGTCGCCCAGACGGTGGGGTTCGCCGCCCAGTTCGCCAGCTATCGGTCGATGCTGGACCGCCAGGGCATGTCCGGTGTGCACGAGACGGTCGTCGCAGGGGACGAATCCACCCTGGCTCGGGCGATCCGGCAGTACGCGGAAGCCGGAGCGACGGAGCTGCTGGTGAGTCCGTTCGGGAGCGAGAGTGAACAGGCCCGTACCATCCGGGTTCTCGCCTCCCTCCGGACCGGTTCGACGGTGCCGAACCAGGTGTGATCTCGCGTGTGAGTGAAGGCCGTCGTCCTCGCTACCGGGCGAAGAGGCAGCGGACGCCTCCCGGCGCCACCCGGCCGTGAAGGCGCGGGGCGGCCGGGAAACGAGACGGCCGCGCCGCCCGGTGACCGAGGTCGGTCGAGGGCGACGCGGCGCGGGGACGCCCCGGAAGGCGTGGACAGCGTGCCGTCAGTCGTTGACGCGGAGGATCAGCTCCAGGATCCAGCTGATCACGCCGATCAGGAGCGCGCCCCAGAAGGCGGCCATGAAGCCGTCGACATGGAACGGCAGGTCGAGCTGCTCGGACGCCCAGCCGGTGAGCAGCAGCAGGGCGGCGTTGACCACCAGCGCGAAGAGGCCGAACGTGAGCACGTAGAACGCACAACCCACGAACTTGATGATCGGCTTGATGACCGCGTTCACCAGGCCGAAGATCAGCGCGACCGCGAGCAGCGTGCCGATCTGTTTGGAGGTGGTGTCTGCGGTGAGCACGATGCCGTCCACCAGCTTGGTGGACGCCCACAGCGCCGCCGCGACGATCAGAATCTTGATGATGACCTTCACGTAACGGAGTCTTCCATGCCAGAGCACAGCATGGGCATGTCCGGGTTCCGGTAAAAAATCCGCGCCGGGCGTCGGCGGCGTGTCGGTCCGGACCTCCACCGAAAGGGATTGCCCGTTTCTCATCGGACAACTTGCATTAATTGCCCCATCTCCGGGGAAAGCACCTCGATGGGGGTGGGGAGGATGGACGTGGAAGAGCTTGAGCTGCTGTCCGCACGGGAGTTGCACGACCGCGCCGTCCGCTATGCCGTACGGCACGGTGACCTCGGGTTTCTCTGGCGCCTGCTGAAAGTGATCCCCGCGGCCGAGGCCGCCAGCGGGGAGCGTGAGGAGACGGCCAACGATCTCAGCCGAGTGTCCGCGCTGCTCAGTGATGCCATGGCGGCCGGGGAGGGCCATCTCGGCGAAGCGTTGCGCCCGGTCTACATCGAGTACCTCGCTCAGCATCCCGACGCCTGAGCACGCGGCGGCCACGAGAGATCCCGGCGTGTGAAGACCGCGGCGCCAGGGCGTATCCGGGCGTGTGAAGACCGCGGCGCCTGACGATCCGGACGTCTGCGGACGCACGGAGCGGGGGACGCGCACGGGAAACGTTCGGCACAGGCCGGATAGCGCAAGTTATCGCGAGATATTGCCGGAGTTCAGGACACTCTCAGATTTCCGGGTCATGATGGCGCCGTGGCCGAGACACGCGTGCTCGTCGTGGACGACGAACCGGAAGTGCGCAACGCGGTGTCCCGCGCGCTCCGGGTGGAGGGATATCAGGTCGCGGGAGCCTCCGACGGTGTGACCGCGCTCGCGTCGATCACCGGAAGCCCGCCCGACCTGGTCGTTCTCGACGTGATGATGCCCCAGATGGACGGCCTGGAGGTCTGCAGGAGACTCCGTGAGGTCGGCGACCGCACGCCGGTGCTCATGCTGACGGCTCTCGGTGGCATCGGTGACCGGGTCACGGGCCTCGACGCGGGAGCCGACGACTACCTCGCCAAACCGTTCGCACTGGAGGAGCTGTTCGCGCGGGTGCGCGCGCTGCTCCGCCGTACGGCACCGGCCGGGCCGGCGACCCGCTACGCGGATCTGGCGATCATGCCGGACAGCAGGCAAGCGCGGCGCGGTACGCGGATCATCGACCTGACCAGGACAGAGTTCGCTCTGCTCGACCTACTCATCTGCAACGGAGGCCAGGTGCTCACCCGCGAGGTCATTCTCGAACGCATCTGGGGCTACGAGTTCACGCCGGGTTCCAACTCCCTGGAGGTCTACATCCGCTATCTACGGAGAAAGACCGAAGCGGGTGGGGAACCGAGATTGATCCAGACCGTGCACGGCCTCGGTTACACGCTGAGGGAGCAGGCATGAAGCTCCGCTGGCGGCTCGCCCTCGCCTCGGCGATGACCGCCGCGATCAGCGTGATCGTTGTGATCGTCGCCGCGTACCTCATCACGTGCCGGAGGGTCGAGAGCGCGCTCGGGCACTACGAGGCGTATCCCGACCGCCCGCCGCCCGGGGTGCTGGCCAGCCTCGGGGATGTGGACGATCTCGGCTGGCCGTTCCTCGCGGTCGCCTTCGGCGGCCTTCTCCTGTCCGGGGCGCTCGGGTGGCTCGCCGCGCATACCGCTCTGCGCCCGGTGGGCATCCTGAAGGACGCGGCCGAGCGGGTCGCCTCCACGCGCGACCTCACCACGCGGATCGAGGTCGCCAAAGACGACGAGCTGGGCAGCCTGGCCCGCAGTTTCAACACCATGCTGGACGCGCTGGAACGCTCCGCCCGAGCGCAGAAACGGCTGGTCGCCGACGCCTCCCATGAGCTGCGAACGCCCCTGACCGCGCTGCGCACGAATGTCGAGCTGCTGATCAGGGGCGGACCCGACCAGGAGGACCACGACGAGATCAGCAGGGCGGCGATGGCCGGCATGGAGGAGTTGACCGTACTGATCTCCGATGTGGTCGAGCTGGCCAGGGACGAGGAGCCGGCCGCGCTGGTCGAGGATGTGCGCCTCGACGAGATCGTCACGCGGGAGGTGTCGCGGGCGTCGGCCCACTGGCCGTCCATGTCGTACCAGGTCTCGGTCGAGCCGGCGGTGGTGCGCGGTGTGTCCGACCGGCTGTCCCGGGCGGTCGCCAACCTGCTGGACAACGCGGGCAAGTACGGTCCGCCCGGGGGAGCGGTCGAGGTGTCCCAGACCGGAGGCGTGGTCACCGTACGCGATCACGGGAAGGGAATCGCGGCCGAGGACCTCCCGCATGTCTTCGACCGGTTCTACCGCGCGCCGGGCGCACGGGCCATGCCCGGCTCCGGACTGGGGCTCGCCATCGTGCGCCAGGTCGTGGACAGCCATGGAGGCAGCGTCGCCGCGAGCGCCGCGCCCGGCGGAGGCACGCTCGTCCGGCTCAACCTCCCTCTCCACGAACGGCAGGCCGACCTGGACGAAGCCCTGAGGTGACCTGCCGAGCCGGTGGGCCATGGGGCACGCGCCGGACCGTCGGCGGGGGGCCCCTTTCGCGGGGGACGCGATGCCGGAAGCATGAGGGGTGACCCGCGGGCGTCGTTTCCGTATGACGAAGGTTGGTCGTGCCGTTCGTGGTCCGGAGGCCCGGACCAAGGGCTAATGCCCACCCGTACATGACCCGTTCGTGGTGCGCCCCTCGCTAATGTAGAAGCAGGTCAAGGGGGTTGTGGCTCCTACACGGAAGCTTTTGCCGATAAGGACGCGGAGGGGGAACCGCGTCCGGACAGCGGGAACCGCCGGTGCCTTTGGGGAGGGTATCCCAGGCGGACCGCTTTGAGTCGGGGCCGGACAGTTGGGGGACTGTCCGGCCCCGCCGCATGTCCGGGCGAATGCCGGCACGAACCACCCGGCGTCTGCCTTCCGCTGGCTGCTGTCCTTCGATCCCCAACTTCTGGGGCAGTTCCTCCCAGTCGCCTCCCTCTGCCGCCGGCCGCTGTCTTTCGGGCACTTTCTTCTGGGTGCCGTCATTCCGGCGATCAGATCCGTCCGAAGCCCGTCTGCTGGCACGTCTCGCTTCCTGCGAGGCCGCTCAGGCGGGCTTTTCTCATGCCCGATTCGCGGCTCGTCACGTTTCTTCTGTATCCCCCGTATCCGGCGTATCTCGGGTATCCCGGTATCCAAACGAATCCTGCGTATCGCTGGTATCAGAGAGATCCCGGTATCCCTTGTCCCGCGTATCCCAGTGGGCCGCCGCGGCCGGATGCTCGCCCGTACGGCGTGGGAGTTTCCGGTGGCTCTACCAGGGCGTTCCGTGGCAGGGATGCGCTATGCATGGTTTTTGCCTGTCGGGAGGGGTCTCGCCGCATCCGTTCTTTGCCTTACCCGGTCCGCGCTTTGCCGAGCTTCTCGCGAGAAGTCCTGTGCCTGCGCGGTTTTTCGCACGCGTACGTGACCCGGAACAGATCGTTTTTAGCCGAAGCGGTAGATCTTTTGCCCCTTCTGGGTGATTTCGTTTGCTTTGTCATGTCTTGGTGTGTAGTGTCCGTATTGCTGCCGACCGGTGGCTGGACTTTCCAGGAGAGGAGATCTTCGCGGGAGACCCCCGCTTGACCTCCGGATCCGGGTCCTCACGGCCCGTACGTCCGATACGTCCCATCGGCCCCCAGTCGATGAGTACAGCGCACTGAATGTGCATCTCAGTGGCGATCGACATTTCTCGACCCGCTCCGCGCCCCGTGCCCGGCCCGCCCTTGACCTCGCAGGCCTGATACACGACGCACGCGGCCGTCCCCTGTCGTCTCACGAAAGATCCCAATTCTTCATGAACACGCTGTTTGGCCTGCGTAACAACCGGAAGCTGACCGCTCTCACCGCCGTCGCCGGCGCCGCCTTCATCGGCGTCAGCGCGTTCGGCGCCACCGCGGCCAGCGCGGCTCCCGCCTCCGAAACCGCGATCACGACCGCTCACACCTCCCAGGTCGCCCAGGCTCCCGAGATCAAGGAGCAGGCGCTCCTCCGGGGCAGCACCAAGGGCTCGTACTTCTGGGACGACGCCTCCGGCCGTCAGGGCGACACCGGTATGCCCGCCATCGGCAAGCCGATGCAGAAGGGCCTCTTCTCCAGCCCCAGCTGGCCTCTCGGTACCGAGGGCTACGTCATCTACAAGGGCAAGAAGGCCAAGTTCTTCATCGGTGACCGCGGCCCCGGCATCCCCTCCGAGCGCGGCGTCATGCTCGACATCGATGGCAAGACCTTCGCCGAGCTCACCGGCGGCAAGTGGAACACCAACACGCTGACCGTCGAGAGCAACGGCGGCGCGGGCCACATCGAGATCGACTATGTCGTCACCAAGTGGGGCGACGGTCCCGGCACGAAGGGCGCGCCCCTCCCCTTCTCGTCCGGTGCCTGGAGGAGCTGAGCGAACCCCGCTCGTGCCCTCCCCTGAGGCTCGACACTCCTCCCTGGGCCGGGGTCCAGGGAGGTGGTAACGGATGTGCGTGACGCCTCCGAGACTGCTAAGGTTACGAGCGTTCGCAGGCGCCGCTAGCTCAGTTGGTTAGAGCAGCTGACTCTTAATCAGCGGGTCCGGGGTTCGAGTCCCTGGCGGCGCACCAGCGAGAAACCCAGGTCGGTGTCACTGACCTGGGTTTTCTTCATTTGGCGAGCAATCTAACGGTGACTCGCCCGCTGCCATGATCATGCTGGTTGTTCCGAGGCTGACCGCATGTCGTGATCTTGCTTTGATCATGATCACGATGTGGTGTCGGTCCGCCCTCAGCGGAGATCCATTGCGGCTGTCAGAGTGAAGCCGCCCGGGGCTCCTACCTGCCACGGACAGAGCCGGACTTCCACCAGCCACTGATTCACCAGCCATTGATTTCGAAGCGAATGCCCTTGTCGATCGTGCCCGCGTGTTTGCCCGAGACAAGAAGTGACGCGACTGGAACTGGGATGTCTGTTGGAGGGCCTCATCGACCGGGCTCGAACCGGCGTCCACCCGGTCCTGAGCCAGGCGCTCTACCTCTGAGCTACAACGAGGCCACGTCCATCATCTACGGCACCGCCGACCGGGCTCGAACCGGCGTCCACCCGGTGAAGAGCCAGGCGTTCTACCACTGAACTACGGCGGATCCCGCCCAGTATGCTCCATGCCGCCCGAGGGCGCCACAGAACAGCGGCGTCGCCGGCCGGGCCCGAACCGCGTTTCTTCGACCTGAAGCCCGGATACGGCAGCGCCGCCGGCCTAGCCTTCCGGAAGGCCGATCGTGGGCAGGTCGCTGACGACCACTCCGGAGGCCAGCCCGTGGCCGGCGTCGGCGGCCAGTTCAGGCTTCACACTCCTGCCGCTGAACACCCCGGCACGCCGGAGCAGGGCCGCCCACACCGGGTCGGCGATGCTCACTCCGTGCACCAGCTCGGGTGTCGGCCGGTACACGGCCACCCCACGTCGAGCCGCGGGCGCGGTCCACCCCGACCGCGCCGGGTCCAGCCCGGCCGTACGGCAGGCCCCCTCCACGTCGGCGCGAGTGCAGCGCGCGGTGCCGTCCAGCACCTCCCAGGGCAGCGGCAGCGCCGCCCACACCGCGGTGTTCGGATCGACGCCCCCGCCGGTGCCGCGATGCCAGGCGGCCAGATCGGCGGCCATCAGCCGCATCACCTTGCCCGGACAGGCCACCTCCAGCAGGTCAAGCGCGTCCAACGACGCCAGGCAGGCCAACCAGCCGGCCCTGGCCGCGTTGTAGGCGACCGCCAGGTTGTTCCACGTGGTGGAGTCGTCGCCGCGCCGTACGATCATCGTGGTGCGGTCGGTGCCGGGGTTCCAGCGGGCGCGCAGCACGTCGGCGCCGTGCCGCATGGCCGCCGACCACTGACCCAGCAGCCGCCCACGCTCCTCGTCGGTCAGGCGTCCCAGGACCTCGGGAGTCGCCCATACCTGGGCGATCATCCACCAGTCGCTCCCGGCCGTACAGCGGTCGAGCAGGACCTGGGCGATCTCGTCGAACGGGTTGTCCCGCCCGGCCAGGCTGAACTCCCGGCGCGTCTTGCGCCGCGCGGTGTAGTACGCCACGAAGCACGCGGCATCGGCGTCGGCGGTGAACCGCTCCAGCGGGATGTCGGCGCCGAAGCCGGTGACACCCACCATGAGCAGGCGCCGCTTGTCCTGCTCGGTGCTCAGCGTGCCCGCCTTGGCGGCGACCCGGCGCAACATCCTGAACCGGCGGTTGTACTGCCGCTTGGACAGATCCATGCCCGCCGCCGCCCGGGAGTCCCGGTTGAGCCGGTCGGCCAGGAAGTCACTGCGCTCCGGCGCCCACCGGATCTCGCGCCCCATGGTCGCCGCGAACTCCAGCAGCGATTCCGGGTCGTCGGGGTCGACCTCCACCTGCCGGTCGAACAGCCGGCTCGCCGCCGCGACCTGCCGGGCACCGCCGACCGGCCTGGCGTAATCAGCGGACATCGAGGAGAACCAACCCTCCCGGCGGGAGGAGTGCGTGGCCGCGCGCTCCAGCACCACACGCTCACGCCGCGACAACCGCCTGTCCAGCGCCCGCAGCACCAGGTCGGCGACATCCTCGGGCCGGTACCGCCGATCCAGCGAACCATGCAACTCGGCGAGGATCTCCCGGCGTGACCGGTCTCCCTTACGGAACGTCATGGCACCATGATCCCGGCTGGTTCGATATGGCTGCGACTAGATTTCTCCGGTTGCTGCTATTTATTGATCGGTTGCCGCAGAAGGCCGGTTCGCGAGAAGGCAGCGGGAGAGCGTCGCCTGATGCCGGGCCGCCTTCGGGTCAAGCGCTGCCGGTGGGTTCCGCGACTACATGGGCTTCCCTGCCACGGGCCGCCCATGAGACGACCATGGGAGCCAGGGCGCCCATGGCCGCGAAGGCGATTCCCAGAGCGAGCCAGCCGAGGGCGCCGCCCTCGATGCAGAGCGCGGTCAGCAGCGCCGGAGCGACGGCCATGGAAACTCCCACGCCGAGCTCGAACATTCCCTGGTACTCACCGTGCGCATGTTCTGGAGCCAGGCTGTACGGAAGCTCGAAAGCGGCGCTCGCGTGCCAGAGTTCGCCCATGGTGTGCACCGCGACCGCGAGGACCAGCACGATCAGTGCCGCCGTCGAGGGCAATGCCGAGGCCGCCGCGATGGTGACGGTCGACAGCAGGAAGACCGACCCCGCCCGGCGTAGCGCGACCGCGGAGGAAGCGGGATTCGTGACACCACGGCTCATCCGAACCTGCAGCGCGGCGACGAGGACCGTATTGATCAGTAGGGCTCCACCGGCCATCCAGCGCGGCGCCTCGGTCTGGCTGACGATCCAGATCGGCAGCGCCACGATCAGGACGCCGTATTCCAGCATCATGAACGAGTTCAGCGCGGTGATCGCCGCGAAACCGCGGTCGCGGAACACCGCGAGCCTTCTCGCCGCAGCGGGCGCGGGCAGCGGCGGATAGTAAGGCAGGCGCCACATCAGGGCGGCGGCGGTGATGTACGTGGCCGCGTTGATCAGCACCAGCGTGATGTAGGCGGCCTGGGTGTCCAGTTGGATCGCCAGGCCGGAGACAAGCGCCCCGAGAGCCGTCGCGACGTTGCCGAACGCCCGGAACTGCGCGCGCAGCGCGACGCGGTTCGCGCCGCCCACACGCGCGATCACGACGCCTCGCACCGCTCGGCCGCCGTGCTCGGCGATGGCGCTCACGCCGACCAGCAGAAAGAGCAGCGCGTACGCCCGCAGCACGGTGAGCGAGACGAGACCGGCCATGCAGACGCCCTCACAGAGCAAGAGCGTCGCCGCAATCCCTCGCGGTCCCCATCGGTCGGCCAGACGTCCCGCCGGGATGCCCGCGCCGAGTGCGATCAGGCCGGCGACCGTCAGCACGATGCCGACCTGGACCACCGGCAGGCCGACGACACGGCTCAGGAACAGCAGCCCCGCGGGCGCGTACATCCCGTTGCCCATGCTGTTGATGAAGAACACGAACGCGAGGCGGCGCGGTGCCCCTCGCTCAGGCAGCATGGCCGCGAACCAGCGCTTCATAAGCTCGGTCCGGCGTGCTTCACGCCCAGCGTGAAGTGAACGCTCACCTCTGCCACCCGGTCGGATGATGTTCGAAGAGGACGCTCAAAGTCCGCACAGGCAGCGACATTAACGGCGTATCCAGACTCCGTAAAGTCTGAATGTCAACTCCGTCGAATATTCGGACGCGACATACCGCGGTGACTCCCCACGCTGGTGCGCGAACACGTGAGAATCGACCACGCCGACGGGGCGAACGCGCCGGTCGAAGGAGGAGTTTGACCCGGGTTTCCGGTGGGTCTCCTGAGGCCGGTCCCCCGCCCCGGAGGAGGGACAGGGGACCGGCGGAGGGTCAGCTCAGCCGCTGCCACAGCGCGGGTACGTTCGGCGGCTCCCAGCCGGTGAGGGCGGTGTGCGCCTGGAGGCACCGGTAGCTCACGCCGCCGTAGGTGACCTGGTCACCGGCCGTGTACGCCGTGCCGGCGGCCCAGGTTCCGGCCGGGGTGCTCGGGCTCGACGACGGGCTGGGGCTCGGGCTCCGCGTCGGGCTCGGGCTGGGGCTCGGGCTGGGGTCGGTGCCCCCGCCGACCTGCAGGTCGATGCAGGAGTAGAAGGCGTTCGGGGTGTCGGCGATGTTCCAGATCGCGAGAACCTTCTGCCTGCCGGTCCTGCCACCCAGGTCCACGTTGTGCGAGACCGTGGCGCCGGGCTGGCGTCCCTGGTCGTTGAACACCGCGATCCGGGTGCCGCCGATGTAGTACTCCCACGTGCTGGTGGCGTGGCGGGCGGTCAGCACCCAGTTGAACGTGAGGCTGTTCCCGACGCTCGTGGCCGGCCACGCCTTGCTCTCGTCGTCGAGCTGGGCGAAGCGGGCGTTGCCACCGCTGCACGATCGCAGGCCCTTCGGGCCTTCGACGCTCTGCGGCTCGTAGATGATCTCGCCGCAGTTCGCGACGCGACCCTGGGCGCACATGGCCTGCCTGCTCGGCGGCGACGACACGTAGCCGTGGGCGAGAGCCGGAGAGGCCATGAACAGCGTGGCCCCGGCGGCGACGATCGCCGTCGAGATGAAGATGACCGCTCTTCGCATGTCACACTCCTTCATGCTGGGGGGATAGCCACAACATAAAGGAAACTTTCTTAACAGTAAATGTCCTGGCAACCCGATTTACCGAAGGTTGTCGGACGCGTGCGGGTCCCCGCGAGTCGTCGAACGGTCCAAAGGAGGTGGGCCCCGCGCACGGGTTCACCGCCCGGCAAGAGGGGGTGTGCCGGGGCCCGATGCGGAGTGGTCGCCGGTCAGGCGGCAGGGGGAGGGCCGAGGATCTCGATCGCGTGCTGCGCCGCCGCGTGGCCGAGGGCGACGGGGTTGACCGGCGAGGGATCCGGCAACCGCCGCTCACCGGCGGGCCCGCCCACGGCGGCGGCGAACCGCTCGAACCCGGACGGTGTGGTGATCTGCAGGGTCCGCAGCGGCTCCTCCGGGCCGACGACGAAGGTGTGCGCCAGCCCCACGGGAAGGAGCACGAAATCGCCGGGCCCCGCCGTGAAGACCTCCCCGTCGCAGTGGAACCGCGCGGTGCCGGACAGGACG
Organism: Microtetraspora glauca; assembly: GCF_040656155.1. NCBI lineage: Bacteria > Bacillati > Actinomycetota > Actinomycetes > Streptosporangiales > Streptosporangiaceae > Microtetraspora > Microtetraspora glauca. The sequence goes on from NZ_JBFALK010000008.1 coordinate 309,693, forward strand.
TAGAACAGCTCGTCCTCCTCCAGATGCCGGTGGAGGGGCGGTGCGAAGCCGGCCGGGTTCACGAACTCCGCGACGGTGAGACGGCCGCGGGTCTCGGCTCCGGTCGCCTTGACGGTGACGAGGCTGCCGAGGAACCACAACGCCTCGCCGTCGGCCTCGCCGCGGACGTACGGGCGGACCTTCGCGCTCTCTGTCATGGTCGCCAGCTTTCCAGTAGACGATGGTCTAATGAATATAACGCTAGTATGCACAGCATGGTCAAGGAACGCGGCCAGAAAAGGCAGTACCGCTCGACGCTCCGCCAGGACAGTGCGCAGCGCACGCGCCGGGCGATCGTCGTCGCCGCCGGGGAACTGTTCGTCGCGCACGGCTATGTGGCCACATCGCTCGCGGACGTGGCCGCCGTCGCGGGGGTCTCCCGGCCCACCGTCTTCGCCGCCTTCGGCTCCAAGGCGGCACTGCTGCGCCAGGTGCTCGACGAGGCGCTCGCGGGTGACGACGCCCCCGTCGCGGTGGCCGACCGCCCGTGGTTCAAACCGGTCTGGGACGCGTCGGGCCCGTCCGCCGTCCTGCGGGCGTACGCGCAGGTGTGCACGCTGATCGGCGGCAGGGCGGCGGCGATCTTCGAGACCGTTCGCCGGGCGGCCGACGCGGCGCCCGAGGTCGCGGAGCTGTGGACCACTCTGCAGAGCAACCGCCGGGCGGGGGCGCGCATGGTGGTCGAGCACGCGCGTTCTCTGGGCCCCCTGCGCGCCGAACTGGACGAGGAGCGCGCGATCGACGTTCTGTGGCTGCTCAACGATCCCGCCCACTACAGCGCGCTGGTGGAGCGGTGCGGATGGTCCGCGGAGTCCTTCCGGGACTGGCTGGCGAGCGCCATGTGCCACGCCCTGCTCCCCGAGCCCGCCGGTACGGACTGACGCCCGCAGCCCACCGTACGGAGCGGACCTTCGGTTCGGCGGGACGACCACCGTCGCCGAGGCCGATCACCGGACCGGCAGGCCGGCGCGGCTGTCAGAGGGCGATCAGGACCCCGGCGTAGGCCAGCACGCCGATGAGGAGCCACGACGCGAACCCCAGGGCCAGCGCCCGGAGGCCGGTACGCCGCAGGGAGCCGAGGTGGACGCCCGTGCCCAGGCCGAACATCGCCGCGGCGAGCAGCCACGTGTCGATGGTCTTGATCGCGTCGAGGGGCGCCGAAGGCAGCAGGCCGGTGCTCCGTACGGCGACCATGGCGAGGAATCCGACCACGAACAGCGGCACGATCGGCGGGCGCCGGGCGCCCGCGACCGCGGTGCCCGCCCGGCGGCGCGCGACGCCGACTCCGGCGAGGAGAGGGGCCAGCAGCGCGACCCGGGTCAGCTTGACGACCACGGCCGCGCTGAGGGCGCCGGGAACGGTCGCGGCCGTGGCGACGACCTGGGAGACCTCGTGGACGCTCGCGCCGGCCCACGCCCCGAACGTACGCGGGTCGAGGCCGAGCGGCACCCGCAGCAGCGGCAACAGGACGATCGCGAGCGTGCCGCAGATGGTCACCAGGCCGATGCCGGTGGCGACGTCCTCCTCATCGCTGTCGGACACGCTGTTCATCGCGGCGATCGCCGCCGCGCCGCAGACGGCGGAACCTGTGGCGATGAGCAGCGCCTGCCCGGACGGCACCCCCATCCGCGCGCCCAGCCATCGGGTGCCGAGGAACGTCGCCACGGTGACGACCACGACGGCGCCGAGCATCGGGGCGCCCAGCCCGAGCACGTCCGACACGGCCAGTTGGAGGCCGAGCAGGACGACCCCGGCCCGCAGGACCTGCTTGGCCGCGAACCGCGTGCCGGCGAGAACGGCGGGCCGGATCACTCCCGCGTTGGCGGCGGCGACCCCGAGGAGGATGGCGCCGGTGAGCGTTCCGACCGCCGGGACGATCCGGTTGAGCAGGACGGCGAGCACGACGCCGGCCACGGTGAGCGCGAGTCCCGGCAGCAGCGGCGCGACCCGTGAACCGATCCTCGGCGCGAGCGGGAGCCGCCGCGAGCCGATCGCCCGGGATGTCGTCCGTTGTTCGGTGATCAACTTTCCTCCAGCCTCGACGTGCTCACCACGTTTCCGTTCGGGGTGACCGCTCGCTAGCCGGAAGATGGCGACGAGTCCATAGGATGTTTCTATGAGGTTGAACCGCTGGCCCGACCTGGAGGCGCTCGCCCTGCTGGTCACGGTGAGCGAGCTCGGTGGCGTCGGCCGGGCCGCCCGCCAGCACGGCATCTCCCAGCCGTCCGCGAGCAGCCGCCTGCGGACCCTGGAGCGGCGGCTGGGCGTGCAGGTGCTCCAGCGCCTTCCCGTGGGGTCGCGGCTGACGGCGGAGGGCCAGATGGTGGTCGACTGGGCGCGTGACGTCCTCGGCGCCGCCGACGCCCTGATGGCCGGTGTCACGGCGATGCGGCGCGAGCGCGGCGCCGCACTCCCGGTGGCCGCGAGCATGACCGTCGCCGAGTACCTGGTGCCCGGCTGGCTCATCGGCCTGCGTCCGATCGAGCCGGACGTCACCGTCGGGCTGCAGGTCGTGAACTCGGCACGGGTCGCCGAGCTCGTGCTGGGCGGTGAGGCGGAGCTCGGCTTCGTCGAGGGGCCGTCGTTGCCGGTCGGCCTCGCCTCACGCTTGGTGGGACGGGATCGGCTGGTGGTCGTGGTCGCTCCCGGGCATCCGTGGGCCCGCCGCCGCACGCCGCTGCGCCCCCGCGAGCTGGCGGCCACGCCGCTGATCGTCCGCGAGCCCGGGTCGGGGACGCGGATCACGTTCGAGACAGTGATGGAACGGTACGGGCCGCTCGCCGAGCCGCTGCTCGAACTCGGCTCGAACTCCGCGGTGAAGGTCGCGCTCGCCTCCGGCGCCGGACCGGCGGTGCTGAGCGAGCTCGCGGTCGGCGACGAACTGGCCGACGGGAGGCTGCTGGCGGTGCCTCCTGAAGGTGTCGATCTCCAGCGGAGGCTGCGGGCGGTCTGGATCGAGGGACGGCGCCTGGACGGCCCGGCGAGGTCTCTGCTCACCCTCGCGACACGTTCCGGGGCCGCGCGCCGCGCGACCGGATCCTGAGCCGGTACGGCAGGCCCGGCTTCTGCCTCTTGCCATGGCCCGCCGGTCTTCTGGTTCTTCGACGATATTTCCCGTCAAGAGCGAAGAGTCGGTTTTCTTGGGGAACGCAGATGTGTTTCCCTGTCCGACCGGATATGTGAGCGGCGTTTTGCTGTGCGCCTGGCGGTCGCTGGGTATCCCGTTCGGAATTTTTCGGAGAATCGTGGCCCGATCGTGCGGCGGACGACGTCTTGGTCCGGTGCCCGACGGTGTTTCCGGGCCCGGCGGGCGCCGCCGAAGTGGAGCCGTCGAAGAGGTGGCTGAGGTCATCCATACTCGCGCATCGGGCGCTATATCTGCACTTCAGGGCGTAGTTGACTGATCTGTGTGGCGTGATTAACGCATTTTGCGCTGTTTTATTAATTCGAATTGATCGACACATTCGGCGGAGCGGCCGATTAGTTGGCGACCATCCGTTGACAGTGCATCGCGGGCAGGTCATTTTTGCCTGAGGAAGGCATCGATCATTCGGCGAATTCGCCTGGAATGTGAAACGACGGCTCGGCCGTACGGCCTGACACGGCATTTCGTGTGGCGTTCGTTTCGATGTCGTTCCGCCCTTCACGAAGGCTCGATGCTGGGAGGAACTCTTTGGTGAACGACTCGTACGCGCGTGGGCGTGGATCCCGTGCGATGAGGCGCGTAGTGGCCGGCACGGCCGCGCTCGCCCTGTCCTCGGCGTTGGCGGCGGTGGCCCAGAGCGGCACCGCGACGGCGGCGGCGCCCGCCTCTTCGGCGGCCCCGCAGGCGCCGAAGGTGGTCTTCGCCGAGAACTTCGAGAACGGCCAGGGGGTCACGCCCATCCTGGTGACCGGGTACACCGGGGCGGCGCCGGTCAACCAGACCTACACGGCCGATCCGGCCTGGCTGACGGCCTGCAACGGGTGGATCACCTCCCCGCAGAACCCGGGCGTGGCACCGGCGAACTCCGGATGCGGCGGCTGGTGGCCTTCCGCGCAGCAGATGGCAGGCGCGCTCGGCAAGTGGTCGGGCGGCGAGGCGGCGAAGAACCACGCGGTCACGGCCTACACCAACGGCGACCCCGGCGCGAACAAGACGCAGCTGGAGACGAGGAAGCCCGTCGACATCGGCGCCGCCGGCCGGTTCCTGGCCTTCTCCGTCGACGTCGCGGAGGTGAACTGCCACGGCAATCACGCCAAGCTCGGTTTCTACCTGCTCGACGGATCGACGGCGGTGCCCACCTTCACGACCCCCATCGAGCCGTGCGCCAAGCCCGGAGGCACGGTGGACGGGATCCCGGTGGGCACCTACACCAGCGACAGCCCGGTGCTGTTCCGCGGTTCCACCGTGGGCCTGCGGCTGGTCAACTTCCAGGGCAGCGGGTACGGCAACGACGCCGCGTACGACAACGTCCGCGTCCTGGACGTCACCCCGCGGCTCGACGTCGCCTACAGCCCGGGGCAGGCGGAGGCGGGGAAGCCCGTGACCCTGACGTTCACGATCACGAACACGAGCGAGCTGGCCGAGAAGAAGGGTTGGTCGTTCACCGAGAAGCTTCCCGACGGGTTCACCCCGGTCGGCGTCGCCCCGGTGACCGACTGCTCGGGCGCTTCGGTGCGGGCGGGTGCCGGGCAGGTCAAGGTGACCGGGACGCTCGCCGCGGGCAAGGCGTCCTGTACCGCCTCGGTCGTGGTGACCTCGGAGCGCGCGGGCACGTACACCACCTGCGCCGCGGACCTGGTGGAGAGCGTCGGGGTGAACCCGCCGGGCTGCGCCAGCGTGCGGTTCCTCCCGCGCGTGCTGGTCTTCGACGCGCACGCCCATGGCGGCAGCCTCAGCGCACCGCTGATCCGGGTCGCACCGCTCGTGCCCTCCGACCTGACCTGCACCGCCACGGCGGGAAGCGACGAGCACAAGCTCGTGAACGCGAGGCTGGGCCAGGTCGGCTCGCTGGGCGTCATCGCCACCGACGCCACGGGGAAGGTCGACCCGGCGGGGCTGCGCACCGCCACCGCCTCCGCCACGACCGCTCGGATCCGCTTGCTGGGCGGCGCCGTCACGGCGGACGAGATCGTCTCCGTCGCCCGGGCCCGGAGCGACGATTCGGGTCACGTGACCACCGACACGCAGGTGAACTTCAGCAACCTGAGGGTCAACGGCGTCCGGATCGCCAAGCTGAAGGCCAACCTCACCATCGACATCCCGCGTGTGGGCAAGGTCGTGATCAATGAGGTGACGCATACGGGCGGAGGCGCCGGCATCGCGGTCAACGCCGTGCACATCCACACTCTGGGCGATGTGGACATCGTCGTGGGTCACGCGCGGGCCGCGCTGACCCGGCCGGGGACGCCCTGCCCCGTCGTCTGACCGATCCACTGACCGATCCACCGGGTTGAGGGGCCCGGCGGCGCCCGTCGCGCCGCCGGGCCTTCGTCGTGCTGCCGGCAGTGTCAGGGGGCGGTGCGGGCCAGGGGGGATGCGCGCTGCCCAGACGGTAGAAATGGTGCGAGATTTGATTAGTTTGTCTGGCGCCGATTCCCTCCCTCCCGCTTGAGGAGCGCGTCCTATGCCCTTCGTCGTGGACCTGGCCGCCGGAACCGTCGAGCGTGAGGACCGGTCGGCGGAGACCGGCCACTTCGGCGGTTCCATCCTCGGCCTCCGATTGCTCGCCGAGCGCACGCCCGCCCGGCTGGCGCCGTACGATCCCCGGGCCCTGCTGTACGTCGCGGCCGGGATCCTCGGCGGCGCGCCGGGACCGGGACTCGCCAAGACGGTCTTCCTGGCGAAGTCGCCGCTGACCGGAGTGGCCGGGGAGGCGCACGCGCTCGGCCCGTTCGCGGCCGGCCTGCGCGGCGCCGGCGCCATGGCACTGGCGATCACCGGAAGGGCGCGGCGGCTCTCCTACCTGCTGATCGAGGGCGGGGAGGTCACCTGCCACGACGCGGAGGACCTGCGCGGACTCGGCACGGCCGCGACGACGGACGCCCTGCGCGCCCGCCACGGCGCGGGCGCCCACGTGGCGGCGATCGGCCCGGCGGGGGAGAACCTGGTCAGGTACGCGAGCGTGGTGACCGACCACGCCTACCCCGCCGCGCGGTACGGGCTGGGCGCGGTCTTCGGCGCCAAGAACCTCAAAGCAGTGGTCTGCGTGGGAGAGGCCCCCGTGTCCGTCGCCGACCCGGACGCGCTGGCCGGGCTGACCGCGTACTACCGGGACGCGCTGGCCGCCAACCCGCTCGCCGCGCTCCAGCACGGTGAGCCCGGATTCGCCGGGTGGGCCGGTGACGTGCCCGATCCCGGTTACCTCGCGGTGCGGAACTTCTCCGTCACCGGTGAGAGCGGCCTGGCGGTGCCCGAGCCCGGGGCCTTCGGCGTACGGGCCGTGGCCACGAGGGGTGGCTGTCCCGGTTGCCCCAACGACTGCCTCAAGACGTACGGCCCGCCCGCGTCGCCGGTGCGCGGATCCGGCGGGCTGGGTCAGGAGGCGTTCCCGTCGCTCGGCTGGAACCTGGGCATCGACGATCTCGACGCGGTTCTCGACGCCAACGCGCTCTGTAACGACCTCGGCCTCGACCAGGTCTCCCTCGGAGGGACGCTGGCGTTCGCGATGGAGTGCACCGCTCGGGGCCTGCTTCCCGGAGGGCCCGCCTTCGGTGACGCGGCGGCGCTCCCCGGTCTGATCCGGGACGTCGCCACGCGCAGCGGGGCCTTCGGCGACCTGCTCGCGGAAGGATCCGCGCGCGCCGCGCGCCTGATCGGGCAGGAGGCGATGCCGTACGTGATGGCGGTCAAGGGCGCGGAGGTGCCGTGCTTCGACCCGCGGGTCCAGCCGGGGCTCGGGCTCGGCTACGCGGCCGCTCCGAACGGGCCGCGTTACGACGCGCTGGAGCACGACCTGGACTTCGATCCCGCGCTCGGCCTGCCGTACTGCTTTCCGGAGGCGGCGCGCGTCGGGGTCGCACCCGAGACGGCCGGGGTCCTGGACGCGGAGCGAGGGCGCCGCACGGCGCGGCTGCTGCGGCTGTGGAGCGCCCTGGACGCGCTGAACATCTGCGTCTTCGCGAGCACTCCAACCAGGCCGTTGACGCTCGATCATCTGGCGTCGCTGGTCAGGGCCGTCGCCGGGGTGGAGTTCACCGTGGGCGACCTGCTCGACGCGGGGCGGCGCAGGCTCGACCTGATGCGCGCCTACGCGATCAGGGAGGAGGGCGGCCCGGACGAACTGCCCGCCCGTTTCCACGACGAACCGGTCGCGGCGGGCCGACACGCGGGCGCGGTGCTGCCGCGCGCCTCGTTCGCCGAGGCGCGTACGGCGTTCTACGAGGAACTGGGCTGGCAGTGACGCTGGTACGGACGAGAACCCGCTCCGGCATGCCGGGACCCGGCCAGGCACCTGCCGGGTGCCGCGCACCCGGCGCTCACCGTCGAGTACGCCCGGGCCGAGTACGCCCGGCTGTCGGCGGTCGGGGCCAGGTTCGTCTCACCGCCCAACGAGATCACCGCGGGGATCGACAAGGGCGGGTACGCCTGCTGTCTCCCGGACCCGGACGAGATCACCCTGGAGCTCGTCCAGCCCAGGTTCCAGCGAGGCACGGCCACGGCCCGGGATGCGGCCTTCGGGCTGTCTTGGGCTGTCTCGGGCGCCGTCCAGGGTTCCGTTGACACCCCACCACGGCCGGTCTAGCTTGTGCACGCTTTCAATCGATTGATCAACAAAGGAGGTACGGTGCCCGTCGTCGATGCGCATCAGCATTTCTGGAACCTGCGCACCGGTTCCTATCCGTGGCTGACGCCGGAGGCGGGGCCGATCTACCGCACCTTCGAACCCGAGGAATTCGTCCCGCAGCTCGCGGCGGCCGGGATCGACCGCACGGTTCTGGTCCAGGCGATGGACTCCTATGCCGACACCGACGCGATGCTGGCGCAGGCGGACGAGCACGACTTCATCGCCGCCGTGGTCGGATGGGTGCCGCTGAACCGGCCCGCCGAGGCGGCGCAGGCCCTGGAGCGGTACGGCAGGCACCCGAAGTTCGCGGGCGTGCGCCACCTCATCCACGACGACCCCGATCCCGACTGGGTGATTCAGGATTCCGTGATCGAAGGGCTGGGGCTGCTCGCCGAGGTGGGACTGCCGTTCGACGTGGTCGCCGTGCTGCCCCGGCATCTGGAGCACGTGCCCGTGCTCGCCGAGCGGGTGCCCGGCCTCCGCATGGTCATCGACCACCTGGCCAAGCCGCCGATCAAGGAGAAGGGCTGGGAGCCGTGGGCGTCGCTGATCGCCGCGGCCGCCGAGTGCCCCGGCGTGTACGCCAAGGTCTCCGGGCTCAACACCGCCGCCGACGCCGAGACGTGGACCGCGGGCGACCTGCGGCCGTACGTGGACCACGCGATCGAGGTGTTCGGGCCGGACCGGCTGATGTTCGGCAGCGACTGGCCGGTGGCCGTCCTCGCCGGTGACTACGCCAAGGTGTGGCGCGAGACCGGCGCGTTGCTCGCGGAACTGTCCGACGACGACCGCTCCGCCGTACTCGGCGGCACCGCCGCGCGTTTCTACCGGATCGAGGTCTGACGTGCTCGACCTGTTCGCCGGCCTGATAGAGCTGATCACGCGCAGTTCCACCGCCCCTCCACGCGCCCGCTGACCCGACCGGTCGGCCGTGCGGGCTGATGAGCGCGGGTGCCCGTGGGACGGCGTTCGCGCTGGTACGAGGCGGGTTCCCCGAGATATCGTTTGGTGCCAAATAATTTCTCGGGGGTGTCATGCGCGCGCTGTTCGTCCAGCAGGACCACGTCTCGCCCACGGGGCCGATCGGGGAGGGGTTCGAGCGGCGCGGATACGAGCTCGTGGAGTTCCCCGTCGTCCCGGCGGACCGTTTCCACGCTCCCGACGTCGAGGTCGCCTTCCCCGATCCCCGCGACTACGACGTGATCGTGCCGATGGGCGCTCCCTGGTCGGTGTACGACGGGGCGGCGATCGGGTCCTGGATCCGGGAGGAGCTGGACTTCCTGCGCCGGGCGCACGAGTCGGGCGTGCCCGTGTTCGGCATCTGCTTCGGCGGCCAGGCACTGGCCGCCGCGCTCGGAGGTCGGGTCGAGCGCGGCTCCGAACCCGAGATCGGCTGGTACACGATCGAGACCGGCGCGCCGGGCCTCGTCGAGGCGGGCCCGTGGTTCCAGTGGCACCAGGACCGCTGGAGCCCGCCCCCGGGCGCCGCACCCCTCGCCCGTACGCGGGTCGCGCCGCAGGCGTTCACCATCGGGCGGAGCCTCGCGGTGCAGTTCCACCCCGAGCTGACGGTCGCCATGCTGGACGGCTGGCTCGGCAACGGCGGCGGTGACTGGGTGACCGCGCACGGCGGCGACGTCGAGCGTCTCGCCGCGACGACCAGGGCGGAGGAGCCCTCCGCCGTCGTCCGGGCGCACCGGCTGGTCGACCGGTTCCTCGACCAGGTCGCGACGCGCCCCTGGTGACCGTGCTCGTCCCGGGGCCGTGGTTCGACCCAGGGACCCCGGGGTATCCGAGATCAGGCGTGTGGTCCACACGCGGCCTTCCCGCGGAACGCCCTTCGCCTCGCGGCGGATCGGTGTCCGATCGACCGGATCCATGCGGGTTCACGCGGGTTCGATCGGTGATGCTGCGGGGGTGACCGGTTGGCCGGGTCGGCTCGGCATGTGGTGGTCCGGGAAGGGGCGTTCCGGGCGTGGCTGCTGCACGGCCTCCGGCACGAGGACCTGAAGGCCCTGGGTCCGCACGGCCCCCGCTCCCCGGAGAAGCAGTACTCGTGGTGGCGCGTCATGTGCCTCACCGGCGTGGACTATTTCTCCAGCCTCGGCTACCAGCCCGGGATCGCCGCGCTGGCGGCGGGGAGCGTCGCCCCGGTGGCCACCGTCCTGCTCGTCATGCTGACCCTGTTCGGCGCGCTACCGGTCTACCGCAAGGTGGCCGTCGAGAGCCCGTACGGCCAGGGCTCGATCGCGATGCTGGAAGGGCTGGCACCGCGCTGGTGGGGCAAACTGATCGTGCTCGTCCTGCTGGGCTTCGCGGCCACCGACTTCGTCATCACCATCACGCTGTCCGCGGCCGACGCGACCGCGCACATCCTGGAGAACCCCTTCACTCCCCGTGTGCTCTCCGGGCAGAAGATCGCCGTCACGCTGTTGCTGCTGGCGTTTCTCGCCGGAGTGTTCCTGAAGGGCTTCACCGAGGCCATCGGCATCGCCGTGGCGCTGGTCGGCGTCTATCTGGCGCTGAACGCCGTGGTGGTCGCCACGGCGCTCCTGCACGTCCTCGGGCATCCGGAGCTGATCGGGAACTGGGAGCGGATGCTGACCACGCAGCACGGCGACCCGCTCGGATTGTTCGTCGTCTCCCTGCTGGTGATGCCCAAGCTGGCGCTCGGCATGTCCGGGTTCGAGACGGGTGTGGCCGTGATGCCGCTGATCCAGGGCGATCTCACGGGGCGCATCGCGGGCGCCAGGCGGCTGCTGACCGTCGCCGCCCTGATCATGAGCGTGTTCCTGATCTGCAGCAGCCTTGTCACGATCACCCTGATCCCCGAGCACGAGTTCCAGCCGGGCGGCAGGGCCAACGGCCGGGCGCTGGCCTACCTGGCGCACGCCTATCTCGGCAACGGGTTCGGCACGCTGTACGACGTCAGCACGATCACCATCCTGTCGTTCGCCGGAGCGTCCGCGATGGCCGGTCTGATCAACCTCGTGCCGCGCTACCTGCCCAGATACGGCATGGCACCCGACTGGACCAGCGCCGTGCGACCGCTGGTCCTCGTGTTCACCGCCATCGCGGTCGCCATCACGCTCGCCTTCGACGCCAGCGTGGACGCCCAGGGTGGCGCGTACGCGACCGGAGTGCTGGTGCTGTTCCTGTCCGCGGGCGTCGCGGTGACCGTGGACGCGCACAAGGCAGGACGGCGCGGGCGGGCCCGGGTCTTCGCGCTGATCACGCTGGTCCTCGCCTACACGCTGGTGGAGAACATCCGCGTACGCCCGGAGGGCGTGAAGATCGCGTCGCTGTTCATCGCGGCGATCATCGTGCTGTCGCTGATCTCGCGGGTCACCCGGTCCACCGAGCTGCGGGTCTCGGACGTCCATCTCGACACGCTCGCCCAGGAGTTCATCACCGAGGCCAGCGGTGAGATCCATCTGATCGCCAACGATCCGCGGCGGCGCGACCAGGCCGAGTACAACGAGAAGCTCCGCGAGCAGTGGTACACCCATCGGCTGCGCAGCGCGGAGCCCGTCATGTTCGTCGAGGTCACCGTGCTCGACGCGTCCCAGTTCCGCAGCGAACTGCGGGTCACGGGCGACCTGCGGTACGGCCACCGGATCCTCCGCGTCGAGAGCGCGACGGTGGCGAACGCGCTGGCCGCGCTCCTGCTGTACATCCGGGACCGCACCGGCGAGGTGCCGGACATCTACTTCCAGTGGGGCGAGGGGAACCCCGTCGTCGCCATGTTGCGCTACCTGCTCTTCGGCGGCGGCGACGTGCCAGCGCTGACCCGGGAGGTGCTGCGCGAGGCCGAGCCTGACGCGGCGCGCCGCCCCCACGTCCACGTCGGCTGATCGCCGGCCGAACCTCTCGCTGTTCACGTGCCGTCCCGCAGGTCACAGGCGTAGGAAAGTCATCAAGATTCCCTCTGGATTCGTATATAAGACGTCAAGATCGCCGAAAAGCCGCAAATCTGGGGATTTCCTGGTGGTGGGACCGCCGGGCCCGGCGGTCGAGCGTGCACTTCAGGATTCCGAGGGAGTGGCGATGGCCGACGTCATCTTCGTCGCCCTGACGGTCGTGGTGTTCGCGCTCCTCTGGCTCGCCGTCAGGGCGGTGGAGCGACTGTGACCGCCGCCGCCCGGGATCTGCCCCGCGGAGCCCGGCTCCGCGGGGCGCTGCCGTACGAGGTGGGGTCATGGGCGTGGTGAACACCGTCGGGCTCGTGGTCGCCATCGGCCTGGTGATCTTCATGGTCGTCGCGCTGCTGTTCCCGGAGCGCTTCTGATGACGTACTCGCTGATGACGTACTCGGCGCCGCCTCCGACGGACTCCACAGCGCCGTCCCTCATGCCGTCCCTCATGCCGTCGCTGTCGCGGTCGCCGTCCCCGATGTCGTCATCCCTGACGTCCTCGTCCCCGATGTCCTCGGGGACGGCGGGACTCCTGTTCGTCCTGTCGCTGCTCGTCGTCCTCGCCGTGGCGTACCGGCCGCTCGGCGACTACATGTACCGCGTCTACGCCGGCCACCGGCATCTCGCCGTCGAACGGGGCGTCTACCGCCTCATCGGCGTGCATCCCGACAACGGGCAGCGCTGGACCGCCTACGCGCGGAGCGTCCTGGCCTTCTCCGCCGTGTCGATCCTCTTCCTGTACGGCCTGCAACGGCTGCAGAGCCATCTCGCGCTCAGCCTGGGCAGGGGCGCGGTCCCGCCCGCCCTGGCCTGGAACACGGCGGTCAGCTTCACCACCAACACCAACTGGCAGGCGTACTCGGGCGAGTCCACCATGGGTCACCTGGTGCAGACGGGCGGCCTCGCCGTGCAGAACTTCGTGTCGGCCGCGGTCGGCATGGCGGTCGCGATCGCGCTGGTCCGCGGGTTCGCCCGACGGCGGACCGACGATCTCGGCAACTTCTGGGTGGACCTGGTGCGCGGTATCGTCCGCATCCTGCTGCCGATCGCCTTCGTGGCCGCGATCCTGCTGGTCGCGGGTGGAGCGATCCAGACGTTCGCCGACCCGCACACCTGGACCACGCCGGCCGGAGGCCATCAGACCTTCACCCCCGGCGCGGTGGCGACCCAGGAGGCCATCAAGGATCTCGGCACCAACGGCGGCGGTTACTTCAACGCCAACTCGGCCCATCCGTTCGAGAACCCGACGCCCTGGACCAACTGGCTGGAGATCCTGCTGCTGACGGTCATCGCCTTCTCCCTGCCGCGGACCTTCGGCCGGATGGTGGGCGACAACCGCCAGGGGTACGCGATCGTCGCGATCATGGCCATCATCGCGATGGCGAGCGTGGCGGTGACCAACCTGGCGGAACTGGGCCACGGTGGCACCGTGCCGCAGGCGATCGGCGCGGCCCTGGAGGGCAAGGAGGCCAGGTTCGGGGTGTCGAACTCCGCCATGTTCGCCAGCCCGACGACGCTCACCAGCACCGGCGCGGTGGACTCCGCGCACGACTCCTACACCGCGCTCGGCGGCGGCATGTTGCTCTTCAACATGATGCTCGGCGAGGTGGCCCCCGGAGGCACCGGCTCCGGCCTGTACGGCATGCTGGTCCTGGCCGTGATCACCGTCTTCGTGGCCGGGCTCATGGTGGGGCGCACCCCGGAATACCTCGGCAAGAAGATCGGCTCCCGCGAGATCAAGCTTGCGTCGCTCTACTTCCTGGCGACTCCGGTGCTGGTCCTCATCGGCACCGCGCTCGCGATGGCCACCGGGGCCGGGCGGGCGGCGATGCTCAACAAAGGCGCGCACGGCCTGTCGGAGGTGCTCTACGCCTACACCTCCGCGTCGAACAACAACGGGTCCGCGTTCGCCGGCCTGAGCGCGAACACAAACTTCTTCAACATCACGCTCGGCCTGTGCATGGCCTTCGGGCGGTTCCTGCCGATGGTCCTGATCCTCGCCCTGGCGGGCTCGCTCGCCGGGCAGTCGCCGGTGCCGGCTTCCGCGGGGACACTGCCCACCCACCGCCCGCAGTTCATCGGCATGGTGGTCGGCGTCACCGTCGTGCTGGTCGCGCTCACCTTCCTTCCCGCCCTGGCGTTGGGGCCGCTGGCGGAAGGGATCCGCTAGCCATGTCCACGAGAGCGCGCCCGCTGCCCGGCCGTACGCCGGACGATCCGGCGAAACCGAGGAAGCGGGACGGGAAGATCGGCGGCGGCCTGCTGGACCCCAAGCAGATGCTCCGGTCGCTGCCGGACGCGCTGCGTAAGCTCAACCCCGCCACGCTGTGGCGCAACCCGGTCATGTTCGTGGTCGAGGTGGGCGCGGTCTTCACGCTGGCCCTCGCGATCGTCACCCCGTCGGTCTTCGCCTGGGCGATCGTGGTGTGGCTGTGGCTGACCGTGGTCTTCGCCAACCTGGCCGAGGCCGTGGCGGAGGGCCGGGGCAAGGCCCAGGCGGCCACGCTGCGCGCGGCCAAGCGCGACACCGTCGCCCGCCGCCTCATGGATCGTAAGGACGCCGGCCGGTGGGACGCGGTCGGCGCCGCCAAGCTGCGGCAGGGGGACTTCGTGATCGTGGAGGCCGGGGAGATCATCCCCGGGGACGGTGACGTGGTCGAGGGCATCGCCTCCGTCGACGAGTCGGCGATCACCGGTGAGTCGGCGCCGGTGATCCGCGAGTCCGGCGGGGACAGGTCGGCGGTGACCGGCGGCACGAAGGTGCTGTCCGACCGGATCATCGTCCAGATCACTCAGAAGCCGGGGGAGAGCTTCATCGACCGGATGATCTCGCTGGTCGAGGGCGCCAGCCGGCAGAAGACGCCCAACGAGATCGCGCTGAACATCCTGCTGGCCGCGCTCACGATCATCTTCCTGGTGGCCACGGCCGCCATGCAGCCTCTCGCGATCTTCTCCAAGGCACAGAACCCCGGCGTGCCGGATTCTTTGGCGTTGAACGCTCACGGGGTCACCGGCGTGGTGCTGGTGGCGTTGGTGGTGTGCCTGATCCCGACCACGATCGGCGCGCTGTTGTCCGCGATCGGTATCGCGGGCATGGATCGGCTGGTGCAGCGCAACGTGCTCGCGATGAGCGGCCGGGCGGTGGAGGCGGCGGGCGATGTCAGCACGCTGCTGCTGGACAAGACCGGCACCATCACCCTGGGCAACCGGCAGGCGTCCGAGTTCGTGCCGGTCGAGGACGTGACCGCCGACGACCTCGCGGACGCGGCGCAGCTCTCCAGCCTGGCCGACGCGACCCCGGAGGGCCGCTCGATCGTCGTCCTCGCCAAGCGGGTGCACGGCCTGCGCGAACGCCATGACCTCGTGGTGGACGGCGCCGACGGGGCGCCCGCGGCGGACGCCACCCTTGCCGGCCGTCGGCGTGTCCGGTTCGTGGCGTTCACCGCGGCCAGCCGGATGAGCGGGGTCGATCTCCCGGACGGGCGCGTGATCAGGAAGGGCGCGGCGACCGCCGTCATGCGGTGGATACGGGAGAACGGTGGGCATCCGACCGGGCGGGTGGGCCACATCGTCGACGGCATCTCCGCGTCCGGAGGCACCCCACTGGTGGTGGGTGAGATCGCCGACGGAAGGGCCCGGGTCCTGGGCGTGATCCACCTCAAGGA
>NZ_JBFALK010000009.1:0-1811 GCF_040656155.1 Microtetraspora glauca
CGGTTACATTCCGAACCCGGAAGTTAAGCCTTCCAGCGCCGATGGTACTGCACTGGGGACGGTGTGGGAGAGTAGGACGCCGCCGGACAATTTTTTGTGGGAGAGGGTCACCCTTTTGTTGGGGTGGCCCTTTCTCTTTTTTGTGCCTTGGTGGGTAAGCGCTTTCCGGCTGGTTTCGTTGGTGGTTCGGGTTCTGGCTGGTCTGGGTTTTGTTGGTCGGTGTGGGTGTTCCTGTCGCTGGTGGCGGCGCTTCCGGTGGAGGCGCTTCTGGTGGTGGTGTGGTGGTGGGGCCGGCTGGTGGTCGGTGTTGTGCGCGGTGGTTGTTGTTGTGTTCTGCGCTGATGCCGGTGTGCTGGTTTTCGGCTGTCGGGCAGGGGCTTTCGGTATTTGTTTGGCGGTGTGTTGCTGGGGCGAGCCGCGGGCCGGGTCAGCCGCGGTACGGCCGCGGCCCAGCGCGTCGGGTTGCGGGGTGAGCGCGGTGGTGTGTGGGGTGAGCCACTCGATGTGGGGGGTTGTTTTTGGTAGACGCTGCCTGTCTGGTGTCCGTAGGCGCGGAGGCGGGGGCTTGCTCCGGCCGGCCGTGATAGTTGCGATCAGGTGCATACCGCTGTCGCGGTGGTTGCTGGCACGGTCTTACGCCGGCCTCCACAAACCCCCGCCTCCGCGCCCCCCTTTCCCGCCGTAGTCTCCTACCCAGATGCTGCGCAGTGCTTCGGGATCGTGACTTCGGCTCGTGTGGTAGCGCTGACTTGCTAGGCTTGCAGAGTCGGGCCACCTTCAATTGGTGGCCTTCTTCGCGTCAGGCAAGGAGCGAAGGCCACGGCGAGCGACGAGAGCCGGCAGCCAAGACTTTCGGCCGGAAGCGGACGTTCAGCATCGTCCGGCTCATACGTTCATCTCCCGCGGGCGGAGGAGCCAAGGGATCACGTGAGATCCCGGCACTAAGCCCCCTACGCGGTGAGTGAGTAATAGAGGACAGAAGTGAACAGAGAAGACGGGCGTGACGGCGTGGGCCGTGGCGAAGAGAACCGCGCAGAAGGCAATGACCGGCCGCGCCGTACGAGCGGGGGCCGAGACGAGGGCCGGAGCGGCTACGGGGAGCGGCGTGAGGGCCGTTCTGGAGACCGGGGCGACTTCCGCGGACGCGACCGGGGTGATCGTCCTCAGCGTTCGTACGGGGATCGCGACGCGTCCCGTGCCGACCGCCCGCGGCGCACGTTCGGCGACCGTGACGGTGACCGTCCCCAGCGGTCCTTTGGGGACCGCGATGCGTCCCGCGGTTCAGGCTTCCGTGATCGTGATGACCGTGGTGGTCAGCGTTCGTACGGTGATCGGCCGCAGCGGTCCTATGGTGATCGGGATGCCGCTCGTGGTGGTGACCGTCCGCAGCGTTCCTACGGTGACCGTCCCCAGCGGTCGTACGGTGATCGGGATGCCGCTCGTGGTGGTGACCGTCCGCAGCGGTCCTATGGGGACCGTGACGCGTCCCGGGGTTCGGGGTTCCGTGACCGTGATGACCGTGGCGGGCGCCCGGCCCGTGAGGGCGGTGGCTTCGGCGGCCGGTACGGTTCCCGCGACGATCGCGGTGGTCAGCGGTCCCATGGCGATCGGGATGCCGCCCGTGGCGGTGACCGGCCGCAGCGTTCCTACGGCGATCGGGACGCCGCCCGTGGCGGTGACCGGCCGCAGCGTTCCTACGGTGACCGTCCGCAGCGGTCCTACGGCGATCGGGACGCCGCCCGTGGCGGTGACCGGCCGCAGCGTTCCTACGGTGACCGTCCGCAGCGGTCCTACGGCGATCGGGACGCCGC
>NZ_JBFALK010000009.1:1911-3856 GCF_040656155.1 Microtetraspora glauca
CCGTGGTGGTGACCGTCCGCAGCGTTCCTACGGTGATCGGGATGCCGCTCGTGGTGGCGACCGTCCGCAGCGTTCTTACGGCGATCGGGATGCCGCTCGTGGTGGTGACCGTCCGCAGCGTTCCTACGGTGACCGTCCCCAGCGGTCGTATGGCGATCGGGATGCCGCCCGTGGTGGCGACCGTCCGCAGCGTTCCTACGGCGATCGGGACGCCGCTCGTGGTGGTGACCGTCCGCAGCGGTCCTACGGTGACCGGGATGCCGCTCGTGGTGGTGACCGTCCCCAGCGGTCCTACGGTGACCGTCCCCAGCGGTCGTATGGCGATCGGGATGCCGCCCGTGGCGGTGACCGTCCGCAGCGGTCCTACGGTGACCGGGATGCCGCCCGTGGTGGTGACCGTCCGCAGCGGTCCTACGGTGACCGGGATGCCGCCCGTGGTGGTGACCGTCCGCAGCGTTCCTACGGTGATCGGGACGCTGCTCGTGGTGGTGACCGTCCCCAGCGGTCCTATGGGGACCGTGATGACCGTGGCGGGCGCCCGGCCCGTGAGGGCGGTGGCTTCGGCGGCCGGTACGGCTCCCGCGACCGGGATGGCGGACCCCGTCCGGCCGGCGAGCGAGGCGGGGACCGCTTCCAGCGCGGCGATGACCGGGGTGGGCGTCCCTTCGGTGACCGGCCGCAGCGTTCGTACGGTGACCGTGATGACCGTGGCGACAGGCCGTTCAGCCGGGAAGGCTCCGGTCCGGGCAGCCGTACGCGATACGGCCAGGAGAACGAGCCCAGGGAACGGGAGAAGCTGCCCGAGCTCGCCCCTGACATCACGCCGGACGAGCTGGACAGTGAGGCGCGTGCCGAGCTGAGGTCGCTGCCGAACGACCTCGCCAATCTGGTGGCCAGCCACCTCGTGGCGGCGGCCCGCGCCCTCGGCGAGGAGGAGCCCGAGCAGGCGTACGAGCACGCGAAGGCGGCCCGTCGGTTCGCTGGCCGGATCGGGGTGGTGCGTGAGGCGGCAGGGATCGCGGCATACCACGCGGGCCAGTACGCCGAGGCGCTCGGTGACCTCCGGGCCGCGCGACGGATGACGGGTTCGGACGCATACCTGCCGATCATGGCCGACTGCGAGCGTGGACTCGGCCGCCCGGAGCGGGCTCTGGACCTTGTGCGTTCCAAGGAGGCCGAACGGCTGGACCGGGCAGGCAAGATCGAGCTGGCCATCGTGGAGTCCGGCGCCCGCCGTGACCTCGGCCAGCACGATGCCGCGGTGATCACGCTGCAGCGTGTGCCCGAGCTGCGTGACCCGCAGCCCAGGCCGTGGTCGGCCCGGCTCGCGTTCGCATATGCCGACGCGCTGGCCGACGCGGGTCATCAGGGCGCGGCCACCGACTGGTTCGCCAAGGCGATGGCGTTCGACGAGGACGGCGCGACCGATGCCGCCGAACGCTACGCCGAGCTGACCGGCGGCGTCATCGAGGATGTCGAGGAGGACTTCGACGACCTCGACGAGCTGGAGGACGAGCTGGAGGCGGACAAGGACCTCGATGAGGCCCCGGAGCCCGCGGCCGAAGACGAGGACGCGGACGCGGACGACGAGCGGGTCGAGGACGTCCTCGAGGCTGAGGAGCCCGAGGAGGAGGCTGCCGCCGAGCCCTCGTCGGCCGAGCCCTCCGCCGAGTCCGTGAAGGTGGCCGACACGGCAGCCGCCGATGCTCCCAAGGAGGAGGTCGGCTCCGAGGAGGAGCAGGCGGCGAAGGGTGATCCGGGGGCGCTGGGGCCGGCTTTCATAGAGCCGAACTTCGGTGACGTCCTGGACGGTCCGGAGGACCGGGACAAGCCGGCATCCTGATCAGTACGGCGGGGGGGGGGGGGGGGGGGGCGGGGGGGGGGGGGGCGGGCGGGGGGGGGGGGGGGGCCGGGGGCGGGGGGGGGGGCGGGGCCCCCGGCCCCC